>JBDVMP010000092.1:0-38586 GCA_039970095.1 Cyclobacteriaceae bacterium
CTTTTCGTTGTTGCTCCTTAAATGTTTTAACAACCAGTTTCATGGCCTCCTGCCAATCTGAAGTAAACACAGATGCGTCCCCAGAGGTCTTCCAATAATGATAGGCAAGTCTAATGGTATAACACAAAGAATCCACTTCCCACTTTCGCTCGTGCAATTCGAGCTTCATTTCTGTATCATCACTCTGCCAATGCCCTCCGGTAGCTTCCTTATTAAATGCATTGGCATACGGATCTATAAGTACACTTTTGGTTTGCCGGTGGACAACACCTGCAATTAGCTTCCGAAGCTTATTATCTTTGTTTATTAAAGGTAAGTACGGCCACACTTGGGCCGTACTATCCCTTAACCACATAGCTGGTATATCTCCTGTAATGACAAAAGTATCTGGTACTCCACCTTTCTCTTCGTATTGAACAGTGGTGTCGAGTGTGTTGGGAAAACAGTTTTCAAACATCCAGGACAGCTTTGGATTCTCAATACCCTTTTTCACCTTATCGATGGTTTCTTCAACTGCCTTACTTACAAAATTACGGTTTGATTTTGAAGGGCGGTTGGAGGTATAACTTTCATCCCAAATAGTCATAGGGAAATTCATTCCTGACAATAAGGTGCCTGCCCCAATCATAGAAAGGGTATTGGCTCGAATAAATTTTCTTCTATTCATTTTATCTAATATTACTTGGTGAATTATAAGGTTTAAATGAAGCCCTTGGCTTCAAGGGCAGCAAGTGTTTCCATTAAGAATACACCGCTTAAGGCTACTGTAAGCTCAATGGAAGATGAAACTTGCCCCTGACTATTTACAGGTGGGCTGACTCTCCAATCATGATTGAAAATAAACGGATAAGCAGGATTTCTTGCCTTGTCCCAGGCACTTTCTCCATTGTCAACCAAGTAATCAATTACATTCTTGCGCTCTCCATCACTTAATCCCTCGGACTCAGCAAGTACGCCAAAGTAGCGCATCATAATCCCTTTGAACAAGCCACCATCACCTTCACCCTCCGGCCGAATTATACCTGAAGAGCTGGATAAAAGCGATTCTGTTGCTCTGAAAGTTCTTAAGGCCTTAACCAGCAATTCGCGATCCCCTGTGATACTATAGAGCTCGGCAAGAGCACCGGCATAGGTTCCTTGGTTATAAGTAAAGCGCCAAAAATCTTCCGTGCTATTGTCTCCATCTATCCCAGTTCCTCCCTGTCGGCCAATGCCATCCCAGACTATTCCGGTTGCAGGATCAACCAACTTGGATTCTTGCCAAACTAGTATTTGCTTACCAAACTCAAGATCATCTGTTGATCCAGTAATTTTATGAAGTCTAAAAGCCAAAATCGCCGCAGGCCCATTCGATGGGGAATTTTTATAGTCTAATTGGTTCTCATTCCACGCGACTCCTCCTCCGTGATTGTCATTCCAGCCTAGTTTAATATCTTCCCAAAGCCCCTTAACATCCTCGAGGTATTCTTCATTTTCCGTTACCTCATACGCTCTTAAAATCGACAATGCCATCCATTCACGATCGTCAAAGAAATCATTGTTTCTAAGGGAGCTGATATTGTTTTTTATACCAGCAATCATTTCGTTAACCTGGTTAATTGTTGTCGGGCTTTTGTCTCTTATTGCAGCGTCCACCACGGCATCCAGTGCATTGGCCTGCCACCAGTAGTGCTGCGTATTCAAGTTCTTTTTATTGTCAGTATTATAAACATCGTTTTCCTCATTCCAATAAATAAGGTTTAGGGAATTAAATGAAGAATCAGCCCGAGACACCCAAGAAGGTGCCACCGTTTCTTTTGGCTCTTTCTTATCAGGATCCATGATAGATTCTTCCTTGCACCCTACAAGAGGAAGCATTATTAAAATAAATTTTAAGAGTATCATCCTATTTTTCATTAGTAGATTTTCAAATGGTTCTTGAAGAATTTCTCTGCACGTTCTGTGCAAGTATGAACCAGTCTTTAAAAAATTTGGGCAATAGTGTATCAGGCCGCACAATGAAGTGCGGCGCTGTACATCTATGAAGAAATATAAGGTTCTATTAAACTATCGAGTACTTACGATAGCTCCATCTACTAGCGACAAATTGTTCTCCCCTTCTGTAGCAGAAGCCCAGTCTGTGATCAAACTACTTGTAGCTGGTTTGGCAAATGGCCAGTAACCAATCAGACCAGTTTCATCTCCTCCTATAATGTAATTCATATCTTCTTTAACTTCCGCTGCAGATCTAGCTACTCCCCAATAACGTACATCAAACATTTTACCGACCAATCTTCTTTCAGGCTGCTTGAAACCGGCACTATTACCCAATGTAAGTGGCTGAGCACCTTCTTGTGTAGCAACTTCACTCATTCTATCTCTGTCTGAAGCATCAAGTGACCCTATTTCGTTTCCATTAATGTACGATTTCATAGTAGTTCCATCGAAAGTGCATGCTATGTGTACCCACTCATTTCTAGGAACGATCGCCTCAGGAACATCCGTAACATTTGGTTGAAGTCTGCTCTCACCATCGGCATCCCCAATAGCAAAATCAAGCGCGTCATCATCTCCAACCCTTACATTCCACCCCCAAACTCCGTCAGCATAAAATTCAGTAGAGGCCATTTGCCCAAAAAAACCTGGCTTATCTGTATAGTAAACCCAAGTCTCGAATGTGAACTCACCTCTGTTGAAAATACTTGCTGAATTGCCACTTTGCTCCAAGGCAATGGAATTTTCCGAGTCATTTGCTGAAAACTGTAGTGCTGCATCCTCAATCTCCCGAGCTGCGAATGCGAATCGAGCATCTTCGAGTGAGGTCAATGCGGCATCTATTTCTTCCTGAGTAGCATCATCATTGCTGGATACGGCTTGAGCACCGGTTAATGCCGTTTCCAGTGGCTCCTTTGAATTCTTGTAGTATTCTCCAATACCGTTCCCCTCAACGGATGAAGAAAGTAAAGACTCCACAGTAGCTATTTCTGCATTCAATTCGGTAATATCTGTACTCGGTCCTTTATCCTCGTCATCGTCTCCGCAAGAATTAAGAGTAAAAAGTAAAATCAGGCCTAAGGACACCATCACTGTCCTTATCCCATAAGATTTGTTTTTGCTGTTTAAGTCAATCATTGTAGTTCAATTTTAGATTTAATTAATATTTAATATTTTCGGTTAGTTGGGGTAACCCGGGTTCTGTTCTAAGTTTGGATTAACATTTCGGCTAGACTGAGGAATAGGGTATAAGATTCTGAACCCATCGCTAACCTCTTTATCCCACCAATCGCTGGTGTATTTTTTGTATCGAATCATGTCCGTACGGCGCAAGCCTTCATAAGCCATTTCTCTCCCTTTTTCTTTGTATATCTCATCTAATGTTAGGCTAGGGTAGGTTGATACATTCGCTCTTGTGCGTATGGCATTGATTCCATCAAGTGCATCTTGAGGAACCCCACCACCACTCCTTAGAGAAGCCTCAGCAATATTGAAATACATCTCGGCAAGTCTGAAGAGCACCACATCATTGGAAAACCCTACCGCACCATATTCGACCTGATATTTAATATTTCTGGCTCCAGAAGCCTCATTGCCATCTTCCATATTTGGTACGTCTAGCTCAAAAACCAGGTGCTCACCATTTTTATCATTGGTTCCCATAATAGGGTTCCCATCTCTACCGTACTGCGGCCCCCACATAAATTGTCCCCTTTTCAAGGACAGATCATTCTCATTTCCGGGAATAAAAACCCTGGAATCAAAAAAGCATCTGGCATCATTTAGAGTGTCATAGTTTTCTATAAACTCCCGCACACTTACCATACCGTTATATCCACCATTCCCCTGATATCCAAACTGTGGTTCTCGCTGTTGCCAATGAGTGGTGAATTGAAACATTTGCTGTAAATCATTTCCAAAAAGTTCATCAGCCGGAATAGCAAAGACGTTTTCGTCAGAGGCATAATTATCAGTTTTGAAGGGGGCATCCCATTGTGACTCCAGCGAAAACGAGGATTCTAAAACCAAACGACTAACATCTATACAATCAGACCATCTGGCCTTACCGGTATATCCTTCTGCATTCAGATACAATCTGGAAAGCAGTCCATTTGCAGCCTCCTGAGTAAATCGTCCGTACCATCCAATGTCATCTTTCATCGGTAGATTGGCTCTGATTTCGAGAATTTCTTCTTCGATGAAATTGAATACTTCTTCCCGAGTATTGTTAGAAGGGCTAAATTGGTTAATGGCGGTTACGACGGGTACATTGCCAAACAAATCGAGCAAATAATAATAATACAACGCCCTGAGTCCGCGCAACTCGGCTTGGTACTGAAGTTTATCAGCCGAATTAATCACATCAATATCTTTGAAGTCGAAAAGCAGGTTGTTGCAAAAAGCTATGCCTTTGTACATATCGTTCCAGGCAATAGAAAAAGAACCATCTTCCACTGTCCACTCATGGCGATGCAAACGAATCCAGTTTCCATTATCAAAACCATCTCTTCCTTTAGTTGGCCAGGCCGCCTCGTCCGTAGATAACTCCTGCAAGAGAAATACCCCACAGCCATTAGTTGAAAAATTGAGATACACTTGTCTTAGATGGGCATAAGGCCTCATCACTGCAGACACCACCTCTTCCTCATTCTGATAGAAGTTACTTGCTGTCACCTCGCTATAAACCTCCTCATCAAGGTTCATACAACTCGATATACCAATCCCTAGTAAAAATATTCTTAGTAAATTTTTCATGATCAAAGTGTAATGTTCAGACCTAATAAATAAGTAGCAGACCTTGGGTAGAAACTACGTGTATCCCACCCGAAACTCAGACCTCCGTTGGTTCCGCTACCAACCTCTGGATCAATTCCAGAATAGTTGGTCAATATGGCCACATTTGTAACTGTGGCGTAGATGCGTGCCTGCTTGAAAACCGACACATCTCTCAAGTTATAACCTAGGGTGATGTTATCCAGCCTTAGATAGTTGCCTTTTTCCAGATAGTAATCTGAAAATCTCAATCGATCATCCAATGAGGCCTCCGGCTCATCCAATATTGATTTAAAATAGTTGGACGGGGAATTCGCGGTATTCTCATACCATAATTTTTTTTCATTGAAAACATCGTATCCTGCAGCCCCTACCATGTATATGGATAAATCAAAGTTTTTCCAGCTAAACTGATTACTCACGCTGAAAAAATACTTTGGAAGGCCATTCCCGATCACTTGATAGTCAATGTTTTCATCGATTCGTCCATCATCATTTTGGTCTTTGAAAACCCAGTTTCCATCTGGCCCAATCTCTTTAAACTTAAAGCCATAGAATGTCCCAACAGCCGTTCCTTCAGCCATCATATACAGTGAAGTTGCTACGTTTCCATAATCACCATAATACACCGTATCCGCCTGAAACTGATCATTGGCAAGGGAAATGACTTCATTGGTGTTTATGGAGAATGTAGAAGTAATGTCCCAGCTAAATTCATTGCCCTCTATCGCGTTGAAAGTACCAATGAATTCGATCCCTTGATTCCTGATTGATCCCACATTGGTGAATATGACTGGCTCTAAACTCGGTGGTGTTTGCGTATTAAAAGAACCAAGGAGATCATCTGTGATTCTGGTATAAAAATCTACCGATCCAGTCACACGTTCAGATATAATACCAAAATCCAGTCCTATGTTTAACTCTTTGCTTCTCTCCCATCTCAAATCTGGATTAGGATTGTTAACGGGACCATAAGTGAAAATCCACTGACCATTGTAGAGCGCTCTACCACTTTCCCCTATTCTGGCCAAAGACTGATATGGTGAAATACCCTGACTCCTTCCTGTGACTCCATACCCAGCTCTGAATTTTAAGGATGAAATGAAAGGAAGTCCAGACATGAAATCTTCCTGCGAAATTCGCCACCCCGCAGAAGCAGCAGGAAATAAACCCCACTTATTGTTCTCTCCAAAAACACTTGCTCCCTCTTGTCTCAGACTGGCATTAAACAGATACTTGGTTGACCAGGAATAATTAAAGCGTCCAAAAAAGGCAATGAGCCTATAACTCTGCTTGAAGCTTCCAAAATCAGCTCTCCCATCCTGCAGAAAGCTTCCAGCACCTATGTCGTTATATTTAAGCTTGTTGGTCAGGAATCCCTGGTTAAAAATGTTACTTCCCTGAGTAGTGTTATTTATGAGGCTATATCCGGCAAGTAGTTTGATATGGTGTTTGCCAAATTGCTGATCGTAGTTTGATGTCGCTTCAAAAATATTCTCAACGGATGAATTGTTGTCTTTTTCAGCCCTGCCCGGTATGCCAGACAACACACTACTTCTTGAATCAATATCTTCAAAAAGTGAGCGCTCATAGTTTCTTATAAAGGAAGATCCTTTGACCGAAATGGATAGATTATCAGTAATGTACCCCGTGAGGTTTACATTCAGATTGACCCTGTTACTTATTGCTCCGTTTTCAATCTGCTTCAATAACCCCACCGGATTTGAAGCACCAACCCCTGGCAACTGATAGAAAGTACCATCTTCATTATACACGGGAGCGGTTGGGTCGTACTTCAACGCCTCATCCAAGGCATTATAATTGGCAAAATCCTGATCCGATCGGTTTCCACCGATGGTTCCTTCTGCCTCTAACCACTTATAAATTTGTTGTTTGAAGTTTAATCTAAAATTGGCGGTTTTATTGCTGCTATTCAATATCAGTCCTTTGCTATCTCGATACCCCATAGAAAATCGCATCTGAGATGTTTTTGTGCCTTTCGATATTGCCAATGAATGATAAGAACTCAGTTTTGATGTAATCAATTCATCCGTCCAGTTGGTATCAAATCCCTTGTCGATCGATTCTTTGTTGAAGCCCAATGTTCTCATTACATCGAGATACTCTTCAGCATTTAACATTTCTGGATTTCTTCTCGGTCGTTCTATGAAATAGGAACTAGTGTATACTATCTGACTCTTTTCTCTTTCGCCAAACTTCGTCTCCACGATAATCACTCCGTTACTTCCTCTGGTACCGTATATAGCAGCTGATGCCGCATCCTTAAGTACGTTGAAGGATTCAATATCATTTGGGTTAAGAATGTACAAATCTGGCATGGAACCATATACACCATCGATAATTACAAGTGGTTCATTATTTGCGCTAATTGTGCCTACTCCTCTCAGGTTTACCTGTGGGGTACTATTTGGATCACTTCCCGCTTGGTTTATAATAGAAAGACCTGGCACTTTCCCTTTAAGCAACTCAACAGGATTGTTAGTCACACCGGCTCTGAAATCTTCATTTTTAATCTGAACGATAGAACTAGTAAGCTCCTCTTTTTTAGATGTGCCATAACCCACAACCACTACTTCATCAAGCGCCTCTATATCTACGCTCATCTCCACATTGATCTCAGTGCGGTTATCTACAGGTACCTCTACGGTCTTAAATCCAACAAATGAGAATACTAAAACATCACTCTCTTCTGCCTCTATAGAATATGAACCATCCAAATCTGTAATAGTACCAATGGTGGTTCCTTTAACCTGTACAGTGGTTCCGGGGAGTGTTTCGCCCAAATCATCAATCACACGTCCGTTTACAGTCAGCTGTGATGTCAACTTTTCGTACAGATTTGGCTTTTCAGTTTGATTGGATACACGTTTTATGGAAATGATCTCATTTACTCTATGTATAGAAACCTTTGATTGACTTGAAACTTCCTTCATCAATCTTTCCATATTCCATTCTCCTTCTGAGATTTCTATCTTTCTACCCTTTAAATCAGAACGGGTATACATAAATGAAAAGTCCGTGGCGCTTTCAAGCTCCTTTATTAAGCCCAGCAGTTCATCTTGATTGTGCCTAACATCCACATGAGTCTCCACGAGTTTTTTTCTTTGGGCTAGGGACTCGCCAGCTAATGCCATTGTAAGTGAATAGCAAAAAATCGTTGCGCATATGGCCATTTTGGACATAAAAGAAATAAATAAGTGTACTTTTGTATTCATAAGTTTATGGTTAAATCCAAGACTTGTAGTTCAAAAAAGCCGAGTAGTTTTCCCCAAAACCATACTCGGCTTTTGTATTTACTTGATTAGTATATCGTTATTAAATTTCCGCTTATTTTATACTCAAATTCGTAGTTGTAAGAAAGGCTTTCCATCAGTTCTTTAATAGAGCAACCTTTGCAATTGATCGTTATTTTCTTTTCTTTCAGCGCAATTTTGTCGTAGGAAATCGAAACGCCATACCATCTGGAAAGCCTTTTGAACACCACCGCGAGTTCTTCATCTTCGAAAACCAACCTCCCATTCATCCAACCGAAAGCAGCAATGCTATTCTCGATAATAGACCTACTGAGCACATTCTTTTCCTTGTTATAAGTAGCTTTCTCATCGGGTAGTAAATCTACGAAGCTCCTACCCGAAGGGTCACTCACCCTGACTTTTCCAGACCGTACAAACACCTCTGAAAAAGACTCGTCTTCATAAGCCTGAACAGAGAATGAGGTTCCTAATACCTCAACGTTAATGTTATTCGCTGTTATGATAAATGGTTTGAATTCATTCTTGGTTATATTAAAAAAGGCCTCTCCAGTCAATTCCACCTGCCTACTATTCCCTTCAAATACTTCTGGATAAGTAATCTTCGACCCTGAATTCAATTTTACTGTACTGCCATCAGCCAGTTGTAACTCTAATTTCTTTCCTACAGGAGAAACCTTCTCAACCATACGGATAGTGTCAAGATTATAGCTAAACCATAAATTATAAATCAGAAAGCTGGACGCAACTAGAAACGTTACCGCAGCTGCAACAGCATACCAATTGATGTGTAATTCCTTACTTTCTCTTCGAGTAGCATAATCCGCAGATGAATCAATTTCATCAAGGAGCTTTATCCATATTCTGTCTTTGGCCATCTGATTGGAATAGTCGCCTGATCGCCAGTATAAATTAATCTTATTTAGAATTATTCGATTCTTAGGGTCTTCGTCCAACCATTTTGACAATCTGTGCTGATCGTCAATACTCATTTCTTTATTCAAATATTTAAGAATGATCTCGTTCATAAGATGTCTTAGCTCTATGTATTATTAAAGAGTCAAAAACATGTCTTGAGTCATATACATCTTGAGAAATTTGTTATTTGTTTAACAACAAATAATAATAATTGTGCGAAATATGGTAATTAGCGGGAAAAATTAACAATTTCATAATTAACTAAGCAAACCCATAGCCCCAATGAGCAGTAGAATATTGAAAGTACCATATTCAGATTTAGAATCATCAGAAGCTTCGAGATAATCCGTAACCTCTTCTCTTATTTTTGAAACGGCCTTCGTTATATGGTTTTTAATTGCTCCCTCTGATACACCCATCTCAACCGCCACTTCTTTCACAGATTTACCCTCTTGGCGAACCAGCTTATAAACAATTTGGCATTTATCAGGTAACCTATTAATAGCATCATTTATAGTGCCTACCAATTCTTGCTCCAACATAACCTGTTCAGGGTCGTGTCTATCAATTTCTTTTATAGTCTCTTCCAAATTGCCACGAGAAAACTGATTAGGGTTTCGAGTAACAAACCTTATTGTAGAGTTTTTTACAGTGATAAATAAATAAGAATCAATATTATTAATCGAAGTGAGGTTCTCTCGATTACTCCATAGATTCATGAAAGTTTCTGAAACAATGTCTTCGGCTGCTTGTCCATCTTTAGTTATGCCTATAACATATTGATAAAGATTTGTGAAATTCCGTTGATAGCAACTCTCAAACCATTGATGTATGTTCTCACAATCAATCAACTTAAACATTTTCGGTTTTAAGGTCATTCATAAAACAATTTTCATCAAAAGACATATTTATAGCCAAAATATTGCTCTAACTACAATGCTTTCAATTGGGGTTAAGTATTTGAAGGTAATACTATTTATATCAAATAATTAGAAACAACAATCTTGGTCAACTAAAATGGAATAAACGGTAACTTAAAAAAATGCTGCTTTTCAAACAGATAATAACCATCGGTTGACCCAATATGCAAGTGATCTTTTAATTTTTTACTAAAACAAGCTCCTGCTGTTCACACTCCTTATATGAATAACGCGTATTTGATGTTCCAATGCTCAATAGGTTTTTACTACCATACTTCAAAACCATTCCTTTACACCCACAATGGCTCTGGGTTTTGAGATTCTGTATAATTTAGTTGAATGTCAGACGGCAAAAAATACCTCCCATTTCTATCGGGCGAATACTCAACTGCACCCGGAATAAAACTTTCAGCAAGAGAAAAATCAGAATATGATCGTTTGGTCTTCCAAATTGATGAAAACTATTCTGCATATATCAAAAACAAGGAAGATTGCCGTAAGGAAGATATCAGCAAATACCACCTAACCAGTCATTTGAAAGGTGAGACGATTGCCGCAGTAAATAAATACATCATCAATGAGCTATCTCAGGAGCACCCTGATCACTTCACATTTGATGGTAGCCTTTTAATCAATAATTTAAAAAAGGAAACCTTAAAGGTTTCATCAAAGCACACGAACTATCTGTCACTATTTGATGCCTTGTGTTGTCAGGTGCAGGAAGATTTAGCCGTATTTCAACTTACCGATGAGTCTGAATATTTAGCGGCTATTCATCTGTGTTCCCCTAACCACTGGTCTCCTGCCGATAAAATAGGGCAGCCATTTGATGCCATTCACAAGCCCGTGGCTGGAATGGAGAAGACACTGGAACGATACCGAGCCATGCTTCAATCTATCGTAAAACAAGGCGGGCCATTCGTCCGATTTGCCTGGGGCGTGGGGTCAGACAAGCGTCTCAACCATCACCCAATCGCTCCAGATGAAATAACACAGGATGAATGGGTAGGGCGATCAATTCCAGAGGCAAATCAACCTCTCTATCTCAGAGTTGAACGGCAAAACTTAATAGGTTTCCCAGATGTGAATGCATTCCTATTTACAATCAGGACATACTTTTACGATGTGGATGATTTAAACCACTATGAGAAAACCCAACTACTGAAAGCCGTAAACGGGATGACAGAAGCAAGCCTGGAGTATAAGGGCCTAAAAGAGCTATTACCGGAACTTAATAGAAGACTTAATCAAAATTGAGGCACAAAAAAAGCCTCAACTTTCGTTGAGGCTTCCTCTAACTTATATTTTAATGATTAATTGCTCAATCTAAAAATGATAGGCAATACCATTCTTTGCTTTACAGGGCGTCCACGCTGCTTACCAGGCTTAAACTGTGGTGATTCTCGAAGCACTCTTTCCGCCTCTTCATCACATCCAGCTCCAATACCTTTCACAGCCGTCACTTCGGTTACGTTTCCTACCTTATCAACAACGAACTGAACGTAAACTCTTCCTTCGATACCCATTCTACGCGCTTGCGCTGGATATTTCATGTTGTCACCAACATACTTGTAGAAGGCAGCCATACCACCAGGGAACTCAGCAGGGTCTTCCACAATCGTGAAAACCTCATCAACTTCTTCTTCGGCAGGTGCATCATCAAATACGATATCCTCGATGACCGTTTCCTCGGTTACTTCCACGTCAAGCTCCACCTCGATCTCTTCTTCGATCTCTTCTTCATCCGGCACCTCTATGATTTCAGGAAGCTGAATCTTAGGCGGTGGGGGCGGTGGTTGCTCCGTAGGAGGAATTTCCATAATATCTTCAAAATCGTCATCGATCTGACCCAGATCCACAAGATCAGAATCATCGTAGGTTCTCCATTCAAAAGCTACTATCACGCAGAGCAAGCTCACAGAGAGGCCAATGTTCATAAACAGGCCTGACTTTTTAGATAGATCAGCTTTTGGGTTTTTCTTTAATTCCATATTATTCCTTCGCTAAAAGTAGTCAAGACACCAAATATATTAGTTCTCTAACTTTTTTTAGGTACGATTTAGTTCCTTTTTTACAAGAAACATCACCCCAATCCCAATAAGGGCACCAGCCATATCAGCAAAAAAATCACTAAATCCTGCAGTTCGGTTTGGTACAATCATTTGAGCCAGCTCCGTAACTGCCGCCAGCAAAATCGCCACAATAAATCCAGTCAGTGCTGTCTTTTTTACAATCTGCTCCTTTTTCATCAAAAGGAAAGAGAGGCAAAACGTCCACACACCAAACAAAATGGCATGCACAAACTTGTCCTCACCTTCAAATAAATAAACGCCCTTGTATAGTGAGCCGGGAGTGAGTAGCAGATAAAAAAGGATAAAATTCCAGATTATAAAAAACCAGAATATCCACTTACGGATTTTCTTATCCACCGATCTGAGACTGATAGTCCTCCGCTGACAAAAGTTTATCTCCTTTGTCTGAGACCTTTACCTTGATCATCCAGCCATCACCGTAAGGATCACTATTGACCAACTCCGGCTCTCCTTCCAGCTTTTCGTTGATTTCAATCACTTCTCCAGAGAGCGGCATAAACAGATCAGAAACAGTCTTCACGGCCTCTACCGTGCCGAAAACCGCGCCTGAACCCAACTCCTCGCCCTCTGTTTCTATCTCCACATACACGATATCACCTAGCTCACCCTGAGCAAAATCTGTGATGCCTATATATGCTTCATCTCCTTCTATTCTGACCCATTCATGGTCTTCTGTGTAAAATAAATCTCCAGGTACGTTCATACTTGATGGTAGTTATAATTTGTGCCAAAATTAAGAGAAATGCGGAAAGTCTGATTACTGAGCGAGACTAAATCTTAACTGAAAGCCAAATGCTGTGGTTGCAGTCTTGAACGCACTTATTTTTGGTTCATTCACACTGCGATCAAAATAGGCTGTAAGGTCAAGCTGATTATTGAGTTTGTATGTCATGGCAGGTCTAAACTGGAAGCTTGTATTACCATTTGTTACTATGCTTTCTCCATCAATCTTTCGCTGCACGGTAGTTGCGTCTCTTACGGTCATGGCCATACGAAAAGTCACATCATTTTCCAGCCCCACTACTCTACCCCGTATTTTGAAAGGCAGTTTGAAATCAGATTTGGTGAAACCAAAATCAAAGGTGAAATCATTGTTGAGCGTTTCTGTTACCTGAGAATTGGACATGTTTAGGGAAAGGTTTCGCTCTTTTTTATAATCCATGCGCGAGGTGATGTTGTTTTTGGTTCTGATATTGATCCCTATCAGTGGGGTAAACTGCTCAGCAATAGAAACTTGCGTAATGTTATATACGGGAACCGGCCTTCCCTCTTCATCGGTCTTGTAGGCCGTAGGATACTCCAAAATATTGTTATCCAAAGAAAGGTTATCTGTGTAATCCAGTGAGTTGGTGTAGTTGTTTACGTTGTACATGGATCGATAGGCGTGGGTCAAGGTAAACGAACTGAAATGCTCCTCTATAAACGGTATTTTGATAAGCCCGCCATAGTCTACACGCCAATTTGGTATAGGAATTTTCGGGAAAGGACTCAGCCTGGAAGCGGAAGCATCCTGACCAGAATAAGCCGCAATAAACGCCGGAATCAGTACATCCTGATTGAGTGAATCATACCCTCCCAATACACTCCGTTCATTCTGCCTCGATCGGATGATCTCGATATTCTCAACAAATTGATCAAATGTGGCACTGGTATTGTCATTTCTATTCTTGACAAAAGCTGTTTTAATGGATATAAAAGATATAGAATAACTACCCGACCGGGATGGAGAAACGGACACAAACCCTCCATTGGGAGCTGAGCTGCTCAGGGAGTCATCCCTAACATAAAGCTCCTGATAGGTGCCCAGGTTATTTCTCATGGCATCAAGCTGAATTTTAAAATCTTTCAAAGGTTCAATGGAGGTCTTGAAGCTAAGATCAACGGATTTGCTTTGTTCAAACGGGGTTGTCTGCAAGGGACTTTCACTCAGCCAGCCTGCGCGTGCCGCCCTAAACCTTATGTCCGGATCCTGATCGCCCATCAAAAATTTCCAGCCGGGGGCGTTCCATGAACTATCCATTCCCAGAAGGAACGGTGTTTGATTAAACCCTGGCAACACGGTACCCTCACGTACATTGTAAGTGAAGTTTACGTTTTTCACCGCCATGATAAATCTCAATATTCCTGTTCCGATAGAGACTTTTTCATCTCTTTTACTCTTACTGGCTTCATCGAGAAAAGTCACTTTACTATACAGTTTGGTCAGATCAACCTTTCCGTTTAGCCCCTGATCGCGACTGTTCTGTATGGTGTGCCCGAAGAAATTACCTAAAGAGTCATTTTGCGAAAGCGAACCAGCTGTCCATGTGAAGCCTGCTCCATAGCGAACATCTGCACTGACCCAATCGGTAAAAGGTAGCTTATCCAATGGCAATCTATACGTAGCGGAAACATCCTGATCAAAATTTTTCATTCGACCGAGACTCTTCACCTCGCTCCAAATATATTGTCGCTCTTCATCCGTGTTGATATCACCGTCAATCACATCATCCGGCTCATCAATGACGGCATTGGCACGGGCAGAATAATCAAGACTCAGACTTTTGAACGGACTCCAACCCATGCCATAATTTCTGGTAAATGTAAACAGCCGCTCATAATACGGATCTATTCCGTCAGTCGTGAGTTCGTTGTTATACAACTGTGTTTTCCTGAAACTTCTGTTCAAATCCGTACGAAAAGACAAGCTTGTGGGTAGCGGAGAGAAATTGATGTCCTTTATCAGTTTCAGATATGGACTGGAAAACACATCAACATCAGAAAATGGCTCTATGCTGAAATCAATAGGGGAATAATTGTATGAAATACCGCCAGAAACGGACTTTTGAATGTATATCTGCGTGTTTACATTGCTGGAAACTGCCTCACTGTAGGCGTAGGAAACGCCGATGTTTTCGATATCAAAGAAATGCTGATTGGCCTCTGGGTTAACCTTTTCTTTGTGCACATTGGTGAAGTTGATGCTGCGGCGCTCACTGCGCTCTTCCACTAGTCGCTTGTATGCGTTGCGCTCTCTTTCCGAATCAAAAACTTCCAGCGATGCTTCCAGCGGGGTATCTGGATCTAACGGGTCAAACTGCGGTGTGGACCTCTGCTTTTCATAGCTCACAAACATGGGTACAACCAGACCTGTCTTATGTGGCAGCAAAAATTTATCAACGTTCACATTAGCTGATACGTCATACTGCAAAGTTTCTTCCCTGGTTCGCTGCTGTATGGTTTGCTGAATATTACCAAAACCGATTGATGTATATCGAGTGGAAGCGTTTATGGTTGCTACATCGGCAAGCTTGGTGCTGATTCGGGCATTTGCCGCCCAGCCTTTGTTTGTGTCAAAGTCCGTAACACGAAGTTCATTGGCCCATACACAAACAGATTTAGTTGATTGATCAGGAGATTCATCATAATTGGTATTTCTAATACCTATCATCATGGTGAGAACGGTGCTGATATCCGGATTTCCTTTGACCGTGAGCCTGTGCCTTCCATCATTTGAAAATCCCGAATATGGGTTACCTATGTCTCTACCTTCTTTGTTTCTCTGAGCCTTCAACCCTAGCAACTCATTAATCGAGATATCTATTTCGTTCTCTTCGGGCCACACGATACGCTCTATGTTTGGAGTAGCCTGATTTAGACCTTCCGGATTGGTGATTTTTAGTGGGATCTCTATTTCATAATAATTATCAACTTGTTCGGTACCCAACCTAAGGAAAGCTGAGACTTCATCATCGTTTACATTGTCGCCCAAGTATGGTTCTGCGTGAAAAAACATCTTGATCCTTCCGTAGTTGAGTAAATCAAAGCCCACATTTTTGTACACGGCGCGTGCATCTTTGTCAGCCAGGTCTTCTACACAAATTTGCAGGGATTGCTCATTCACAAACCTGTTGATATAAGTGGTATTATCCTGGTCTCTCTGCACCCCCGGCGGAACTACATATGGTGATTTGTTATTTCCTCCGGAACTATTTCCTTCAATGTTGACCACAGAAACTGTAAAATCAGAAATGGCTGTTTCCGGAACCAGATCAAAACCAGAGTCATTGAGTGCCAAATCATATTTTCTCCACTGACTTCTTACAAATTGCAAGTTGTTGGTTCTGAGTACCACGGGCTCAGCAAAATCTGTCATATACATTCGGATAAACCGAATGTTTTTAAAACCGGAGATGTTTCCGTATACGCCATCGGGATCTTTGATAGGGATTCTGAATAGGTACCAGGACGATTCACCATTTCCTTGTTGACTTTCCACTTTATCTACGATATATCCCTCTCCGACCTGAAGCTCTCCTGGTCTAAGATCCACTTCATATTCGTAATATTCTTCCAGGGTTGAGACTGTGTTATCTGAGTTTAAATCCTCATTGTCCCCAATTGTATAGGACGCCCTCAAAATGTTACCAGAAGAGATAGGTGAGTTGCTATCCATTCCATTGTAGTTCTTATAGCGCTCAAGAATCTTGGCCCCCTTTTCGTCCCATCTATTGTCCAGATAGTGCCAAAAATCATCCGCTGAGGGGTCATCCCCAAAACCTGACCCAAATTTTAGCACTTCCAGATCATTGCTCAGACCATCGAGTCCAACATCCTGATTAGATCTGGCAGAACGAGAATTCTCAAAGTTATTTGTAAGGTATGGCTCTGACGGAACCTGTCCCCAAATACTACTCACAGCCTCAGTGGTATCTCCATCATCAGGAAGGCCGGTTTCATATGAATGCCTACTATCCGGGATTACATCCTCAGAAATATTTCCCAGGTTAAAAACTAGCTTACCTCCTCTGGTATTTCTCTGCGCTGTTGCGCTTCCATCTGGCACCACATCAGCAAACGGATCCATGAGCCAAAACTCTATGTACTCTACATTATTCTTATCAAAATCTGTCTCAGATCCAGACACGGAACGCATCAATCCTCCCCAATTGTCCTCAGGGTTGGATGTAAGTCGATCAGATACAGGGTCATATTGCGAGGTGTAGTTATACGCCCCTCTTTCTGAAGGGAAATATGCTATGTCAAAAGTAGTTTCGTACGTTTGAACCTGAAAAGCATCGCGTTCTGTGTAAATCTCCTGAGGAAAAATTGGCCTAACGTAGTGGTTTTGCTTGTCAGCCTCCGAAATGTTTTTGGGTTCATTGATAGCACCTGAGGTTCGGTAAAAAACGGTCGGGTCAATGCTGTACCACGACACTTTTGCCCTGTTAGCGTTGAATCCGAGATCGGGCATATCTTCCGAACCCTCGATTAAATTTTTTCCTTTAGGTGTGGACGCTAAGCGCCAGCCTGCAGCTCCATCAAGCCCATTGGTAATAACAGAATTTTCAAAATCATCTATATAAGAGGTACCCTCTCCATTAATGACATTGGATGTACCTGGCACCATCTGGGCAAATTCTGCATTGAAGGTTATCGTTGACTTTTCTTTGGTACTGACCAAAGGCAAAAAATCCATCGCCTTTGTCAAAAAAGGCACTTCTTCTTGAAAATTGACATCAAAACCATACTTTGTGTTGCTGGTTGGCTCGTCACCAATTTGATAGTGAGAAACCCCACCCGGACGTTCATTCAGGTGCATGACGGTAGCACCTATATTGAATTGATCACTGAATCGGTAATCTAGTCTGGTGCCGTACAGCCAGCGGGCCTGAAAATTGAACAGGTCAGCTTTTTCATAGGCGATGTTGATGGTTTTACCCGAACTCAAAATACCATCATTGATAATACGTACCCTGCCCAAGTTGTAATCTACGGTAAAGTCAAGCCCCTCGGTTAGTGGCGTATTTCCGGCAGTTACCCGCACTGAACCTTCAGCTATATTAATTCCCGGTAGGGCTATTTCGCTAGAAGAACCAGCATTGAAACTACCCGTAATGAAGAACTTGTCCTTGCTCGAAACCTGCTGCGCATCGTTTTTGGTCCCTTGATAAAGCGTATCATAGACGTACTTTTCTTTGAAAGCAACTTCATCCGCATCAAAGTAGCTTTCGAGTGTTTTGCCGAAAGGCTCCAATACCGGAAACTTGATATATCCATTTTTAGAATCGATGGTTACATCTTCGATAAAGTCAAAATTTTGATCTTTTTGTCGGTCGTTATTCTGATTGAGCTGATCCAGTTTCAACAGCTCCACGAGTGGGATGTTGGTTGTTCTCCGTCCCTCATGAAGTGATGGATTGTCTATACCGGAGGCATCATCTCTATATCTTATTCTAAGCTGAAAACCTTCACTCTCGATCTGATTTGCGTTTAGATAATAGATATTTTTCATCATGAGGTCCCAGGCAGGGATCTCCGTATCTATCTTATTTGGGCGAAGCATCTTGAGGAAGATGACGTCATTTTCAGAATATCTTGAATAATCCTCTGTGAGCTCACCCACCTGATATCCCCCTGATTTTCCGGCATAGGTATATTCATAAGAAACAGCCAGTAGTTCATCATTTTGCAGCTTGCGTAGCAGCGAGATATATCCCAGCTTTTTATTGATTGTGTATTCACTTTCGTCAAGCTTTCGGGCGGTACCTACCTTTACAAAATCTCGGGACTCTTCCAAACCCAGCGCAGTGATTTCATTGAGAATCTCATCCTTGTTTCTTGTAAGGTTGCTCAGATAATCGCGGTACAGGTTGTTGGCGCTGTTGTCAGGCGCACCACCATTACCTTGAATGTCTCCCCCCAGGTTGTTGTAGATGACAGATCCCTCTCCCAAATCCTGGAAAGCGGCAATTTGCCGTGTAGTTTGGGTATCATTATTTCTATTGATCACATAAACTTCCACTCTGGTCACATTTACCCCGGAGACAAGTTGGGGTAGGTTATTGTGCCATCTTTCATAGTTATCTCTGAAAAACTGAGCCAGGAAGAAATGCCGGTTTTCATCATAATCTGAAGCTCTTACTTCAAATTCTTTTCCCTGGAAACCACTTTCGATGGTAAGGACCTCACTTTTTCCTTGCTGTCGAGAAACCACACTGGTCACAAAGAGTTTACCGAACTGGAGTTGGGTTTTGACCCCAAAAAGAGACTGAGCGCCTGTCATGAGGCTATTGGAAACCGGCATACTTACATTGCCAATTTCTATTTTCTTTACGATATCCTCTTCATAGCCTGTATATTCTACCTTTAGGTTATTCTGAAAATCAAAGGTGTTGTTGTTATCAAAATTTGCCGTAATGGCCAGTTTTTCTCCAACCTTTCCTACCAGGTTAAGAGAAATTTGTTGATCAAAATTGAAGCCGCCATTTCTCTGCTGCCGCTGGGTGAGCTGTGGGTTGTCAGTTCTTTGAAATCGCCCGCCAAAATCAAGATTTACAAATCCATTTGGCTGAATATCAACATAGCTGCCTCCAAACAGTCGATCAAACATTGGGCTGATATAAAGCCGGGGAATTAGGCTTCTGCCACTAATGGCGCTTTCACCATCAAGGCCGGAAGATCTCTCCTGAAAATATTCCTTGGTAAGCTGCTGATCGCTGTAGCTATCATACTCATCAAAAGACATGGTGGTAACTGGCCGGAAATTAACGTCACCGATTCTTTCGTACACATTGTAGGAAAAACCAGAGTCATACTCCACCTGCATGTCGATTTCAGACGGGTCAGTGAGCAACAAAGGCGATGAACTGTTTCTATTGGAGAAAGGATCACCGAACCTATATGGTGCTTTGTACGTTGGTGTTTTTGTTGGTGTATAAGGACCGATAGTATCAGCCGCAATGGTGTCTTTAGGGATGGTATCCTGTTGGATAAAAAACCTATTGCCAGAGCCATAGGTATAGCTGTCCTGCGGAAAAAAGCAGAGTCCTATTGCTCCTACAAGTAGTAATATGTATGATTTACCCGTCAAAAAATTTCAATCAGTTAGGCGCGCTTTAAGACCTGTTTTATAAGTTCCTCAAGTTTAATTTGGTGACCGCTTTGCTTCAAAATCAAAGCTATACTTTTTTCAGCGACAGACTTGCTAATTCCCAAGGTAGTCAGGGCAGATAACGCTTCATTTTGCAGCGTATTGCGATCGGAAACACCTAGATCAAGTGATTTGTCCAGAATTCCCTCTTTCTGCATTTTATCCTTCAGTTCTAAAACAATTCGTTGGGCTGTTTTAGAACCAATTCCTTTTACTCCCTGAATGGTCTTAACGTCTTCATTTGCAATAGCAGATTGTAATTCTTCCGGTGAAAGAGATGAGAGAATCATGAGCCCAGTACTGGGACCTACACCGGATATTGATATTAGGTCCTGAAACCTTACCTTCTCAGAAGGCTCAGCAAAACCATAAAGTGTATGTGCGTCTTCTTTGACATGAAAGTGGATATAGAGTTTGACTTCATCAACTTCTTTCAAAACACTGTATGTGGCCAGGCTAATTCTGGCTTCATACCCTACACCCCCTTTGGTTTCCAAAACGACATAGGTTGGGTCCTTGACCACCAACTTCCCAACTAAATAATTGATCATTTTATACCTTTTTCTTCTGTGATCTGGGCGTCAACCACCGCAATAGTAATCATATTAAAGATATCTCTCACAGAGCTGCCAACTTGTAAAACGTGCACAGGCTTTTTCATACCCAGCAACATTGGACCGATCGCTTCGGCTCCCCCTAATTCCATCAACAACTTATAGGCTATGTTACCTGAGTCCAAATCTGGAAAAATTAACGTGTTGGCCGATTCTTTGGCCAGATCGCTAAATGGGTAAACTTCTTTAATCAAATCGTTATTCAGTGCAACATTGGCTTGAATGTCCCCATCGATGACAAGTTCAGGCCATTTTGCCTTGGCTAGTTTTACCGCCTTGGCCGTTTTCTCAGGTACGTCTCCTTTGGCAGAGCCAAAATTGGAATAAGACAAAACTGCAACACGGGGCTCTGAATCAAAAACCCGAACCGCTCTGGCCGTAAGACCTATGATATCTACAAGCTCTTCTGCAGATGGGTTGAGATTGACAGTAGTGTCCGCAAAGAAGAAATTTCCCTTTTTGTTTCTTACGATATACATCCCTGCCACACGATTGACTCCTTCTTCTACACCAATGATCTGTAGGGCCGGAAGGATGGTTTTGGGATAGTCATTGGATAGTCCAGAAACAAAGGCATCACCTTCGCCCTGCTCCACCATCATGGCACCAAAGTAGTTCTTACTTCGAGTCATCGCCTTGAAGGCATCTTTGTAAGTCACGCCTTTGCGCTGGCGTTTTTCATAATAGCTTTGCGCATATCTTTCTACCCTGTCAGGGTCCTCTACCGGATCTACAATCTGGCAGTCAAGCAACCCATCAAGTTCATTTTCCTTTATCAGCGAGGTGATTTCCTCCCTGTTTCCAAGCAATATCGGTATGGACACCCCTTCGTCAAGTGACACCTGAGCAGCCTTCAAAATATCAATATGTCCAGCTTCTGCAAAAACAACGCGTTTTGGGTTTTGGCGTGCTCTGAATACCAAACGAGACATTAATCGCTGATCCAGTCCGACGCGTTCTTCTAACTCTTGCCGATAAGCAGACCAATCTTTTATTTCCCTTCTAGCCACTCCACTGTCAATGGCAGCTTTTGCAACGGCCGGAGAAATGGTAGTGATCAGGCGTGGGTCAAGTGGCTTGGGGATCAAATATTCATTTCCAAACTTCATGGATGTGGCACCATACGCCTTAAGCACCATCTCCGGAACTGTTTGTTTGGTGAGGTCAGCGATGGCGCGAACTGCTGCCAGCTTCATTTCCTCGTTGATGGTAGTGGCTCTGACATCCAGCGCACCACGGAAGATATATGGAAACCCTAACACATTGTTGACCTGATTAGGGTGATCCGAACGGCCAGTTGCCATGATGATATCCTTGCGGGTTTTCATGGCCAGATCATATGCAATCTCCGGGTTAGGGTTTGAAAGTGCGAAAACAATCGGGTTGTCGGCCATGGCCTTGAGAGCATCGGCACTCAGAATATCGGCTACAGAAAGGCCCAGAAAAACATCCGCACCCACAAGTGCATCTTCCAGGGTGTCAGCATCAGCATCAGTGGCGTACTTTGCTTTCGTCTCATCCAGATTCGGGCGATCCTTTTTGATAACACCCCTACTGTCTGTCATGATGATATTTTTCTTGAGCGCACCAAGTGAGGTATATAGATCCGTGCAGGCGATAGCTGCCGCACCTGCTCCACTTACCACTATCTTTATCTCATCAATTTTTTTACCCAAAAGCTCCAGTGCATTGATCAAAGCAGCACTGGATATGATTGCCGTACCATGTTGATCATCGTGCATCACCGGAATATTCATTTCCTTTCTGAGGGTTTGCTCGATCACAAAACTCTCAGGAGCCTTGATGTCCTCAAGGTTGATGCCGCCAAATGTTGGTTCCAGGCTCTTGACAATCTCAATGAATTTTTGCGGGTCAGTTTCGTTGACTTCTATATCAAAGACATCAATTCCAGCAAATTTTTTAAACAAAACACCCTTTCCTTCCATTACAGGCTTGGATGCCTCTGCGCCAATATTTCCGAGCCCCAGTACGGCAGTACCGTTGGTTATTACGCCTACCAGATTACCCTTAGCTGTGTATTTGTAAACGTCCTCAGGGTTATCAGCTATGGCCAAACAAGGTTCAGCCACTCCCGGTGAGTACGCCAGCGCCAGGTCGTGCTGGCTACTTAGTGGTTTGGTTGGTGTTACCTCAATTTTTCCCGCTGGTTTTTCAGAATGAAAATCAAGGGCTTCCTTTTTTCTAATTTTTGCGCACATGGTTGGTTAGTTAAACGAGGTATAACTACTTATCTTCTAAATCAGAAGGTGTTCTGAAGGTTGAAAGCACTGCCTCAACCTCTCGAACAAGTTTTATTTTTTTTGTCCCGGGGGAATAAACATACCCCTCAATGTAATAGAGTTTTTGTTTCTTTTCGTCCACGAGTGTATAACTCACAAAAGGCCCTCCACCTGAATTGTCGCTGTTCTTCCAAAGACCTCTGGCTTCAACGGCAAATTTCCCGTTAAAATCAACACGTTCAGTAAAAACAGGAATCTGATACTGGCGAGTGATGAAAAGCTCTGGCTTTTCACTATCCCGAAGATAAGTTTCGGTGATTTCATCCCTGAATTTGCCCACATCGTTAAACACACTTTGGTCAGTATATGGACGTTCATAAATGAAAACATTGTACTCCGACTGAGCTTCAAGATGGCGAATCCATAGGAAATCTTTCAGGTTTTTGGCAATATCCCAGCCAAAAGGAATCTTTAATGAATATCCGTGCCCATCTGTCACGCCATTCATGGCTGTCTTTTCTAACTTTTTTAAAATCTGTGCCCTGGTTCTCTCACGAACTGCAGTTTCAAATACTTCCAACAGGCGATTGCGATTCTCTTTGATTTTTTCTAACAGGAGTTCTTCATTTTGAGAGTACAGGTACAGAACCAATTGCCCTTTGGCAAATTCATCTCGACGTACCGTCATGAATATGGATGAATCCTTTTGTATAAGCTTTAAAGAATTGTTTGTAAAATACTTACGGATGGACTTGCCTTGCCTGGTATCATTGTCGAGTGACATCACAAAAACCATGTTTACTGCGGTTTTCAATGTGGAGTTTAACTCAAGCGGATTGATGGTATGCACGTTGAACTTGGGCTCATCCTGAGGTAAGCCAATCATGTAGCTGCGATATAGCGACCTCAGCTCCTCACCTACCGGCCTATTGAGCATGGCCGTGTCGATTACCATTACCATCTCATCTGCTTCACCTCGAGCTGTCTTTTGGAAATCTTTTTCCATATTCTCCCTCGTCTTTGTGCAACCGAAAAGGACAGAAGCTATAGCAAAAATGTATATCAGTCTTAAAGGCTTCATATTCAGGGGGTTTTTACAAAGGTAAAATTTAAACAGGCTGCTGTTGTTATCCCAACGAATTTATTCCGCTGATATGATAAGTTGTTGACCGGGCTTAATCGTATTGGAACTTAAATTATTTAGCTGCTTGATTTTGTCAATAGAAAGCCCTACATAGCTATTGGCTATGCTCCAAAGAGAGTCTCCATACTGCACTGTGTGTGTCTTGCTTCCGGCAGGTATTATTTTCTGGGTAGATGATGTAGTGGCACGTGCGGTAGAGGTGTACAGGTCTTTTGTTTGGCTGCTATATGATGGCAGCACCCAAATATTAAGTCTTTGACCTACCCGAATCATGTTACTATTCAAATTGTTCCAGGACCGAATGTCCGAAACACGCACGTGATAGCGCTGCGCAATTACCCCCAGCACATCTCCGCTACGGACTTTGTAAACTTGTCTTTCTCGCCCATAAGTACTACCGGGGGTATTTCTGGCCAGGTAGTCCAAATGCGCCTTTCCTACTTTTCCAGCTGTGTCGTACAGAAAAGTACGGTTAGAATAAAAAACTGAATCTTTAAGTTCTCGTGGTATTCTCAATGAGAAATTTTTGGTGCCTTCCGGCAATGCTCCCCTTTTGATATGAGGGTTGAGCTTGAGCAGGTCTTCCAGGTTTCCCCCTGCGTTGCTGGCAAAAGTTTCGAGATGGAAGTATTGGCTTATGGTGATGGTGTCAAAATCAGGCAGAGATTCATATTCCTCTACAAAAAGGTTGTGCTCCTCGGCATAATTCATAGTGTAAGCTATGGCAACAAATTGTGGCACATATGATCTGGTTTCCCGGGGCAGGTATCTATAAATTTCCCAAAATTGTTTTTTGTATCCACTTCTTCTGATCGCCTTGCGGACGTTACCCGGCCCACAATTGTATGCCGCCAGAGCCAGCTCCCAATCACCAAACATGCGATATAAATCTTTGAGATGGCGAGCTGCAGCGTCTGAAGACTGATAAGGATCCATCCTATCATCCACGTACCAGTTACCATTGAGGCCATACATTTTTCCAGTAGAAGACATAAACTGCCACAATCCTACCGCATTGGCTCTGGAGATTGCATTGGCTCGAAGGCCGGACTCAACGATTGCCAGATATTTAAGCTCTTTTGGTACGCCGTGGCGCTCAAAGGCTTCTTCAAAAATCGGAAAATAGATTTTAGTGCGAGCAATAACGCCTCTGGTATAAGACCTATCTCTTACAGTAAAATAGTCTATAAATGATTTTACGCGCTGATTATAATTGAGAGGGATTTCCGTCTCAATACAGGAAAGCCTATCCTCAACTTCATCATAAGTGGCATCCGGGATAAAATCATACTCCTCCATATCCTGGGCTAGCATCGGGTGCGCCCAAAAACTCATAATTAATACTATGCAGAAGATTTTCCCCATAAGGTTATAACTAGTTACTCTTTCAATAAGTATTTAGAAAAGGCTAAAAGTTTGTCCTCTGTGAAAACTTTAGAAATGACCTGCAATCCGATAGACATACCGTCATTATCCTTGGCCACAGGAATGGAAATAGCAGGCGCGCCTGCCACAGATGCCTGCACTGTAAACAGGTCGGCCAGATACATTTCCATAGGATCGCTGGTTTTTGAGCCTAACTCAAATGCCGTGGATGGTGCTGTCGGCAAAACCACAAAATCATAGGATTCAAAAAGCTCTTCGAGCTTGTTTTTGATCAGCCTTCTTACTTTCTGGGCTTTGATATAGTATGCATCGTGATAACTCGCTGATAGCACGAACGTACCCAGCATAATTCTGCGAAAGACCTCCGGACCAAACCCCTGGGTTCTGGTCTTTTTATACATCGCCTCCAGGTTTTCAGGGTTCTCGACCCTATAGCCATATTTCACGCCATCATAGCGCGACAGATTGGAACTGGCCTCTGCGGTGGTAAGAATATAATACGTAGGGAGCGCATACTCCATCAGCGGAAATGAAACTTCATCCACCTGATGCCCTTCGTTTTTCAACTCTTCGCCAACTTTAATGACTGCCTCCTTTACTTCCGGTTTTATCGCATCGCTTTCCATAGTCTCCTTGAGGTAAGCGATTTTCACTTTCCCTTCAAAGTCCAAAAGCTGCGAGTAGGGCTTTACCTCCTCGGTAGAAACGGTGCTGTCGTGCGTGTCTTCTCCTGCAATAATCTCGAGAACCAAAGCTGCATCCCCGATGGTATTGGAAAAAATACCTATGGTATCAAAAGTGCTGGCATAAGCCGCCAACCCATGTCTTGAAATTCTTGAATAAGTAGGCTTGAAGCCAACAACATCGCAAAATGATGCTGGCTGTCTAACCGATCCACCCGTATCTGTCCCTAATGAAATGGCACACATATCTGCCTGGACGGCAACTGCCGATCCGCCTGAAGACCCCCCTGGCACACGATTGGTATTGTCTGCATTTTTTACAGGACCAAATGCTGAGTTCTCACAAGAAGACCCCATTGCAAATTCATCACAGTTGTTTCTACCTATGACAATTGCATCTTCGGCCAGAAGCCTTTCCACACAAGTAGCAGAAAATTGTGATTCGAAATCTCCTAATATTTTACTTCCGCAGTTGAGTGGGTGATCTTGATAGCAAAGCACATCTTTGAGCCCCACAACCATTCCGGCCAGGCGGCCAGCAGTGTTGTCAGCTATTTTCTGATCAATGACAGCCGCTCTATCGAGCGCTTCCTGATCGTAGATCGTCAGAAAGGCATTGAGTTCAGGGTTTTTTGTATTGATGTTATCAAGGTAGTGTCTGACTATGTCAACACATGTCAGATTGCCTTCATCAATTTCTCTCCTGAGTTGATGAAATGAAGAATTAGCCTGCAATTTTTAGCTCTTTTTTTTGTCGTCCTCCTCCGAAGTATCCTCTATCTCCTTCTTGATCTCTTTGGTGGCGTCCTTAAACTCCCTGATCCCTTTTCCCATGCCTCTTGCTATCTCAGGAATTTTTTTCGCTCCAAAAAAAACGATAAAAACCAAAGCGATGACCATCATCTCCCAAGGGCCTGGCATCCAAACTAACACCGTATTCATATGAAATGCATTTAATTGTGTCTTCAAAGATAGGCATAAATGCCTGCTAAGCACAAACGATTAGACCCTATCTGACCTACCAGGGTAGCATTATAAAGGAGCGAACTTTTATTTTTTGGCCAACCAACCTTCAGGGTTCAGTTTCTGGTACTCTTTCCACACCTCAAAATGCACCTCTGACACACCGTCTTTGTCGCTAAAGACTGTTCCCAAAATTTCGTTTTTATTGATCTTCTGACCCTTTTTCACTTTCACATCTTTGAGTCTGGCGTAAAGCGTATAGTAATCACCGTGCTGCATCAACACAACATTATTCATGCCTGGCACGATTGCCACGGCCACCACTTTGCCTTCAAAAACAGATCTAACGGTAGCGTTTTGACTGGTTTGAATGTCAATACCCGGATTATCTTCTACGATCCCTTTGATGACGGGGTGTGGATGTTTTCCAAACTTGGATGAAACGAAACCGGTACTCACCGGCCATTGAAGCTTATTTTTATTCTCTTCAAAAAAGGAGGTGATTTCTTCTTCGCTGGCGAGGGCAGCAGTCGAAAGTGACTTGGATCGTTCCAGCTCCTTCTTGACAATATCAGCTATCAAATTATCAAGTTTGTCCACGGCAACCTTTCGATCATTCAATTCTTTTTTGAGCTGACGCTCTTTCTTATTCAGCTTGGCAATGACGGAGTTTTGTTTGGATTTCAAATTGATCAGCTTCTTACTTTCTGCTACTTGTTGATTAAGTAAAAGCTGCTGCTCAGATTTTTTAATCTCCACCTGATTCTTTTGATTGGTGAGCTCCTCAGCTACGATCTCTATCTGTTGGGCCTGAATCTGCCTGGCCTCAGCGTATTGCTCGAGGTATTTGAGCCGCATGAATAGCTGGTTGAATGTTTTAGCGGAAAACAGGAAGGTCAATTTGCTATAGCCTCGATTCGCCCGGTATGATGAGTAGATCATCTCAGCGTATTCATCTTTGAGGTTGTTAAGGTCATTTTGAAGTGCCCCTATGATAATATTCAAGTCGCCGATTTCACCATCCAGCAACCCAACTTCCTGATTGAGTGCTTCGATCAAACTCTGTCTTGCTTTGATCTGCTGATTGATAGCTCTGAGCTGACCGATGGTGGCTTTCTTTTCGTGCTCAGTATCCGTAAGAATTTTCTCAGCCTCGGCAATTCGCTTTAGATTTTCCCTTTTCTCTGTTTCGAGTTGGCTTTTGGTTTTTTGAGCAAAAGAATTGAAGCAAAGGCACATCAGGACAAGTAGCCCCAGAACCTTACTCAATTTCATTTCGCTCATATTTTTGTGGCACATTAAAAGGGAACCTAATAGGTTTGGTCTCAATTTCAGCTTTGCTGTATTCTATATCTAGCCTGGTAGAGGCGGATGTAGACTTGCCTACCAAAAGTTTCGCCTCGATACTGAAAGGCAAAATCTGATCTTTGACAAGCTGAAATCCTCCGTAATTTACTAAAATCGAACTCTTAGAAACGGTATCCTGAACCTGCAACTTTTCAAGCTTCATGGACTTGGTTCCTATTGAGTTGCTCAAGACATAGTTGCCGGAGTGCTGGTCGTAGTTGAAAAATTTGTCTGTTTTCTTCAAGCTCTCACGCGAATAGGGAGAGACCAGATTGCCCAGCACGACTGATTCAACCAAATCATAGTCAATCTCAAAATCAAATTTCTTGCTTAGCTTTTTGAAGTCTGTGACGGTGTATTTCTTGTTGAACTTGTCAATAAAAGAAATGGAGTCTCTGGTGATAAGAATACGAGCAACTTCCACCCCAAGTCCCGGAGATAGCGAAATCCAAATCACACTATCTTTTTTCATGCGCAAATTGGCAACACCAGCCAGCCGCTTTTCTCCGTCAAAATCGACCTTCATCTTTCCTGTGAAGTAGTCAAACTCGATTTCGTTAACCTTGATCACCGAATCGTCCCTATGAAATAGAGAAGTGAGCTTCTTGTTACACCCCAAAATCAGCACTCCTGCAATGAGAATGGCTATTATCCCTTTATTCATAAAGCGTTTTATCAGCAATCTTTTTGTGAATATTTTCTGAAGCTTCATTGGATTCACTTGCCTTTTCCCACTGCTCCACGGCTTCCTCTACCTTACCCAACTTAAACAACACATCGCCAAAGTGCTCAATGATAGTGCCATCATTATCAAGCTTAGCAGCTTTTCTTAAATATTTTTCAGCTTCCTCGTATTTTTCAAAAGTGTAAAGCACCCACCCGTGGGTGTCGAGATAGGTGGCATTGTCAGGATGAAGTTCTACCAACTTAGTGGACATCTCTAGTGCTTTTTCAAGATTTTGACCATCGAGGCTCAGAAAATAGCTGTAGTTGTTAAGAACATGGTCATTTGCAGGATTGTTTACGAGGGCTTTCTCATACGCCTCGTAAGATTTAGACTTTTCTTTCAGGCTGTTGTAAGCATCTCCCATTTGACCATAAAAAACAGTAAGGAGGTTGGGATCGGTAGAATATCGCGTGCCCATATTGAGCATTTGTACAGACTTTTCATAATTCTTTTTGAGCAGGTGCCCTGTGCCAGAGAAGTAGTAAAGCAAGGCCTGATTCGGGAAGAGTTCAAGCGCATCTTCTGCGTGCACAATCAAGCTGTCATATTGATTGAGCTCGGCTTCTATGTTTAGGATGTTTTGCCACACGCTAAAACTCGACGGATTGAGCTTCACGGCTCTTGAGTAAAAATCAAGTGCCTTTTTCTTTTTTTCCATTCGGTACAAAACGTCACCAGCGTATGCCTGTGCTTCGTACTGCTGCGGATACATACCACCCAAAGCTTCTGCCATCTCAATGATAGTGGCAAACTGCTCGCTGGTGATGGCAAACTCCTGATAACCGTTGAGTAGCTGAATCTTAGTTCGGTAATCACTGGACTTAGCATTGAAAGCATCAAGAGTGATTTTCATCGCTTCGTCCGTATTACCCTCCTTGACGGCAATCTGACTTTTGAGCAAATGGATATGAATGTTGTCCTCACTGACAGCATTAAGCCTGGTTTTTGCCTCTGTAAGCATCCCCTGATTGATCAAAAATTCTGCAAGCTCAATGGTATATCGGGAATTGTCAGGGTTCTCTGCTATCAACTCATCCCAATCGGAGATTAATGAAACGTAATCTTTCTTTTGAAAATAGATTTTCTGTTTTTCGCGGAGCACCATTTCATTTATGCCATAAATATCTTCCGCCTTTTTGTAGGTTTCGAGAGCCAGGTCCAAATCTCCACGATACTGGTAAATGATGGCCAGATCAAACAAGTAGGAATCCGTACCCGAAATGGTTGTGATCATCTCATCATAAAGCTCTGCGGCTTTATCAAACTCACCCAACGATTTATAAATTTCGGCACACAGCAAAAAGTAGTATTTATTGGATCGATCCGAATCTAATGCAGCTTCTGCATAAAGCAATGCATCAGAAGAATTGCCTTGCTTGGTGAGCAGCTCAGCCAGCTTGAAGTTGGCTCCTCCATTGTCAGGGTCCAGATCCAGCGCCACCTGAAACAACTCAGCCGCCTTGGTGTAATTTTCCAGAATCAACTGTTTTTCAGCCTCAACCAGCGTTGCTTCGAGCTTAACCTGCCTTTCCTCAGACTGAAAAACCGTCTCGGCTTGCTCCGTTTTATCGCGCTTCTTCTTTCTGTTTTTCTGCTTTTTTTGCGAAAACCCGATCGAAGCGATCAAAGAAAATATGATGATGAAAATAGCTGACCTCATGTACTAACCCTTCGTTTCTGAATAATCTCCAAGACTAACTTCGCCTGAGATTGATTCTACTTTTACGAAGTTCCCTATCATAGAGTTGGACAGGTTAACGCTCTGCAAAGTAACATTATTTTGAATCAATGAATCCTTTATAATTGAATCCGACACCTGCCCATCGTCACCAATAGAAACACCAGGTCCGACTTTAGAGTTTTTGATTTTCACATTTTCACCAATATACACAGGTGCGATCAGCTCAGAGTTCTCTATCTGCGCCGAACTTGCTATTTGATTTTCCTCAAGAAAACCAAGATATCTGCTGTTGGACTGAATCGTGATATTCTTATTGCCACAGTCTAGCCATTCGTCCACTTTACCTGAGGTAAATTTTGTACCGGCTTGCTTCAGGTTTTCTAAAACAGTCGTCAGCTGGTATTCGCCAGAAGCCATGATCTTGTTGTCTATCAATTCTTTGAGATCGGCTCTCAGATCCTCTCCTTTTTTGAAATAATATATTCCAATAATAGCAAGATCAGAAACTGGATTTTTTGGTTTTTCCACAAACTGATCAATGATCCCCTTTTCATCAAGAGTAACCACACCAAAAGCGCTGGGATCATCTACTTGCTTCACCCAAATAATACCATCATCATCGGTGTTGAGCGTGAAATTGGCACGGAAAAGTGTGTCTGCAAAAGCAACCGTCACCTTCCCTTCCAAAAGAGCTTCTGCACAAAACACCGCATGTGCAGTACCCAAAGCTTCTCCCTGATGAAAGATATGTCCTTCTGCCCCGACAGCTTTTGCAATGGCCTTGAGGTTTTCTTCGACCTCCTCGCCAAAGTCTCCTATCACGAAACCAATTTTTTCTATTGGCTCAGGCGTCACCTGGGCAATATCTTCTACCAGTCGCTGCACGATCGGTTTTCCTGCAATGGGAATAAGTGGCTTTGGAGTGGTAAGCGTATGTGGTCGCAAGCGCTTGCCCATTCCGGCCATTGGAATTATAAGATTCATTTTCTTTTTGGTATCTGAATAAATCCGGATCTGATATCAACGAGCCAAACTGAGAGGAAAAAAATGATCATTAGCCCAAAGCTGACAAGATATCTTAGATAGCCTTCAAGGCCGCAAAAATAGAAACCAACAATCAATAGCCCAGATAAAAGTAAATAAAAACTCCCCCGACCAACAAAGTAAGGAACCGGATAGTGCCGCTGGCCAAGGGCATAACTGATGGCTACCATAGTGAAATACGTGGAAAACGTAGCAATAGCGCTACCTATGTAACCGATAGCAGGGATGAGAATAAAATTGAGAACTACAGTAATTGCCGCACCAATGATAGATATCCACGCCCCATAACTTGTTTTGTCAGTGAGCTTGTACCAAACCGATAAGTTGTAATAAATACCCAGAAAAAGCCCACCTCCGAGCAGCCACGGAACAATATTCAATCCAGACAAATAACTTTTCTGTCTAAGAAAAATAGGCGCCAGGTCAGGAAGCAAAACCGAAATCATCAACCAACTGAATGACCCGAAAATGATGAAGCCGTGCATGACTTTTGCAAAAAGCTCAGGGGAGTCGGGTTCTCCCGATTTAGAAAAAAAGAAGGGCTCAAAGGCATACCTGAATGCCTGAACAGCCAGTGTCATAAAAACCGATAGTTTGTAACATGCTCCGAATATCCCTAGTATCTCCAGATTGGATTGGCCTGGATAAAGGTCTGTTGGAAGCAGGTATTTGAGCAGGGCACGCGAAAGCATCTCGTTTGTCACACCGGCAAAACCCATCACCATCAAGGGAGCAGCATAAATAAGCATGGGGATCAACTCCTTGTTGAGGGTGAGTTTGAGATTACCCAAATAACCAGACATCAGCGGAATGAGTGCCGCATTGGCAATAAGGTTGGCTAAGAAAATGTATCCTACTCCCAAATCAGGATTGTAGAAAAAGGATATCAGATTGGCTCCTCCCGACGTAAGTAAATAAGGACATATCAGAATGAAAAACAGGTTTAGGCTAATGTTCAGGCCAATATTGAATAGTTTGAGAGAAGCAAACCGCAGGGCTTTTTTTTCAAGTCTAAGCCGTGCAAATGGCACAGCGATCACGGCATCAATGGCCAGGATCAAAGCAAGCCACTCCAGATAGACACCATTGCCGTGATAGCCCAATGCAGCAGCAATAAAATCTGCAGAAACAAAGAGTAGCCCACTCAAAACAATCGATGTGACCAGCACGCTGGTTTGAGCCAGGTTGTAATATTTTTCCGGACGATCGCTTTTGGTAGCAAACCTGAAGTATGCAGTCTCTATCCCATAAGTATAGAGTATATTCAAAAAAGCGACGTAGGCATAAAGCTCCGTGACAACACCATATTGCTCGGGGTTGAAAACAGCCGTGTAAAGCGGAACAAGAAGATAATTGAGAACCCGACCTAGTACGCTACTGACACCATATACCAGCGTCTGACTGGCCAATTGCTTGATTTGACTCACTTACGAACCCGTAAACTTTGGAGGTCTTTTTTCTACAAACGCTGAAGAACCTTCCTTGAAATCCGCAGTGCCGCAACATCTGGCAAAAGCATTGGCTTCAGTTTGGTAACCGCTTTTTTCATCATCGAAATTGGCATTGACACAGTCAATCACAAGACCAGTAGCGATTGGCGCTTTGGCTCCAATGGTTTGAAGAATTTCTTTTGCCTTGGCCAGCGCCGCTCCCTTATCTGCTTCCACATGATTGGTAAGACCGTAAGCAAGTGATTGCTCCGCCGAGATCATATTGCCTGTAAGCAAATACTCAAACGCTCTGCCTTTGCCTATTAACTGCGTCAATCGCTGTGTGCCACCGTAACCGGGAAGAATCCCGAGGTTCACTTCCGGCTGTCCAAATTTGGCATTATCAGTAGCTATTCGCATGTGACAGGCCATGGCCAACTCACACCCTCCTCCTAACGCAAAGCCATTTACCACTGCAATGACCGGAGTATGGCAATCCTCAATCAACTGAAAAATCTCCTGCCCCTCTTCTGCAAACTTCCTTGCGTTCATATCATTCAAATCCGCAAACTGCGTAATATCTGCCCCGGCCACAAAAGCCTTTTCTCCAGCGCCAGTGATGATCACTCCCGTGATGTCTTTGTCGTCATAAATAGATTGAATGATCTCTTTAATCTCTGCAAGTGTTTCAGCGTTGAGCGCATTTAGTTTGCTCTCTCGATTGATGGTAATTGTTAAAATCGATCCGTCTGTAGAAAGATCCAGATTTTTGAGGTTTGCCATAGAGTTTGGTTGATGATTTGGAAGGGGAAAGAAATAGTAATTTTAAGAATATGTCAAATAATTATTCAACTAAGCCAAGCAATCGCAACGATTTTGGTATCATATTCTATCATTATCAAAAAGACCTACTGAATATTTGGTCATAATTAGACTCTCCTTAGCCCTGATCACCTTGTATTTTAATCTTAAATTTGCTCCATGACAGAGTTTCAAACCTATCTCGCTGATAAGAAGATCGATGCTGAAAAGTTCAAGAAAAATGAGCCTGAGGTCTATGCCGAATACGAGACTCAGTTTATGCAACTGCACCCCAATAGCTTCACTGCTCAGAAGCTTTTTGTGATTAACAAAATCAGGAGAAATTATACACTGGAAGAAAAACCTGAAACCGAGACCGCTACCAAAAAACCTGCAGCAAAACCAAAGATGATGGCTCGTCCCAGACCTAAGCCAAAGACCTCTTAAAGGAAGTTATTTAACCTCAACCGACTCCTTTTCTTTCTCTACTTCCTTTTCTTTCTCCTCCTTTTCTGCTGTTTGCCCCTCTTTTTCTGCTGTTTGCCCCTCTTTTTTGGCCTTTTCCAAAGCGCTTTCTGTGCTGGTCACCACTTCCTGGTCATCTTCGTATAGGTATTCGTTGATTTGCTTTCGCAATTCCTGCGTAGAGAGATTATTGAAAGATTGCCCATTGCGCATCACAGAAATCTGTCCGGTTTCTTCTGACACCACCAACACGAGTGTATCCGTGTTTTCGGACATCCCTATGGCCGCCCTATGGCGAAGACCATAATGTGCCGCCACATCCCTTTCCGTAACTGGCAAGATACACCTGGCCGCCACAATCTTATTATTATATACGATCACCGCTCCATCGTGAAGCGGGCTGTATTTATTGAAAATAGATAGAAGAAGCCTCTTGGAAATAACAGCGTCGAGCCTGTCACCAGACTCTACGTAAAATTTCAATTCAGAATTTTTGGACATCACGATCAGCGCACCAGTATTGGAGCCACCGAGCGTTTTGCAGGCATCTATAATCGGCGTGATTTCTGCTTTGTTATATTTGCCATTTGATCGCCATATCGATTTGAGGTTGTCCAGAAGATTTCCTTCATTGAAAAAACTGGTACGACCCAGGATCAAAAGGAACTTGCGTATTTCTTGCTGAAAAAGTATGATTACAGCCAAAACTCCAACGCCCATGAATTGGCCCAAAATAGTACCCAGCAACTCCATGCGAGCGGCCGTCACGATCAGGTAAACCAAATATAGAATAAGGAATCCAGAGAAAATCTTGAAGGCAACACTGCCACGCATCAGTTTATAAACCTGATAGAGCAGCACGGCCACAAGGAGAATATCGAGAATATCCACTCCCTTTATTTCCAGAAATCCTATGTTGTAAGCTAAGATCAAATTTTCAGCAAATTAACCAATTGAACGGCCTCCGCAGCTTCCTTCACGTCATGCACCCGAAGTATCGATGCGCCCTTAAGCAAAGCTACTGTATTTAAAGCAGTTGTGCCATTTAAAGCATCCTCGGGTTGAATATTTAGTGACTTATATATCATAGACTTTCGGGACACACCAACCAGCAACGGGTGATCAAGCTTTTTCAAAAAATCCAGATCGTGCAGAAGTTGAAAGTTTTGTTCTATGTTTTTAGCAAAACCAAACCCCGGGTCAATGATTATGTCTTTAACTCCGAGTGAATTGAGCTGGTTCAGTTTGCCAACGAAATACTCAGTTACTTCTCTCAGCAGATCATCATAGCTCGTCTTTTCGATCATGTTCTGAGGACTACCTTTCATATGCATCATGATATAGGGCACTTTCAGGTCAGCCACTGTGCCAAACATCTTTTCGTCCAAATCACCCCCTGAAATATCATTTATCACGTGAGCTCCGGCATCAATGGCTCGCCTGGCCACCGTACTTCTAAATGTGTCGACCGATATAATCAAGTCAGCAAACTCTCGTGATATTACCTCAATGGGTTTGGCTATTCTTTCCCACTCCGTGTCTTCAGAAATATCATCCGCACCCGGCCTTGATGAGTATCCGCCTATATCGACGAAAGTAGCTCCCTCTAACATCATTTGCTCCGCTTTTTTCAAAACATCCGACGTATTTGCCTCTCTACTCCCTGCGTAAAACGAATCAGGTGTCACATTGACAATTCCCATGATTTTCGGAGAAGAAAGATCCAGAATGGAACCTTTTACGTTAATCGTTTTTTGAATATCCAATTGTGTTAGATTTGTTGGCTGATAAGCTGATTCAAGATAATCCACTTTGGCACAATTCAAGATAATGCAGGCCAAAAAGAGGAATAAACATTTCGCAAATTGAGAAACGAAACCATCAAACAATACCAAGAGATCGTAGGGCAGTGCAAGGATATTTTTGAAAAGAAAACCAAAGATTACGGCACGGCATGGAGAATCCTGAGACTTTCCTCTATCACAGATCAGATTTTCATCAAAGCTCAAAGAATCAGGTCTATTCAGGAGAAGGGCACACAAAAGATCGATGAAAACATTGAATCAGAGTTTTATGGCATAATCAATTATTGCCTGATTGCCTTGGTGCAAATGCAACTGACGGAAAAAGACCCCAACGAGCTGCCTTATGACTTTGTAGGGCCGAAATATGATGAAGCTGCCCAGAAAACAATGGAACTGCTCACAAACAAAAACCACGATTATGGAGAAGCATGGCGAGACATGCGTGTGAGCTCGATGACGGACATCATACTAATGAAACTTTTCAGAGTGAAACAAATAGAGGATAACGAGGGTAAAACAATCATATCTGAAGGAGTGGATGCCAACTATCAGGATATCATCAACTACTCGGTATTTTGTTTGATAAAACTAACAGAAAGCAAATGAGAATCATTTACGAAATAGCACGCTACCTGGTGGGTGGCCTTTTTATTTTTTCAGGCTTGATCAAAGTCAATGACCCAGTAGGTACTGCTATCAAGCTGGAAGAATATTTTGATGTTTTCGCCTATGATTTTGCCCCATTCTTTGAATGGTTCGTGCCGGCGGCATTGTTTCTTTCAGTTGTCCTCAGTGTTTTAGAAATCGTTCTGGGTGTTGCGCTGATTGTTGGGTTTAAAATGCGTATCACTGCATGGGCTCTGCTTGGTTTGATCGTATTTTTCACATTCCTCACATTCTACTCAGCCTATTTCAACAAAGTGACCGATTGCGGGTGTTTCGGTGATGCCATCAAGCTTACACCATGGGAGTCCTTTACAAAGGACATCATTTTGTTAGTACTCATTGGGGCTATTTTCATCAACCGGGCCAGCTACAAATCTTATTTTGCCAATTGGTTTCAGTGGATGAAAGTTGGGGGCGCCACCGTGTTTTTTGTGGCCTTTTCGATTTATACCATTCGTCATTTGCCAGTGCTTGATTTTCGCGCTTATGCAGTCGGCAACCATCTGCCTAGCCTCATGGAGCCATCAGAGCCTCTTCGCTACGAGTATGTCATGGAAAAAGATGGTAAGGATTACAGATTTGAAACCTATCCCACAGACAAAAGCTATGAATTCAAATCTATGGATCTGGTAAATCCAGAGGCTGAGCCGAAAATTACGGATTTGATCATCTGGACGGATGAAGGCGACTATACCGAGGGTCTGATGGTTGGGCATAAGCTTATTGTGATTATATACAGTGCTGAAAAAGCCAACACAAACCATTTGGGAGAAATCAAGACTCTCGCAGACCAACTTCCAGAGAATATAGAGCCGTGGATTTTGACCGCTTCAGGGTACAGTATTTTTGACCCATTTCGCCACGAGCATCAGCTGGCCATTCCGTATTACTATGCAGATGCCACAGTCTTAAAAACCATGGTAAGATCCAACCCGGGAGTCCTTCTGTTGTCAAACGGAACTGTGCTGGGAAAATGGCATCATAATGACGTGCCGGATGTGGAGGAGATAAAAGAGTTGTTGAATTGAAATCCAAACAAAAAATCTACCTGATCGGGTTGCCTGGTACGGGAAAATCCTATTTTGGAAAAATATTAGCCGAAGCTACGGGCTTTGAATTTGCGGATCTGGATAAAATCATAGAAGAAAACGAAGGTCGCTCGATCTCCACGATCTTTGAAACGGATGGTGAAGATTATTTCCGAAAAGTAGAGGCCAGCCTCTTAAGAGACTTTTCAGAAAAGGGAGAATTCATACTCGCTACTGGGGGTGGCTCGCCTTGCTTTCACGACGGTATGTCCTTTATGAACGAAAATGGAATTACTGTTTATCTAACCCAGGATAGGGAAACCCTAATAGAGCGAATTTCAAGGAAATCACATCGCCCGCTGATGCAGGGCGATGTGGAAAATCGTATTGATGAGTTGCTCAGAACCAGAAGCCAATATTACAATCAGGCTGATATCACGATAGAACACCGGGATGCTCACAAAGTGATTGCCAAAATTGAAAAGCTTTAGAAGTTAACTCCGAAAGTAGCCGAGATTGTAGTATTATCATTCTCCACGTTAACTACCGGCTGATCTGCCGGATCAGGTGCATTGTATGGGGAATAATACTGATCAAATAAGCTTTTTACCACCGCTAAATCCACAAACCAGTCTTTCTGCCTAAACCCGGCACCAAACGTCACGAAGTTTTTGGTTCTATCATAATCAGCATCTCTATAC
>JBDVMP010000093.1:0-69762 GCA_039970095.1 Cyclobacteriaceae bacterium
TCTTTCACAAGCATGTCTGCTGCACTGGACCATATATCAGGACGGTAGATCTCTTTGATAGTGCTGTGATACCACTCTGCCGGCTTGCTTTCGGGTATCTGACCCCACCGGCGCATCTGAGTGAGGAACCATATGCCGTCAGAGTAAAACGGGAATGTTGCATTGTATCTGTAGAACACATTGAAGTCAGGCATAGATCTTTTATCTCCTTTTTCGAACTCAAATGTTCCGGTCATGGAGTTTGCTATCACTACTGAGTCTGCTCCGACATATTCGGGCATAGAAAGAATACCCACAGCTTCCGGTCTGTTACCCGGCTCATCCAGCCACTTAGCAGCACGAATCAACGCTTTTGTCACCGCCACAGCGGTATTGGGATTTTCTTCCACAAACTTTTTAGTCATTACAAACACCTTTTCAGGGTTGTTTTTCCATATATCATAGTTGGTTACAACCGGCACACCGATTCCTTTAAACACAGCTTGCTGGTTCCAGGGCTCACCTACACAGTATCCGTAAATTGTTCCTGCTTCCAGAGTGGCGGGCATTTGAGGTGGGGGTGTCACCGAAAGCAACACATCAGCATCAACCTGACCTTGAATGTTGCCCGCTGTGTACATTCCGGGGTGAATGCCCGCTGCAGCCAGCCAGTATCTGATTTCATAATTATGAGTGGAAACGGGGAACACCATCCCCATTTTGAAGGGACGACCCGAGTTCTTAAATTCGGTAACTACAGGCAAGAGCGCATCTGCCTTGATCGGATGAATCGTCTTACCTTCAGCATCTAAAGGCACGTTCGGCTTCATTTTAGACCAAACTTCGTTGGACACTGTGATTCCGTTTCCATTCAAGTCCATTGAGAAAGGTGTGACCAATTCGGCCTGTCGTCCGAAACCCGCTCCTGCGGCTATGGGCTGCCCCGCCAACATATGCGAACCGTCCAATTGGCCATCAATCACTCTGTCTAACACATTTTTCCAATTCGATTGTGCCTCAATTGTAACGAACAACCCCTCGTCTTCGAAATAGCCAAGCTCTTTGGCAATAGCCAAAGGAGCCATATCTGTCAGCTTAATGAAACCAAATGTCAGCTGCGGCTTTTCGATCAGGAGAGCTGACGATGCAGATGTGACAGTTGTCTCTTTGTTTTTAGCTTTCGTACCCGAGCAGGCAGACCAAATGACTGTTAAAAGTATAAGTACGATGGTGCTTTTGAATATTTTCATATTGCGTTTTATTAGTTTGATCAATATTTATTTGAGATTACTGCCCAATAAAACTGGGACTAAGGGTAAGTTGGAGCCATGCCCACTGGTTACCCGCACTGGCATCTCCGGCCTTGAAGGCCTCAAAATTTTCGTCAGCAAAAAGCTTTGAATATCCCACTTTGATATTGAAGGATGAGGCTACTGCGTAGTTGAACACAAGGTCGATTTCGGTTCCCATGTTACCGCTGATTTTATTTCCTGCATTATCACCTATTGGAGCAGTGAAAGCCTGATTGGTCGTAAACTGATGCACAAAAGCAATGACTTTAGTTTTATCACCCGTTTTAATTACCGATTTCAGATAAAAGTCATTAAGACCGAAGGAAGGGGTCTCTCCTACGTAAAAGAAGTCCATGAAACCGTAGAACTTATGATTAGTGCCAAACGGCTGTTGCCATGTTTCGCTTTTTGCCGTTGATTCATCATTACCGGATACAATGTCGGCACCTAATGTTAGCGGCAGGCCAAGGCCTTTGTAAGTAACATCAGCAGCCAGAAGATATGAAGACAGATTGCTGCCAGAAGTCTGATAATAGGCCGATGCATTCACTGCCAAATCTCCTACCACAAAAGATGGCATGACTCCCAAAGTCGTTCTTTGGTCATAGGTCACAGCTGTGGAAGTCAGCGATTTTGCCAATGTTTCATTTGTGATCATGGCATTCAACTTAAGTCCTCCAATAGGAACAGAAAGCCATCCATATTGCAAGCTCTTATAACCTGTTCTGATGGCAGATATGGCAGCAGAGTCGATTCCGTTTGTGTTTTTCGTTTGGCTCAGTGCCACACCCACGTCCAAGGAGGCTTTACCAAGAGAGAATTTGCCCACGGCAGCATCATGCGCACGCCCTGTGGCAGCCCAGCCCAATGCGCCGAACCATCTCTGATCTCCATAGCTAATAGCTTGTCTTCCAAACTGTAGCGTGAAAAGCTCGCTAAACTTGTAAGCTCCGTAAGCCTCATATATTGAAAAAGTACTTTCCGGGCCTCCCTGAGTACCATCACCCAACAAGTCATATGCCTGAGGCATTTGCCCCCAGAAGTGGATGGCCTGAGGTGAAAAGACGAGCTTAACTCCATCTTTTTCGTATTCGAAAGTCAAGCGACTTCTCTGCTGAGTCGCCACACCAAAACGCTCATCCTTATTTGCAAGACGAGTGTTGTTACCATTATAAAGTTCTGTTCTAGCTCTGATCTCGCCAGTAAGAGAATACTGTGCGGTGGCCGTCCACGTTCCTGTCAATAGGAAGAATAAAAGTAGAGAGTAAAGTTTTTTCATTGTTGCGAAGTTTTACGTAGTAATAACTTCTTCAAAACTACGTAATTAATCGTAGCCACAAAACATAAACTACGTAATCAATGAAAAAATGAAAAAACCTCCTTAAATATGGTATTTATTGAAAATATGATCGAATAAAGAGCAAAATGACGATGATGTATTAGTGAATATGTAAATGAAAATGAGTGAATTCCATCCAGGAATTACGTAATTAACATGGAATTACGTAAAAAAGGAAAGAAACTACTGAATATTCAAGCGATTGACAAACTCTCTACTGGGCCAGGCCTTCTTTTTCCACCTTTTTGAGTAATTCAGTAATATTATTCACCTGCAGCTTTTTCATAATATTGAAACGATGCGTTTCGATCGTACGAATGCTTTTACCTAGTTTTTCGGCAATGTCTTTATTTGAGACACCTTCATAGATCAAACCGAGTATTTGCTTTTCGCGTTTGGTCAGCTGATATTGATCACTGCCTCCACCTGACACTACAGCCGTGGAAGCCATAGGTGCTCCGGCGTTCATAAACGAATCCACAATTGTGGCGCTGATGTCACCGCTGAAATATTTCTGTCCTGCGTAAACCATTTTAACAGCCTTGTTGAATTCGGCCTTATTGGTATCCTTGAGCAGATAACCATCGGCCCCATACTGAACAGCCTTTAATATATACTCCGAATCATCATGCATCGTCAGCATGACAATGCGAGCTTGTGAGTCTTCTTGTTTCAGCTTTTGCGTGACTTCCAGGCCATTCATGTTGGGCATGCGGATATCTGCCACAAGAACATCAGCCTTATCTTTTCGCATAAGGTCAAGGGCCTCCAACCCGTCAGAAGCTTCCCAGATAACTTCAATTTCCGGATCATCTTCCAGCACCATTTTTATGCCGTGTCTAACTATTTCATGATCGTCAACAAGCGCTACTCTAATCATTTTTATCAAGGGATAATGTTATAAATATCTGGGTACCTGCCCCAGGTTGCGTCGTGATTTCGAAAGAGCCTCCAATATAAGATGTTCGCTCTTTCATGTTAAATATACCATGTCCTGCTTTTTCAAAATGTCCACTTTGATGGATATCTACGTAATCAAACCCTTTTCCATCGTCTTTTATAAAAATATTGAGTGCATTGATGGTATGCGAGAAGCTCACTGTAATATTACTTGCCCGGGCATATTTAAGGGCATTATTCACTGCTTCCTGAATGATTCGGTAAAGGTTTGTCTCGATGTTTCCCTCTAGCCGATTGATAAATCGAGTCTCATTTACAAACTCGACATTGGTTTTGGTTACGCTGTTTATTTCGTCGCAAAACTTCTTCACTGCCGGCACCAAGCCAAAATCATCCAGACTGCTAGGAGTTAAATTAAAAGACACTCTGCGCACTTCTCTAATGATACTTTTCATCAAACCTTTGGCGTCATCCAATCGCATTTGCATGGGTTTCGAGCCAGGTGTAAGGGACTGAAGCAAAAGGTTCATTGCCGAGAGCATCTGCCCCACTCCATCGTGAAGTTCACGAGATAGTCTTTTCCTTTCTTCTTCCTGACCTTCCAGTATGAGAGCAGATCTGTAGTGCTGCTGCTTTACGGATTTTTCAATTCGCTCACGATTGAGCTCTCGCGATCGAATTTTTGCCTCTTTAAACTCTGTGATATTTCGTGCCACCACCTTTATCTCTTCGGTTGCGGCTACTGAAACAATATACGTTTCCAGCCAGCAAAAATCTCCCGGCTCAGTCACCAACCGGAGTTCTCCAGACCAGTTATGCCCTGTTTTGAGCATGTCCATCAGCCCCTGGATAAAATCGTTTCTGTAATCAGCTTGCTTCAGCAGCTCCGCTAAGTTTGTTGGAGGAGCCATGTCTTCATACTCCATCATCGTCAAAAATTTAGCGCTGAAATGCTGAAATACGCCTTTCATATTCAGTGTGGCATAAACCGATGGTGTTTCAGGAGTGACATTCACTGCCTCCAAATCCTGATAAGACTTCCCTAGCTCTTCGTAAAGCTTAGAAAGCTCCTGAGTCATTTTTTTTGATGACATTTCAGATTCCTGAAGGTCGACAACCGTCTTACGCACATTTCTTGCCAACGGACGAAAGACGAACAAAAGCTCCAAAATGATTATTAGAATAGAAATAATGAAGAGGTAAATTTCAGTTTTGCGAAGCTGGTCCACTTTGCTCCTGGCCTCTCTGTCATACTGAAAAACAATGGCATCCATCCCTTCAAGGAAAATCCGCTCATTGTCCAGGATTGCGTTTATGAAAGCGGAAATATCCTCCCCAGATCCCGCTTCCAGAATGGCATTACCACTCTTGTATATTTCACGAAAATTACTCTCAATCTCCGCAAACATTGATTTGACCTTAGGTGAGTTTTCGCCAGAAAGCCCAAGAGAAGAGTCCCCGAGAAGAAGACCATCATGAGATCGCTTCCATAAACCAAGAGCTGAAGACAGGTCTTGCTTGACCCCTTGTAGATCACTTTTTTGTTGGCCTATTTTAAGCGCCAACTTGCTGATCTTTTGACTCAACATCCGCTGACGCCCTGCAACATTGATCACCCGTGCGTCATCTTGCTGCCTACTGATGGAGGTTTGTATCAGCAACTGACTAATAACTATACTCAGGGCGATACAGCCCAAAGCAATCAGATATAGATATTCTAGCTTTTTAAATTGATATCTGGCCATCTACTGATTTTCACTTAAACTTAAAAGTAGTGAAAGCGGGGGAAACACTAAGTGAATTTACGTAGATGTTGTAGTTGAATGGAAAACTAAATCACCCCAACGTAAACTTTACCCTCCTCAACCTTTACGGGATAAGTAGCCAATGCACATTCATCCCCATTAAGGTTTTTTCCAGATTTTAATGAAAAAGTCTTTTTGTGAAAAGGGCAAGCCACTTTTGGCTCATCTCCCTCAGAACCAATCATGCCTCTGGATAATATCATTTGATACTTGTGCGGACAAAGGTTTTGGGCAGCAAACCACTCGCCTCTTCTACTGAAATTGAAAACAGCAATCTGCAAATCGTTGTACTTGACACACAAAGCTCCATCCTGAGGAAACTCTTGTGTTTCGCCAGCCATAAACCATAAGGTCACATTTTGAGGGTTTACACTTTTATATAACTCTAACGTTTCAGTCATTTTATTAAGATTTTGAAGTGGTCAAATCCCAATTTGCAGGCTTCTTCATTTCACGCATCGGAACGAAAGCTTGAGCGGGATCATAGTCATTTGAATTACCAAAGTGCTTGAATTTTTTCATTGTATTTTCATCATTGATTGCCTCTTTCCACTCACAATGGTAAGCGGCTATCAGAGCCTGCATGTCTTTTTCTAATTCTTCACCAATTTCCAATGAATCATTGACCACTACTTCGTGCAGATAATCAATACCTCCATCAAGCTTATTGAGCCACACCGAGGTACGGTTTAGAGGCTCAGCGGTACGTATGTAAAACATAAGGAATCGGTCCAGGTATTTGATGGCAGTCTTTTCATCTACGTCTCCAGCCAGCAGTTTTGCGTGCTGAGGGTTAGCGCCTCCATTTCCGCATACGTAGAGGTTATAGCCAACCTCCGTAGCAATGAGTCCAAAGTCCTTTCCCTGAGCTTCGGCGCACTCTCTTCTACAGCCAGATACTCCCCCCTTAAGCTTATGAGGCGACCGAAGACCTTTATATCTGTTTTCGATCTCTATTGCAAAGCCTACTGAATCATGCAACCCATAGCGACACCATGTAGAACCGACACAGCTTTTTACCGTGCGCAGAGATTTTCCGTAAGCATGTCCGCTTTCAAAACCCGCGTCAATAAGTTCTCTCCAAATTTTGGGCAAATCATTGATGCGAGCTCCAAACATATCAATGCGCTGACCCCCGGTGATTTTGGTATATAGGTCATACTTTTTAGCTACCACCCCTATTGCGATGAGCTTATCAGGAGTAATCTCTCCTCCCGCAACGCGTGGCACCACCGAATAACTCCCTCCCTTTTGAATGTTGGCCAGAAACCTATCATTGGTATCCTGAATAGTGTCTTGTTTAAGAATCAGGTCGTTCCAAATACTGGCGAGTAATGAGGCCACAGCCGGTTTACATGTTTCACATCCATCACCCGTACCATACTGATCGAGTAGATCGTTATAGCTTTTTATTCCTTTGACTTTGATAATATCAAAGAGCTCCTGCCTGGTGTAATCAAAGTGCGAACAAATCGTCTTCCTGACTACTTTACCCATAGTCTTGAGCGTGGCAGTGAAAATATCTGCTATCATCGGCGAACATGCCCCACATCCGGTACCAGCTTTGGTACAACTTCTAACCTGCTGAAGATCTGGTGTTTCTTGACCTTTAGTTGCATCCACAATCGCGCCCTTACTCACATTTTCGCATGAGCATATCTGAGCTGTATCTGGAAGATCCATCATGGAATTACCCGCTGCGGCCCCTCCTCTAGCTCCCAGGATAAGATCCTCAGGGTTTGGAGGCAAGGCCATTCCATTTTGAGTAATCTGAAGTAACATGCCGTAAGCTTCAGCGTCACCCACCAAAATTCCGCCTAACAGTTTCTTTTTGTCAGGAGAAAGGTTGACGCGCTTATAAATACCCGAATTTTTATCTTCAAATACAATCGGCACACAGTCCGGCATATCCCCTAAGGCATCACCAAAGCTAGCCACATCCACACCTATAAGTTTCAGTTTTGTGGACATATCAGCACCATTAAACTGCTTATTGGTATTTCCTAAAAGATGCTCTACAACAGTATCGGCCATGTCGTATCCAGGTGCAACCAAGCCATAAACCATATCGTTATATGATGCCGCTTCGCCTATTGCATAAATATGCGGATCATTGGTTTGAAGATAATTATTTACCTTAAAACCTCCTCGCTTGCCCGTCTCGAGACCCGCAGAAACAGCTAGATCATCGCGCGAAATAATGCCGCATGAAATCACAAGCATATCTGTGTCAAGAGTTGTGCCATCAGTAAAATCAAGTCCATCAAGCTTCCCATTCCCCCTGATTTCAGAGGTGTTTTTGTTCAGCAAAATCTCAAGTCCCAGATCCTCCATTTTTGATTTGAGCATATTGGAACCTGCTTCATCAAGCTGTCTTGGCATCAACCGAGATGCAAACTCGATAACCTGTGCTTCTAAATTCAAGTCCAGCAAAGCCTTAGCGGCTTCCAGTCCAAGCAAGCCTCCTCCGAGCACAGCACCTCTTTTGGCATTGCCGGCATAGTCAATTATTTGATCCAGATCCTCTATAGTCCGATATACAAAAACACCTTTTTTATCTGTGCCGGCTATAGACGGAACCATCGGTCTGGAACCTGTAGCCATAATCAGGTAATCGTAATGGATTTCCTCTCCCGTATGAGTTTTAACAAATTTGGATTTACGATCGATTGCTGTCACTAGCTGACTAGTACGCAGATCAATATCATTTTCCTCATACCAATTGGCAGAAGCCATCATCAAGTTGTCGGCTGAGCGCGAAGTGAAATATTCACTTAAATGCACACGGTCATACGCAGCAATTGGCTCCTCACCAAATACTGTAAGCTTAAAATCCTGGCTCTCGCTCCTGGCCCGCAGTTTTTCACAAAACTTGTAACCAACCATTCCATTTCCTATGACGACAATGTGCTGCATACTTAATTTATTTTTACGTAAAACTACGTACAATTACTTAAATATGAAAAACACTTCTACGTATTTTATTCTAAAAAAATTCAGTAGACCAACATCTGATGCGTATTTAAAAAAATTTTTCGCTCTAACAGCACCTGAAGACAACCTTACACCCGTTTTCTCGTCTCAATATCGCTTTCAATATCATCATTGAATAAGTTCCGAACCGAAAAGCTTATTCTAAATATTGCGGAGTAAAAGATTCATCGTACTTTAAAGCTTGTATGACTGCAGATCACAATGTGCTTTCTGGTAAAATATCAGAACAACTGAAAATTCACTTCGTGGATAACATGTCTAAGCTTCTTGATGAAGAAGAAGCACGCATGATTGAAATGGTGGAAATGGTTAACTCATTTTCAACTCCTGAAAACAAAACCAATGAAGAGCTGGCAGTTCACATAACAGAACAGCGCAAGCTAATTGAAGATGTCTGGGAGGAACCCGTCAAAAGAAAAGTCAGAGAGGTTTTGCCGGGCTACTTTGAGTCAACCCATGCGATATTTGATGGCCTTGATGAAGCAATAGATAAGGAGCAGAACAAAGACAGGTTTGAACCGCAAAAAGAAGACAGCAGGACGATTCGATTCAAAAAGTTCTTCAAAAGGACTGGATATAAAATCTCACAGGCCTTCACTAGTTCCAAATCCGAACGAAAAGGAAAATACTGGACTCATTCAATACCGTTAAGAAATCTCGCAAAAAAACACTTCGAAAAGGCTCTTATACTAGAGCTACGTAACGTTGATGCCTACTTGATCAAACAACTGAATATGCGGTATTTGATTTTAAGAGATTGGGCTCTGGCCAAAACGAGCGGTGCAGAGTTACCCGAATCAGAAGTTTCGAAAGAAAGCATTTCAGCTTTCAAAAAGGACGTTTTAGAGAGTTTGCAATCTCAGACCTCAGCAATCATGGAGAAACTGACGCAAAGTTATGATTCCGATTATGAAAAAGCAGGAACATTGGAGTTGCCAGCAAGAACACTGGCAGATAGCGATATTCAAAAAGACATAGCCCAAGCCGAAAGTAAATGGACAAAGGATGATCTGGAGTGGAGAAATACGATTTTCGCATTATTTGAGGAATGGAGATCGGATCTTGATTTATATACCCTCAAGCACAAAGCGCTTTCAGAACTCAGGCTATTTCAGTCTGCGCAGATCAAAAAATTAGGCGAGCACATCGACCCTGAAATTCAGGAAATAAGAAAGTTTATAGAAGAGGCAAATGAGATTATCAAAATCAAAAAAGAACCTCTTACTAAAGAGTTAAAGGTACTAAACTACAAGGCCTCCAAAAAGCTGGACAAAGAGCTCATACCTCGTCTTTGCGAGAAGCTGGCCAGCCAGGACATATCCAGCTTGATTAACAAGTTGGAAGTCAGTATCCGGCAAAGTGTAGAGGAGCTTTCTGACGAGCACGTGATTGTCAAAACAAACACATACGATCAGGCACTGAAAACTGATCAGCTTGCGAGCATCTCTCCTTATGAGCTGATTGCTTTTGAAACATTGGCAGAGTTTCAGGAGGAACTCAAAAAAATCAAACATGCACTCTTTCAGTCGTTGGAAAAGACAACCATAGCGTACAAAGACCTGGATCACATCATCACCTTCAGCCTGGTCTCTTCCATAGCGGCGATTGAAGAAGAGCAAAAATCAGAAGATGAGGCTGAGAAGGTTGCGCTGGACGGACTACAACGAGCCCTGAACCGCCTTAATGAAACCAGAAAGACACTAGAAGATGCCATGCATCAAAACAGCGAACTTTTGGAGCAGGTGGTAGTTCGGTTTTGCGATAGAGTCATGGAGCTCACCGTCAATGAGAACGTGGGAGAACTGCGCCTGAGAATAACCAGAGCAAAAGCTGCCCGACATGCTGAAGATATGCGGCAGGAGCTGAATGAGAAATTGGCGGCAAGGCGTAAGTCCACTGCCGAGGGTATTCGATCAGCTTACAGAAAGGTTTCCACCTTTTTTAATCAGGTCAGTGAAAAATTCATACTTACAGCCAGCAAGCCGGCCCTCACCAAAGAGGTATCAGACTTTCTTATTGAGTCTCGTCAGGCCATTGACAAACTGCCACTCATCTACAGGAGACTCTACCAAATAGAGCCGCTTAAGGACCTGGAACTTTTCGAAGGAAGAACCCAGGAGATTGAGGCCTTTAAGAAATCATTTAAAAGCTGGCAACAGGGCCGATATGCCGCCACAGCAATATTGGGAGAGAAATGGGGAGGTTTGACAACTTTTCTGAATTACGCCATTAAAGAATCCAAATTTCCGCACTCAGTGGTTCGTTTTTCCATCAAAGAAAACATATGTCAGGAAGATAAATTTTTGGCTTACATGAGTGACGCTTTGGAAATCAAAGACCTGAAGCAGATTGATCAGCTGGTAGATCACCTAAACGCTGGCCCGAAAAAGGTGGTTGTACTTGAAGACTTGCAAAACATGTACCTGCGCAAGGTAAATGGTTTTAAAAGCCTGCAGCTACTTTTTGAGGTAATCACGCATACGCACACGAACGTGTTTTGGGTGACCACTACCACGCTTTATACCTGGTCATATCTTTCAAAAACCATCAATATTGGTGAATATTTTAGCTACACCATAGAGATGGGCAACCTCAGCAGCGAACAGATTGTCAACATCATTTGGAAGAGAAACCGAATCAGTGGTTTCAACATTCGGTTTGAGCCGGATGAGGACATGAAAGGCGATAAAAAATTCAACAGACTTGGGGATGAAGCGCAACAGGCGGTGCTCAAAGAGGAATTTTTTGAAGGGCTCAACGCATTCGCGAAAAGCAATATCAGCCTTGCATTAATATTTTGGTTGCTTTCTACCACAGCAGTTGATGACAATACGATTACCATAGGCAGTTTCAAGAAGCCAAACCTGAATTTTCTGAAAGTATTGTCAATGAATAAAATTCACGCTCTGCACGCTCTTATCCTTCACGATGGACTAACAGTGTACCAGCTGGCTGAGGTCATCAGCGTCACTCCTTCGGCAGCCAAACTGCTGCTGATGGCACTGGAAGAAGATGGCATTGTTTTCAGAGAAGGGTCGGGCTTTATGGTCAACACCATCGTTTATCGCGATACGATCAGTTTGCTCAAATCAAGAAATTTAATTCACTAGCATGAAAAGAGCATTATTACTCCTTGCGCTTGCGCTGACTACCACACTTGCTCCTGCACAGCAGAACCAGGCGGACTCTGTGATACAGGACACCTCTGCCACAACCCGCGTAAATGCGGCTGCTGACAGTATAAACAAAGTCAGCGCGGACATACTTCAGCAAAGCGAGAAGTCAAAAAAGAAAATCTCCATAAAAGATGGGCCACCACCTATTTCAGAGATCATATCCTTCTCCAAAATATTTTGGGCCATAGTTTTCATGATCATCGGGTACTTCGTGATCAAATTTGTCTCGCGTATTCTGGAAATTTCGGCAGAGAAAAGCACCCGATATAGAATCACCATTAAGAGCTTCATTCCGGTAGTGAAAATCATGGGGTGGATCTCCCTTGTTTTCATCATTATCGCCGGGGTATTTCAGCCACCAGCGGCCACCATACTTGCCTTCTCGGCCTCCATTGGCGTAGCGGTAGGCTTTGCCTCTCAGGATATCCTCAAAAATATTTTCGGTGGTGTCATGATCCTGTTTGATCGTCCATTCAAGTCTGGTGACAAAATAGAAGTGGGGAATCACTACGGTGAAGTTGTAGAAATTGGGTTGCGCTCCACGCGAATCGTAACTCCAGACGACAACCTCGTTTCGATTCCCAATAGTGAAATCATGAATAAGTCCGTCTCCAATGCAAACTCTGGTGAATCCAACTGTCAGGTAGTTGCGGAAATATTTTTACCTATAGATGCGGATACTGCCAAGGTGAGAACCATTGCCACACAGGCGGCTCAGGTATCGAAATATGTGTTTCTAAATAAGCCCATCGGAATTGTGTTTGCCAATGAGTTCAAAGACAGGGAGTCCTTGCTCAAGATGAAAATCAAAGCTTACGTTTTTGATATCAGAGACGAATTTAAATTCAAGAGCGAGATGACAGAGATCGTGCTGAAGAACTTAATTGAAGAGGGAATTATCAAAAGGAAAGAGTGAAAAGGTCAGATGCATAAAAAGCCCATGTGCGAGATAATGAATGATAGACTATCATCAAATCTCCTAAATCACATAATGAATCGCGGTGACCACCAAAAGTCTTCACACGACCTTATATCGAATTTGAACTCGTTCAAGTTATCGTGAAGGCATTTCTTCGCACTAAAAGTTTACAGTAATTGTTTCGGATGTCACATCTCTGGAATTTCCGCCAATCATGATCTCAAACTCACCACTCTCTGTAACGAAACTGCCATCCGATTTATAAAAGCCGAGATCCTCTTCTGACAATGTGAAAGCAATAGTTTGGGTTGCTCCTGCTGCTAACTTAACCTTCTGAAAATCCACAAGTCGCTTGATCGGCTGAATCTCAGAGGCATAGAGGTCTCTGATATATACCTGTACAGTTTCAGTTCCCTCCACGTCACTCACGTTTGTCAGGTTGACGCTTATTTCTACCACAGCACCAGCCACTGACACCTTCGGTTTTTTATACTCAAAATCCGCATAGCTCAGACCAAAGCCAAACGGAAACAAGGCTTCATTAGGAGAGTCTATGTAGTGCGACCAAACCACGTGTGTGTAGTCTCCCGTTTCAGGTACAGGTCGGCCGGTACTCTTTTGCGAATAGTAGAAAGGTTCTTGCCCCACATGATATGAAAAGGATACTGGCAATTTGCCTTCGGGACTAAAATCTCCAAATATCACATCTGCGATAGCATTGCCTGCTTCAGATCCTAAAAACCATGTTTCCAGAACTGCAGGAGCGCTTGTGACAACCTCAGGGATGGCTAGGGGTCTCCCATTTGATAGTACGACTACCACGTTTTCGTTCACTTCAAGAAGTTTCATCAGCAGTTCTTGTTGCGTGCCTTTGAGGCCAATGTCCACCTGGCTCCTGCCCTCACCCGATTGGAAGCAGTCTTCGCCTATAGCTAATAAAACCACATCGGATTTTTTGGCCAATGCTATGGCATCACGAAACCCCGAGCGATCACCTTCGATCACATCCAGTTCTTTTATAAAGGATCGCTCGCCCTGTACCAGTTTGTAGCCCTCGCTATAAGTAATCGTTGTTTGAGGAGATACAGCATTTTTAATTCCTTCCAACAGAGAAACTCCTGAATCCCCGATAGCCTGCGCCCGCCAGTTGCCCAGATGTGTATCCTTGCTGGCCGCCAGCTGGCCTATCACGGCAATAGAGCGGATATCTTTTTTCAAGGGCAGTAAATCGTTTTGATTTTTCAATAAAACCATGCTCTTGCGAGCAGCATCACGCGCCACAGCCATATTCTCAGCGGTAAGCATACTTTGCTTTTCTCTTTCTGTGTCGCAGTATTTGTATGGATCGTCAAACAACCCAAGTTGAAATTTCAATTTCAATATTCGCCTCACGGCATCATCCAGATGCTCCATAGATGAGCCCCCCTCGGCAATCAGCTCTTCGGTAAATTCTTCATAAGCTTTGCTCTCCATGTCCATATCGCTACCGGCAGCCAGCGCCAATTGCGCAGCATGCTTTTTGTCACGAGAATAACCATGCACCGTCATTTCCTTGATAGAGCCCCAGTCAGACACCACAAACCCCTGATAATCCCATGCGCCCTTCAGCACGTCACGTAGCAGATATTGGCTTCCGGTAGCAGGAATTCCATTCACATCATTGAATGAGTTCATAAATGTAGCTACTCCCGCCTCGCTCGATGCTTTGAACGGTCGTAAGATCACATTGTGTAGTGTACTCATAGAAACTTCCGCCGTATTGTAGTCTCTGCCAGCCTCCGCAAAACCATAGGCAGCATAGTGTTTGGCACAAGCAGCTATCGTATGTGATGCTGATAGGTCATCACCCTGATAGCCATCTATCCATGCCTTGGCCATGACACTGGTGAGGTATGGATCTTCGCCGGCACCTTCCACGATCCGCCCCCATCTGGCATCACGACTTACGTCCACCATAGGCGCGAAAGTCCAGTGTACGCCTGCAGCTGACGCCTCAAGGGCTGCTACCTGTGAGCCGGATCTGGCTACCTCGGGATCCCAACTGGCAGCCTGAGCCAAAGGTACCGGCATCATCGTTTTGTAACCATGGATGACGTCATAACCAAATAACAATGGAATTCCTAAACGGCTATTTTCCACAGCCATGCGCTGGGCAGCTCGAGTACCCTCTGCTGTCAACACGTTGATCATGGCGCCCACACCACCAGATTTTATCATGTTGGCTTTATCCTGACTGTTGTCGTTGGCGGGAACCGGGCCTGTAAACTCCCACGTGCCATTGTACATATTAAGTTGGCCCACCTTTTCGCCTATTGTCATCAATGCAAGCAGACTATCAACCTTTTCGTCAATAAGCACGTCTGCTTCTGAGGCTTGATTGGTTTGTGTTTGATTGGTTTCCATGCAAGAAATAAAGAATAACGGTAACGTAGCAAATAGTATATGAATTCGTTTCATGGTGCTGCACAATTTTACCGATTCAGTTTTACTTTTTCCTGCCAGTGACATCAAATATTCTTTTCTGAACGACATGTTTCGGATTTATCTGAGTTAATTAAATTTCTGAAAAACCTGGACTTTCGACACAACTCCGGTACGGTTAAATATCTCTGCAGCGTATTCCTTCGGCAAGGCCTTGCCCGATATCTCCGATGTAGTACCATCACTGAGGGTGGTGATGATTTTACTATCGTCGGATTTTACATAAACCACCGGCACTTGGCAATAGGTGAACCCTAGTTGGTTTTCATTCAAATCTAAGGGTTGAAATGCCCCATCCAGATCATAATACCTGAACAGCTGTGGTTTAGCTAAAAACTCCGCAGAGTTGAGAAATACCGGTGCAAAAATGATGCTTCCATTGCTGACACTCACGCCAAATTCTGCCCACCTGTTGAGTACATCTTCTTTTACCTGGCCAGTCATGCCCGGCTGCTGCACACCCTTGTTTCCGGGGGTGTGTGAGTAAGGGTCAGTAGGAAATGAGCCATAGACTTCAGGGGATTTATTAATACCTATACCTGCTCTGATTTCATAGTAATGATCAATCATCCTTCCCATGGCAGGATCATTTTTTTTATCCTCAGCGGCCGTATAAATGTTTTCTTGTGTGGCCAGTAGAAGTTTAGACACCATGTGCCAATAAATGCTACCAAGCCCCTCATACCCGTAAAATGTGCCTGATCGCCCCGTAAAAGCTCTATGGTTGAACATACGCTCAAACACGTCAACGAATGATTGTCGCTCCTGATCCACAAGCTCTCCCAATTCCGTATTTCTCAGACAGTACAACGCATTGATTAGGCTTGCCTGATTGTTGAATGTACCATTGAAGTGGTAATTGCCGTTGATGTCCATTTGTAGCACCGAGGTGTCCCCCATAGTGAGTAGGCTTTGGGCCAGATTAGAACTTTCCACAAAGTCTTTTGGGATGGTGTTTTTCTCAAGAAACAAAGGCAGCTGACGGTTAGGATACAGCATGTAACTATACTGATCTTCTCTGTATATTTTGCTTTGTTTGAGAGCATCCAACACATTCAGGGCTTCATCCAGATCGAGCATACCTGCGGACAAAACAGCCACCTGCCCTTCGAGCATTTCGTAAAGGTGATCTATGCGTGCTGCGTCATCCGAAAATTCAATCAGGTTGTATGCGTGGTAGAGACCGTCATCGCGCTTATTGGCTTTGATGGTGTGATCGATATAGCTCAGTGCCAGCTCAAGAAACTGGATCAGTTCATCATCTGTAATTTCCGCCTTTTTCTCATCAAATCCACGATAGGCGGTATTTCTATACCGCTCACCCAATTCTCCCAGAGCATCTACTATTGTTCTCCTATCTGCATCAGATATGGCTGCATCAAGCAACGTTTTATGACTGCTGAAAACCCCGCCAATACCATGCATCAGCTCCGATACCGGAGCATTGACCTTATATGATTTTAGGCCGCTTTCGCTAAAAAGCTCTATACAAAACGACACATATCTGCGCATGTAACAGAGGGTGACCATGGATACTCCATTGCCCACAAGAGCATTGTTGGCATCATTCCATTCAGGGCGCTGGGTGTTGAGCCAGATACCCGCCTCAGGCACAAAATTGGAAAGTTTAGCAAGGAGGGTCACCAAAAGTTTCTCGGCCAGAGTGGCCCTGATGAGATTGTCGTCATCATCATAAACGAGCTTGCCATCTGCCCCGATCTTCATGACCCGCTCCTGCACCACTGATTCCAAATTGGCGTCAAACTCTATGCTTTCTTTTGGCTCTTTGACTATGTCTTCATAACCTTTGATCCTATACGGCACATTGGCGTAAACAAAGTTGGCCTCTGTCAACTGCTGACGCAGATCATCGGGCTGGTGAGCCATGGCCACTTCCATGAGTTTTTGGAGGTAAATAATCTGATGATCTCCCCAATACCCAATATACGACCATGGGTCGTCGGGCTCTATCACCTCCCAGTCAATGCCATTTCTGGTAATGCGATATGGATTGTACCCATCTATGGTTGAAGCATTCACAAACTTGGTGATCATGGAGAGGATGTAGGCAGGGTATGAAATGCTCAGCGCCTCCCAGTTTTGGAAAATATCCCTCCAATTTCCTTCATAACTTCGTTTTTTGGAGCCGTCTTCGTTTTTAGTGACAATCGAAAATCTGTTCCATGGGCGGCTAGGGTCTCCATGCCTCCTACTGAAAGTCAGCGGCATGTATTCATAACACACCCTTATCAGATCCGGATTGTTTGTCTTTTGCGCTTGCTCAATGAGGTGAACATAATTGATGCTATCACCGAATTGTGCAAAGAATGATGCATGAGCATCGGTTAATCCCTTATTGATGGTCTGGACATAATCCAGCAAATCACTTTTTTCTACGTTGTAGTGATCGTCAAATATCCCTCCCCGCATGATATTGAATAGCACATTGGAGTAATGGCGACTCACACTTAGCTTATCAGCTGTCAGTTGAAGTCCATCAGCTTTGCCAACCATGTGTAGTAGCGACTGTGTGCCGTGTTCAACATCGGCTAGCAAATCATCAACCAGCTTATTTTTATTGCTCGACAAAGCATGACGGATCTTTTCAACATCGGCATGATCCTGATTTACTTCCGCCACTATAAACCAGCTTTGCGGATCGGCACCCACTTGCAAAGTTGTATTGATGAAATAAGCACCTCTTTCAGCCCGCACATCGGTCTCTCCAGACACATCCTCACCCATTCTAAAATCGTTCACCTGCTGGCTGCTCAATAGGATTTTGTCTGTATCAAGGCCGGCACTCCAGACGGTGGTGGCTTTCAGCGCTTCACTTGGCTCTGCTCTATCTACTATGATGGCACTCAGCATGAAAAGTCCCAGACCCGAGGCTTCATCCAGCTCATTTTTCTTATAAGCATTTGCGAGATTGCTATAGGCGTTTTGCAAATCTGAATTGATTCCGTAAGGCACAATATTTTGCAACCCATCAAGGATTTCAATCTCCAGAGATTCCGCACCTTCATTGAGGATGGAGGATTTTTTAATCACCCCATATTTTTCTGAAAACATCCACGAGTACCTGAAAGTAAGGTTGAGGTCTGTGTTGTGCTCCTCGAAGATGATTTTGTTTCCTGTGAGGTTTTTATAAAGATTCCTGTGTAATGCATAGGCTCCTTCGAACCTGGCAGAAAAGGGCTCCCAAAGGTATGTCCTTCCATCTTTTGAAACTCTGAGAATGGTTTTACTGCCTATGGTATCAGACAGGTCTTCTATTTTGTCATCCGTGTAATATGGGAAGAGGGCAGAGTTGGCGTTGGTTCGGCCCGCCGATAAACCTCCTGTAGTAGAAAGAAACAACCAGTGGTCGGAGTGGCTTACAAGGCTTACAAAAAACGGACGCATATGGTCATATGCGCTGATCTTGTAAAATTCTTCGTTTTCGATTCTCACGAAATCTCCCGAAACAACATCCGGTTGATTATGTATCTCTGAGTTCCCTATGAAAAGTTTTTTTGAAGACATTAAATGCTCGGTAAAATTGATTTAGCTGTTGATTATTATAGTTTGAATGGCTTGTGGGCTAATCTGCACTGTAGATATTTCATCGCCCAGAGCTATATTAAATCTGCTCGCCTCAGTTCCCGTATTTAGTATCACTATCGCAATACTGCCATCAGGGTTTTTCACGGCTGTTGTCATCAGATTGGGATGATTATTATCAAATCCTATCCTTGTGGCTCCTGGTCTGATGTACCTACTGAAGTGAACCATGGTATAATAAAGTGGTGTAAAATAAACCTCGTCGGATGCGACATCTACTATCACGGGAGCGCCACACCAATTCTTAAACCAATTGGGGCCACCCTGCTTGTCCAGCACCATGTTCCAGTCTATCCATCCATCAACCCAATTATTGAAACAGCCGATCATATCACGGGCATACCGGTAAACAGGCACATATTTAGGGTGATCCTTTTTCTGCTCAGGAGGAGCCCAATCCCACCCCCAGTCTGTGGCTTCCGCCGACCAGTACCACTTATCATCTTTCCATTTGGGAACTTCTGAGTCGATACAGCCCTCAGATTGAATCAAATATTTATCCGGAGCGGCTTCATGGGCAAACTGAAGGGACTTGGGATACCAGTCTACCGTGCTCGCATACCAATGTACGGCCGTACCATCAAAATACCTGGAGGAGGTCTCATCCCGATACATGGTCTCCACCCAGTGATTCAGCTCGTCCCCTCTGTTTTGATCATAGCCAAGGATCTTTACGTCCTGCCCATCAGACTCAAGTCTGGGGCCCAGGTGATCTCGTACAAACTCCACCATTTCTTCAGCAGAGAAATGCATGCTCTCCCAGTTATTGTTATTTCCGAGAGGCTCATTTTCTACTGTGATACCCCATATGTCTATGCCTTCAGCTTTGTACGCATCAAGATACTTGGAAAAATAAAGTGCCCAGGACTCACGGTATTGAGGCAGCAGCTTCCCTCCCGGCCAGTCATTGTTGTCTTTCATCCACGGTGGAGCTGTCCAGGGTGATGAGATGATTTTAAAGCCTTCCGAGGATACAGCCATGGCATCTTTTATCATAGGAATGATATCGTCACGGTCTTCATCTATCGAAAAATTATCCAGACTCATATCATTTGGGACCGGCGCATAGGAGTAGTTACTCAAAGAAAAGTCGCAAGAATTGATGTGCGTTCGCGTAAGAGAGTATTTGGCACCTGAATCTCCAAAATACGCTTCAAGTATTCGCTCTCGATTGCTTTTACCCAATCCATTCAGCAGATGTGCTGAAGCTTCAGTAAAAGAGCCACCAATACCGGTAATCTGCTGGTATTCCTCTTCCGGCTTGACCACAATGGTGTATTCGGCTTTAGCCAAATCTGTGTTTTCTATAGCAGTAAGCTGGTTACCGGCAGCAGAAGTTTCCACTATTGACATCTTCAGCGTATCATTCTTTTGGCCACATGAAGCCATCGCACCTATAGTTAAGAAAAGTAAGAATCTATTTTTTAAGAGAGTATATAACATCATCACTTTGGGTTAACATAAAAAGGAATGTTTGCGTGAGCGGCATGACCATTACCATCAAAAGCATACACGAATATCCTGTAGGCACCCTCACGGGATGGTGCCACAAATTTTATAGTGGGATTGTTTTCATTGGCTATGGTCACGGCCACACTTTCCGGAACCTCCTCAGGGTCTCCCCCTTCCGTGGTTTCGGTGCTCTCGTTCATCACCTCCCAGTGGTAGCTGAGCGAATCCTGGTCATACTCAAAAAGATATACGGATGCTTCGTACTCCTCCTCTGCGTTGAGGTAAACGTTATCATAGCTCAATTTTCCATCCAACAGCATCGAGTCTACTCTTGGCGCTCTATTTTCGGGCCATTGGTTGTTCCACAGGTAGTGCATGACATCAGTGGGTTCGGTCTCATGACCAGTGGGTAGAAATAGTCCATACCATGTAGGTGTACGCTCTTGTTTTTGCCCCCAGAGAAAGACATAGTTACCGATGCACTGCCCATCGAATGGTTCGATTGCCTCCTGATAACTCTTCAGGTAGTTCATAGCTTTGGTCGTGCTATTCTGCTCTATAGGTGCGCCCCAATTGGTTTTTCCCATTTCCCAATGACCAATGGCTCCCCATTCGGTAATCATAAAAGGGCCTTCCCATTTGGCTCGTTCTATATAATCGGCCAGGTTATGTATAGCACCGTACATCTGAATGCTCAGAAAGTCAAGGTCTGCAGCACGATTGCGTAGTTCGTTGGCAAGCTCCGGATTAAGCGTACTCACAGTAGTAGTAGTCGGATGGTTTGGATCCAGAGCATGGATCATTTCGGAGATTTCGTTTACCGCATCGTAAACTTTTGGGTTCGTATAATGATGGTTCAACTCATTGCCAATAATCCAGGTAAGCAATGCCGGGTGATCCTTATATTTCAACACGCCTTTTCTTACACGCTCAAACTGTTCTCTTACCCTTTCTTCATCATTGTAATCCATGCTATGTCGCTCGGGCTGAATGTAAAAACCCATAGAGACGGTCATGCCATGTGCCAATGCCTCATCAAGTAATTTCTGGCCGTTTTCAACACTCCAGGTGCGAATAGAGTTACCCCCATGAGCATGTAAGCTCTTGATATCGCCTGTCAGACCGGCACCTTTGACCTCATAGGGCTCACCTCCACGGTACAGCTGGTAACCACCTTGATCCTTTCTAATCTCAACTTTTATTGGCTTCATATCAGCACCCTCCTCTACATTGCTTTCTGATGAAGAAGTACAACCGACAATAGCCAACAACCCAATAATCAAGTATTTCAAATCACTCATTTTCATTCCTCGGCTGAATTTTGTTTCCTCATTCTAATTTTCAACTCTTAACCTGCATAAATAAGATCTGAAGGTCAGCTCCAAAACCTGACTCATCAGTTCAGATATTTATTTCACATTTCGCCCCTGCGCTTTGTCAATTTCTCTTTGATGTCACGAACTCTATCCTCGGATAGGTCATAGCCCCACATGATGACAATAGCCAGCAAAGCCGTAACCGAAGGAATAATGACATCTGCAATACGCAGGTTTGTCATTGCTTCCACTGTCTGAGTTGCTGCGCCAGATTCAAAACCAACGAACTTCAACACCGCTCCACCAACGATCAAGGCAATGGCCTGACCAATCTTGACCATGAGCCAATAAATAGCCCCGAATGTCCCTTCTTTTCTTGGTTGACCATTTTTCAATTCATCCAGGTCACACACATCAGCCGTCATGCTCATCATGAGTGTGAATAATCCACCAATTCCAAATGACATCAGCGGAATCGGCATGAAAACCAACCATGGGTTGGTATCGCTAAATCCCCACCATTTCAAAATGTAACCGGCAATGGAAAGAATGGTCGAAATGATGAATGCGTTTCGCTTACCAATTTTGTTGGCCATCCATGAGATAATCGGGATCACTAGAAAGGCGGAGGCCACAGCACTCATGGTAGAAAACCAGGCGGGCCATGAACCGGTCTGCTCGTAACTGCCGCCAAACATGTGAAAGACAATGATGAAATAGATAAACCCGGCTACAAGGTTGAATCCATTGAATACCAGAAAAGTGGCTCCACAAAGTCTCAAAAATGGCTTATTATTAGAGATTTGCGCAATGCTTTTAAATAGGCTTTTGAGGTTATTTAAAAGATTGGAAAAATTGAGGCTGGCTCTGTTTTCCATTTCTTTGGAATCAAAACCGTGGCAGAATAAGCCCGGCAATATTCCTAGCAAAATACACGCTCCACCTACGAATATGGACAAGGTTCTAACGCCCTGAGCCTGATCTACAAAAAGATCGGGATCAGCCACAATTACCCAAAACCATGGCACAACCATCCATGCGACTTGCCCCATGATTTGCGCAAAAGCCATGAGCCTGGTTCTCTCCTTATAATCAGTGGTCATTTCATATCCCAGCCCTACAAATGGCGTGGCATACATGGTGTTGCCCAGAGTAAAGATTAGGGAGAAAATCAAGAAGTACCAAAAGTTGTATGTCTCTCCGTTGGCTGAATCTAATTGCCACAACAAAGCGAAAATGACGCCACTGGCAATGGCTCCCAGTACAATATAAGGCCTGCGTCTTCCCCATCGTGACTTTGTATTATCAGTGATGAATCCCATTATGGGGTCTGTAATTGCGTCGAATAAGCGAGGCAACCCTCCCAGAAGACCGGCAAGGAATGGGTCCATTCCAAAACCCGTCACCAAAAAAAACAAAAAGACATTGAGTGATGCAGGCAACAGGTTCAAAACCAGATTGCCTGTGCCATAAGCGGCCTTCTGCCCTATCGGAACTAAACTTAGAGGTTGAGTCTGTTTTTGGGTCATGGAGGTATTCCTTGTTAGCGGTGAACTAAGGTTTAGTAAAACCCACTGATCAAACCTGATCAGTGGGAATCCTTACTAAAATGAACTAAACTCAATGGCTAGTAGCCATCATTCTGTAACAGTGTATTGTTAGATAGGTCAATTTCTGTCTGAGGAATAGGTAGAAATCCTCTTGTTCCGGTATTGTAAGTCACGTCGTAAACAGCGCTCTCTCCAGTGTAGTTTGGACCTATGATACCGGTCATGGTCAATTCGGATTGAGCCACAGTTTGTCCTCTTCTCAAAAGGTCAAAATACCTTATACCCTCACCCGACAATTCCATTCTTCTTTCGTTCCAAAGAGCTTCCTCGCTATAAGCGCCCAAGTCGGTTAGTCCGACCCTGGCTCTAACACGATTTATATAACTCACATTTTGCCCAATTTCAGCCGCCATCAATAACACATCCGAAAATCTGATTACACGGAAGTTGGTCATATTGTGAAGTTCCGGAGTACCCTGAGATCCACGATCTACAATTTTGGTAGTGTATTTAGCATTATAATAACCCGTATGCTGATAAGCCGCGGTGTTCAATGCTGCTCCTGACTCTGCAAGGATCTCCTCCTGAGTGATAATGGTCATGCTTTGTCGGGGATCTCCATCTAATGCCTGATACAGTTTATGCGTAGGGATACCAAAAGACCAGCCTCTGTAATAGATCGCTGAACCAGAAGCTCTTGGACCCATCATCTGAGCCGCGAGATTCCCTTCCACATATTGTTCTGAACCCCAATCTCCTCCAACAGGCTCTCCAGCGTATGAGATTTCAAAAACGCTTTCCTGTCCGAACTCCTCAGCTGCAGTAAATACTGAGGCATAATCGGATACCAGGTCGTGTCCACTGTTTTGAATAACATCTTCCAACTCTGCTAACACGTAGGCAGCATCAACGGAAGTTTCACCTGCCGTGAGCCCATTACCATAAACTCCATTTTCGAACAAATAAACCCTACCGAGCAATGCCTTGGCTGCCCATTTGGTTGCTTTTCCTTGCTCAGAACCGTAATCTGCGGGCAAAACGGCTATGGCGTCAACCAAATCGCTTGCAATCTGATTGTAAACCTCAGCCGGGTCAGCCTGCGGCATAAACGCCTCAGACGGGCTTAACACCTTGGTAACCAGCTGAATATTTTCAAAAAACTGCACTTGCTCAAAGTAGAAGTAAGCTCTCAAAAACTTAGCCTGGCCAATCACATTGTTTACAAACTCCTCAGTGGAGTTTTCAAGTTCACTGGCTTTTTCTATCGTAAAATTCGCTCTTGCTATACCATAGTAGTTCTTTTTCCACAATGAATGGGCTGTTCCGCTTGCTGTAGATACCTGAAATCTATTGAGCTCATCGCTTCCAGCACCATCACCAGCATCCTGCCCTCCGGCATAAGCATCATCGGAAAGTACCTCTGAAACTAAAAGAAATGGAGCAAATCCTAGGTCATATCCTTTTTGATGGCCTAATACGTCATAAGTCGACAATAGAGCCTCCTCTACTTGTTGTTCCGTTTTGAAATAAACAGAAGACAACAATGTTCCTTTCGGTGAAGTCTCCAGAAGCTCATCAGAACAACCAGAGATCAAAATCACTAAAACCAAAACTTTAATAATATTCTTCATCTTAGTACTGTCTAAATGTTAAAAAGTGACTGATGTTCCAATTCGGAAAGTTCTTGCCTGAGGGTAAATACCTCTATCTATACCCATATCACGAATACTCGACACTCCTGATCCTGTAAAATCTACTGGTGCGCCAACTTCAGGATCTGGCCCTGAGTATTTTGTAAATGTGAATAGGTTTTCACCCGAGATATAAACTCTCCAGCCAGAGCAATTAATTTTGCTTAGCAGGCTCGATGGGACATTATACCCGATTTGGACGTTCTTGACTCTCACAAAAGACCCATTCTCAATATTCACCATATCTGTGGCATTTGTATAGTTCTCATTAGCATCACCTGATACAAATCTTGGTATACTGTTAGAAGGGTTTTCGGCGGTCCATCTGTCCAAAATCCAGGTCTGTTTATTACTGGTCTGGATATCCGGACGATTGATGCCGTTAAATATCTCATTGCCAGCCTGACCAACAAATAGTGCTGAGAAATCGAAACTCTTATACTCCAAAGAAATTGTTGATCCGAACGTCCACTCTGGGATTGGGCTACCAATGGTTGTACGGTCAGCATCAGATATTATACCATCACCGTTCGTATCTACATATCGGATATCCCCGGGCTGAGCATTGGGTTGAATGGGATCTCCGGAACTACTGATGTGAGCAAACACATCCGCATCAGACTGAAAAATACCGTCTGTTTTATATCCGAAGAAACTGGTAACAGGCTCTCCTTCCACTGTTCTGGTTACCTCACCTGCAAGTGCCCAGTTTGCACCAGCAATGAAACCTGCTTCGTTGGCAACTTCCACCATCGTATTTTTATTATAAGCGGCATTCAAACCTATCGAATAGTTCAGTTGATTACCCCGGTTTCTCCACTGAGCTGAAAACTCCAACCCTTCATTTTCCATGGTTCCTACATTTGAAAATGTGGATGGAAAACCAAGAACTGCGTTTAGATCTCGTACCTGGAGCAGGTCTCTGGTTGTTTTCTTATAATAATCAACTGTTGCTGTAAGTCGGTCATCAAAAAATCCCGTTTCCAGCCCAAAATCTAGCTGTTCAGACGTTTCCCATTTCACATCCTCATTGGCCACCTTATCAGGAATGGCTCCTGTATTTACTCCGTTGGCCAGGTTATAAGCCACATTAAAATCCACCGTTGAGGCGTAAACAAACGACCTAATTCTGTCATTACCGTTTTGTCCCCATGATGCTCTCAGTTTAAGAAAACTCAAATGAGGCACATCCGGGAAAAAGGCTTCTTCATTTAAGATCCAGCTGGCACCAAAAGACCAAAAATTACCATAGCGATTATTGGCACCAAAGTTTGACGATCCGTCACGTCGATAAGTTGCTGAGAACGAGATCCTATCTTCATAGTCGTAAAGCACTCTTGAAAACAATGAAGCCCTTAGTGTTTCATTAGCCGATCCACCTGAAGCGTCAGTTGAATCAACAGTCAGATCCAAGAATATAAGATCAGGATTGGAGGTGTCTATCCCTTGACCTCCGCCTGTTAGGTTTTCCCATCTGGTGGTCAATGTAGAGGCTCCTGCCAGGAAATTAATTTTATGTCCACCTATTTTTCTTTCATATGTCAAAACCTGTTCTTGCTGCAATGCCACATTGTGCTGATACTCCTTAAACATGTTTGTAGCCACGACATTGTTTGTGGTGCTGTTCAAAAAATTCAAGCCATTGTGCCTGTCTATTTCCAGGTAACTGAAATCAACACCATAGGAAGATTTGAACTTGAGTCCTTCTAAAGGTTCTACTTCTGCAAAGAGATTTCCAAGCACCTGATCTTTGGTGACCACCTGATTATTCAATGATAATTTGGCCAACGGATTGACAACTTCGCCTCTCACATTATTCGAGATTGCGAAGGCTCTTCCATTTTTATCCACCACATAGGGATTCGTTCCATACCTGATCTGATCAGTTGCTAAAAGATCCTGATCATCCTCGTAAATCCCAGTAATTGGATCCATGTTAAGCGCACTGCTATATTCGCCGTTGAACGAACCATTACTGGTTACGCCTTTGGTTACAATGTGGGCATAAGAAATCGTGTTTCCCCAGTTTAGCCAATTGGTTACTTCGTGTCGGCTGTTGAGTCTTGCGGTGTATCTTTCAAATTTGGACTTATCACCTCCTATAATACCTTCTTGATTAAAATAGGATATGCTTGACGCAAATGAAGATTTTTCAGAACCGCCAGTGATAGAAACCTGATGACTTTCGATCGGCGCGTTTGTGGTGAAAAGTTCTTTTTGCCAGTCCGTATCATAAGTTTGAACTTCGTTAGGGTCGAATGCTTCTCCTGAATTATTTGAAAGTCCTGCGTCAGCCATTAATTGTACATATTGCTGGGCATTCAGTAGATCTACCGTGTTTGCTGCATTTTGAACACCCATATAACCTGAGTATGTAATGTCCGTTTTACCGTCACCTCCACTTTTGGTCGTGATCAATACTACGCCATTTGCTGCTCTGGCTCCATAAATTGAAGATGCTGCTGCATCTTTGAGTACTTCCATAGATTCAATGTCCCCAGGATTAAGGTTATCTATGCTATTGACTGCCACTCCATCCACCAGGAAAAGAGGTTCTGAATTATAGTCGGTTCCAATTCCACGTATTTTGATACTCGGCTGCTCACCCGGTTGTCCCGATTGGCTTTGAACCTGAACACCTGCCGCCCGGCCCTGCAAAGCTTGCTCAATCCTTGTTACAGGAGTAGCAGTAATTTCTTCAGCCGAAACACTCTCAATAGAGCCAGTTACTACTTTTTTCTTTTGCGAACCATATCCTATGACAACAACCTCCTCTAACTCCTCTATATCTAATGTTAGTGCAACATCTATTACCGTGCTCCCGCCAACAAGAATATCCTGATCTTTGTATCCGATAAAAGAAATATTCAAAACATCCGATGGCTCCACATTAAGTAGATAATTTCCATCAAAATCGGTCACAGTTCCTTTGGTTGTTCCTTTAATGATCACCGTAACACCGGGAAGCGTTTCTCCAGTTTCGGCATCCGTCACAGTTCCTGAAACGGTCATTTCCTGTGCCATGGCCACTTGCATCAAGGCTATCAGAAATAATACAGACACTAATAAATATTTTTTCATTTTAAGGTCTTTAAAATTTAGTTTCAATTTTATTCAGGTTGAAATACCCTGATGTAATCCACTGCCATTCGCTGTGGGAATTGAGTTGTAGCATCGGGGCTACCAGGCCAATTACCACCCACTGCCACATTCATGATGAAAAAGAAGTCCTTTTGGAACTCAGACAAGTCCTCAGGTGTAATGCTTGCTCCATGATACTGAACATCGTCTATATACCACGTTATGCTACTCTCATCCCAAATGATACTATACACATGAAATTTATCACTGAGATTACCAACCAATAAAGCCCGGCTGCCTCCGTAATCGGCCTTTGATCCGGCGTGATCCCAGTGTATGGTGCCATGCACAGTATTGTCGCGTCCTGAGCCTCCACCTATCATCTCCATGATATCGACTTCTCCACACGCAGGCCAACCTACTGTGCTAATGTTAGATCCAAGCATCCAAAGTGCTGGCCACAGGCCTTGTCCTTCGGGCATCTGAGCGCGTATGTCAACACGCCCGTAAGTGAAGTCGTATTTATCCTGTGTTGTAAGCCTTGAGGATGTGTAGAGCGCTCCGCTAAAAGATTCACTTTTGGCTTCTATTACTAGAAATCCATCGGAAACGCTTGTATTTTCTTTTTTGTAATACTGGAGCTCATTGTTGCCCCATCCGTTACTGCCTCTGCCTATTTCAAAATTCCATTTGGTTTCATCTACGGCATTGCCGTTAAACTCATCTTGCCATTGTAGAGTCATACCTTCATAGATCAAAGGTGTGACATAGCCGTTTTCTCCATCGAATGGCCCTGTATTTTCTCCAACCTGAATGTATAACTGATGGCTTTCTTTCAGGTATCTGCCGTCAGAACCGATTGCACGTATCTCTATCAGATATACGCCTGTAATACTATAAGTGTGGCTAAAGCTACCCGAGCTGTTTGTTTCAGGGTCAATCCCTGATTCACCAGAATCGAAGTAATATTCTACTGCATTGTCAGCAGAAACCGTAATGGTGAGTACTCCACTGTTATCGTCAGCGAGATTAAGATCTAGTACCAAATTAGCAGGATCGCTTCCATTTGGTGATTCGTTTTCGCTGCAGTTATATAGTAAACCACAAAGTAGGAAAAGAACTGAAGTAAGCAATTTTTTCATAGAACTTGAGTTTGTTTCTTGTTTTAAGAAAACCGGGTTGCATTGAAAGCAACCCGGCTTCTAACAACTATCAAACTATGAGATGATTAGTCTGTTACTAATTTCATTGTCCAAGATGCAGATCTATCTTGTCCGCTACTGATATCCACTGATACTTCCATAGAAGTTCCTGTGTAAGAAAGGATTTCGTAAGTGATTGAACCATCTTGTGGCTCTTTTGGCTCTGCACCATTGGCTCCCTTGTAGAAACCGATATAAGCTCCATTACCAGTAACTGTCACTTTTGCAGGTGCCGTATCTGTGGCATCAGTAAATGTATGTGTGAAAGTTCCGCCAGTCCATGCTGCAAGGTTAGTTGGAACACTAGCTACAGCTACGCATCCATTTGCTTCAATACCTTCCATATGGCCTTCAGTGAACATCTCATCCTTTACGTCAATCACAAAAGAACCATCAGCATTGAATTCGAAAGTGTCATCGAACAAACACGGTCCTGCATCAGCCCATGCCTGATCGTTTGTAAACCAGTCTCCAGCTCCCATTCCAGGGCCAACTCTCACAGCTCCTGGACCATCTATCAAGTGCCATACTTTACCTTGAAGGTCAGCTGCATTTACTGTAACAGCACAGTCAGAACAGCTGTTGAAGCAATATGGCCCTGCTGTCAAATCCGAAGATTCTACATTCAAATATCTGTTTGTGAAGCCATCCTTAGTGATAGTACATTCTACTCCTTCAGTAAATTCTTCCTGAGCAGCCCAGTTGTCTATTGTGAACTTGTACTCATGCTCTCCAACTTCTACTTCCTTGGTAAGCTCCCAGATACCATCAGCATCCGTGTCATCCATTGGCCATCCATCTCCAGTCCATCCGTTGAAAGAACCACTTACATACATCTGAGTAAATGATGCATCATAGTCATTCATATTTACTTTGAAAGTAACATTTACGTTTTCTACCGGAGCACATTCATCAACGATCACAGGAGCAGTATCACCATAGCTCACAAGTGTAAACTGCCAATAGCCTCCAGCTTCGGCAAGATCAGTCTCAAGAACCAAAGTGTCCACATCAGCATCAACCAGTTTAGCAACAGTGTAAGTAACAGAAGCTTCTGGTGTTTTCACGGCATCATTATCCGAACCCGCTTTTGTCAGTCCAATAAAACCACCTGTGATCACCAATGAACTTGCACTTGGATCGTAGCTAAAACCATGCGTTCCGGAATCCCATCCAGATAAGTCTTCACCATTTGGCCCTGTAAAGTTAGCAGCAACAGTTGCATCAAAACATCCAACTAAATCATCAGCCCAAACACCACCTTCTCCCCAGAAGTCGCCATTGTTTTCAAATGTAAAAGTACCATCTGTGTTGAATGTCCAGGTGTCATCAAACATACATTCTCTAGCGCACAGATCCTCATTGAGTCCCAGAGCCCACCAGATTTGTGATCTGTCATCCGGACCTACTTCCATTGGATACTCACCGCCAGACACGTCTGCAAGCAGGTACCACGTTTTACCATTGTCACCCACCAATGTTCTCTGAGCGGCTAAAGGATCAGTCACTACAACAGATTCCGTTTTGGTAGAGGTTACTCCGCCTTCATTAGAAGCAGTAAGTGAAACTGTGTAAGTGCCACCTTCTGTGTAGGTATAAGTAGGACTCTCTTCTGTAGAAGTACCTGCGTCATCTCCAAAATCCCAGCTGTAAGAGGATGCATTTTGAGAAAAGTTCGTAAAGTTGATTGTTGACCAATCAGTTTCGTCAACCTCAAACTGAAAACTTGCTACAGGATCCTCTGTTTTCGGATCTGTATCATCCTCCGTACAACTGACCAAAACGCCCAGCGAAAACACTGCAAAAAACAGTGTAAGAAGTTTCAATGATTTTAGTTCATTTTTCATAATCAAATAGTTTAGTAATAGTTTTTAATAGTCATTTTGAATTATTCGCAAAAAGCAATCACTTACTTTGAATAGATTTCAAATTTGACCTGTTTAACAGCCACGACCGAATATTTGACCTCAACAATACCACATCAATCAAGAAAAAAGACTACATCATTAATACATCAATATGAGTTAAAATATATCTTCATATGCTTATTTAGGTATATTTATGAAATTATCGATTTCTACAATTCATTTATGACGTTTTCACAAATGGCTCGTTTTAGAACTGTATTATGTAATCTGATTGGTTTCTCTATTTCCCTGGGGATTTCCTCTGTGGCACATGCTCAGATGGTAGAAAATAAGTTTCCGACTGTGCCATTGATCCACAATTTTAATTCCGAAGATTATAAAGCGGGGGTGCAAAACTGGGATATCACTCAGGATGGCAGAGGTGTGATCTATGTGGCCAACAATTATGGGCTACTTGAGTTTGACGGGTCAGACTGGAACTTTATCACTACCCAAAGAGGTTCGAGGATACTGTCGATATTTATAGACCGTGACAACACCATATATGTAGGGGGGCAAAACCAGCTAGGCTATCTGACTCCTGACGCAAGCGGTAAAATCAACTTTCATTCGCTGGATCACCTCATACCTGATGAAGAAAAATACATTGAAGATGTGTGGAAGGTCTTCAAGCACAATGATCTTATCGCATTCAATACGAGCAAGTACACATACCTATATGACGGTGAGAAAATAACCAGTGTTCCCTTCGAATCTAGCGGAAGGAGTTTGTTTCAGGTTGGTTCAAAACTGATCGCGAACTCAGTAATCACAGGCTTTCACGCCTGGGACAACAACCAACTGCAACCGTTAAAAAATGGTCACCTGTTGAAAAATAAGAATTTAATTGAAGTGCTACCGTACTATAAAGGTGGCTATCTCCTATTTCTTTCGAACGGACAAATAAAAATCTACAAAGACGGGAGCCTATCCAATTGGTCTAATGAAATGTCCGGCTTTTTCGCGCAATCATTAATTAATTCAGCCTATATCCTGTCTGATAACAATATTGCAGTAGGTACTCAAAATGCTGGTCTTGCGGTATTAAGCCCCCAAGGAAAGCTTCTGAGACACCTTTCTAAAAGAAAAGGACTCAATAGCAACACTGTTTACAGCATATATCAGGATGAATCCAAAAACATCTGGCTTGGGTTGAGCAATGGAGTATCCCACATAGATTACGGATCGCCGTTCACTATCATTGATGAGCGTATGGGTCTGCCTGGCACTGGATATACGGCCGCAATGCACGATGACCAGCTATATCTCGGCACAAACAATGGCCTGTTTTCAACCCGAAAGAATAGTTCAAACCACCCAATCGACGATCAAAGCTTTCAACTCATACCCAACTCAGCAGGGCAGGTATATAATATTCAAAGCTTTTCGAACAAGTTACTAATGAGCCATCATAGAGGGGCTTTTCAGGTAACTGGTGGTTCCGCAAAACAAATCCATGGTGACGTGGGGTTTTGGAAATTTGCGCCATTACAAGATAACATGGGGCTTCTGGGAGGCACTTATGAAGGTTTTGTGAAAATCGACAATGATTTAACAGGCGGCACTGTGATTGATGGATTTAATGAATCTAGTCGTGTTTTTCATTTCGAAAATGACAGCACAGTTTGGATGACACATGGCTTTAAAGGCGTTTTTCGGATCGTTTTTGATAAAGGATTCACAAAAGTCATCAAAGAAGATTACTATGGTACAGAAAAAGGTTTTCCTAGCAACCTGCTAATCAACGTATTTAATATCAATGACAAACTGGTTTTTGCCGCGCAGACAGGAGTTTATGAATACGATCCGGATACAGACAGATTTAACCCATATCCCAAGCTGGAAAACGCTTTTGGCAATATCGACTACATAAATACGCTATCTCCGGATAACCTTGGAAATATTTATTACATCAAGAAAAACCGTTTCGGTGTACTAGAGAGAAATAATTTCGGTGATTTTGAGACACAGGAGAAAATATTCAACACGATTAACAAGTACCTCCTGACTGATGACTCAGAAAATATCAATGTAATAGATCACGAAAACATATTGATAGGTGCGAAGGAAGGATTCATTCATTATGACCCTACCATTGTCAAAACACCCTCTCAAGACTTCAAAACACTAATTAGAAAAATTGAGGTCACAGGTGACTCAACATATACGCTGTACTCAGGTGGCATCATTGACAGTTTGGCTTCCTCTAAAGTTGGCGCAGATTTTAAATCTATTCGATTCAGATTTTCTGCACCATATTTCGAAGGTTTCTTAGACACGGAGTATCAGTATATGCTGCAAGGATTTGATGACGACTGGTCAGAGTGGGGCAAAAGCAACATCAAAGAATACACAAACCTCAGCTACGGGACTTACACCTTCAAGACAAGAGCAAAGAGTTTGTATGGTGACATCAGCGATACGGCGACTTATTCATTTGAAATCGCGCCTCCCTGGTATTTAACCAAAATTGCTTATTCTGCCTATTTCCTTTTGATCATCATATTGTTCAGCATGGCCATGTTGTGGCTAGACACAAAGCACAAAGGGGAAAAGAAAAGAATGGTCATCAATCAAAAGAGAGCCATTCATCAAAAAGACATCCAACTGGAAAATGTCGCCAAGGAATCCGAACAAAGGATAACGCAACTTAGAAACGAGAAACTAAGAGCTGCCGTAGATTTCAAAAACAAAGAACTGGCTTCCTCTACTATGCATTTGCTCAATAAAAACGAGCTCATGCTGGATATCAAATCCAAGCTGGAACAACTAGCTAAAAATGCCAGCTCAAAGCCTGACGAAATCAAAAAAATTGTCAAGAATATAGATCGAAACATCTCGGAGGACAAAGGTTGGGATCAGTTCACGAAGCACTTCGATCAGGTACATGGTGATTTTCTTAAAAAGCTAAAAACCAAATACCCTGACCTCACACCTCAGGAAACCAAACTGGCAGCATATCTACGCATGAATCTCTCATCAAAGGACGTAGCTCAATTACTAAATATATCAGTGCGTGGGGTGGAAATCAGTCGATACAGGCTGAGAAAAAAACTGCAACTCGAGCGTGAGACTAACCTGGTCACGTTCCTGATGGACGTCTGACAAGCCCAAAATTTCTTAGTCGAATCGCTATCGATAATTAACCCTGTATTATCTTCGTTGATAGGTCAAACATTGGTTTATGAAACTCAAGTCCTCATTCGTTTTCGTCGTTTTCGTCGTTTTATCATCATCCGCGTTTTCACAAACATTGGTCAATGCTGTTGCGCTGGAAAATGGAGCCACCATACTTAAATCGCCGAGATCTCGAGTAGATATGACCGAACGTGTTGTTCTGGCCAAGTATTCGGCAGGAGCACTTTTGGATCAAAGCCCCAATGTCTGGAGTGCTGGCGGCACGGCATTTCCCAAAGAGTTTCTCATTGAGCTAGCTGAAGAATACAACATTCAGAAACTGGTTTTTGACAACCGGTGCGAATACTATCAGAAAATAGAGACTAAAGATGTGAGAGTAGAATTTTCAACAGAAAGTCGCGGATCAGGATTTACCTCAGTCGGAGAATTTGAACTGGCCAGAGACAGCCTGCACCAAATTGAAATCAAATCACAGAAAGCCAGGTGGATAAAACTAATAGTACTAAGCAACTATGGCAGTCAGTCACAGATACAGCTAGCAGAATTTCAGGCACTGGGCGTGCCGGGCAATAAAATTGGCAAAACCGTAAACATCAATGGCTTGTGGCACACCAACTGGCAGGATATGACCATAGAGCAAAATGGCAACACTTTTACAGGCGAATATAGCTATATACAAGATCGCAAAAAATATAAAGGCAAGGTGCTCAATGGGAAAATCAACCGAAATGCAATCACATTTGTTTGGGATGAGAAGAGCTCCGTGGGTCGTGCCACTCTATATCTAAACGAAGAAGGAAACCGCATTTCGGGACTATGGAGAAACGAATACCAGCCCAAAGACTTCAACCTATGGACGATGACCCGTGAGCGGCAAGAAGAAAACGCCATACAGTACTCCGAGGTGATTGAGGCTGAGAATGTCGAGGAAGAAACCCCCACAACCTCCCAGGCACCTAAAATTGGTGAAAAAGAAGTAGAGGAAATCTCCGAAGGCGAAACTGTAGTCATGGAAAACATCGTCTTTATGGTAGGTGAAATCACACCCCATCCAGACTCCTACGCTGAACTTAATGTCATCCTGCAGTTCATGATGGAAAACCCTAAGGCTAAAGTGAAAATAGTGGGTCACACAGACAAGGTTGGCAACAGCCAAAAAAACATGCTTTTGTCAGAAGCTCGCGCCGAGGCTATCAAAGAATACCTTTTAGAGAAAGGCATTTCAAAAAGCAGGATTAAAACAGAGGGTCAGGGCGACAAACAACCAACCTGCCCACCTCCATGCGATGAAAATCGCAGAGTGGAATTCATCTTACTCAAGAAAGGATAAAAAAAGGGAGCCTGACCGGCTCCCTCTTACATTTATCAACTATACTCACTACAATTATTTTTTTGTCGACGGACAGACATAATCTGTAGTAGGAAGATCTGTTTGCGCAATAGCTTTGAAACCTCCAGCTACGTCCACCAGATTATGAAACCCTCTGGACTTCAATATTGACGCAGCTATCATCGACCTATATCCACCTGCACAATGCACGTGATAGGTAGTATCCTCATCAATATCACTCATATTTTCACTTATATAATCCAACGGAAAAGTTTTGGCATCTTCAACGTGCTCCGCTTCATATTCGCCCGGTTTGCGCACATCGAGCACAATGGGACTTTCGCTGATATAGACTTTGGCAAATTCATCCGCAGAAATTGATTTGACGGTCTCCACATCCTTGCCTGCAGCTTTCCATGCTGCAACTCCTCCTTTCAGGTACCCCAATGTATTGTCATACCCTACTCTCGATAGACGGGTAACTACTTCCTCTTCTCTTCCTTCGTCGGCGATAAAAACAATGGACTGCTGCAGGTCCGGGATCAATGCTCCTACCCAGGGTGCAAATCCACCATCAATACCGATGAAAATAGAGTTCGGAACATGCCCTTCTGAAAAGCTTTTCGCCGACCTGGTGTCCAAAACAAGGGCACTCTCATGATTGGCCATAGCTTCAAACTCATCCACATCAAGGGCTACATTTCCCTTCTTCATAATTTCATCCAGCCCTTGTGTAACCGCTTTGTTCATCGCCACATTCTGAGCAAAGTACTGAGGCGGAGGCAAAAGACCATCTGTCACTTCTTTGACAAACTCCTCTTTGGTCATATCTGCACGCAGTGCATAATTGGTTTTCTTTTGGTTACCCAAAAGATCCGTCGTTTCCTTGCTCATGTTTTTACCACAAGCCGATCCCGCACCATGCGCAGGATATACGATCACATCGTCAGGCAGTGTCATGATTTTGGTCCGAAGACTTTCAAACAGCATCCCCGCCAGGTCTTCTTGTGTGATATCTCCCTTTTGAGCCAAATCCGGACGCCCAACATCTCCTATAAACAAAGTATCGCCACTGAATATTCCGTACTCTTTGCCTTCCTCATCAATGAGTAGGAAGGTTGAACTCTCCATGGTATGCCCGGGTGTGTGCAGCACTTTGATCTTAATCTTACCAAGGTTAAATATTTCCCCATCAGCTGCTTCATGGATTTTATATTCTGGCTTGGCTCCCGGACCATACACAATGGTAGCGCCGCTCTTTTGCGCCAAATCTACATGACCAGACACAAAATCCGCATGGAAGTGTGTTTCAAAAATATATTTGATTTTCGCTCCCTCACGCTCTGCTTTTTCCAGGTATGGAGCCGATTCTCTCAACGGATCAATGATAGCCGCCTCTCCTTCACTTTCTATGTAATAAGCCCCTTGTGCGAGACAACCTGTATATATCTGTTCTACTTTCATAAAAATCTTTTCTTGCGTTTATGCATTTATACAAACATACGAAGATGACTCCCGCAGGATTGTAACATAAGTTACCCTCTGGTTACACATCAAAATCGTCAGACTCCTTATATCCTTTTCGGATTTTATTTCTGAAAAGAAAATAATTCACAACACCAATACCCAACACTATTATACTTGCGGCAATAATCACATATCCAAGCCAGCTGATCTGCTCCAACGCCTTGACTTTTGTCAGTGCAACACCAGAAACAACAAGGTACAAAGAGGTTCTAATAAAAGACAACAGCGTCCTTTGATTTGCAAGTTTGGTTCTGTCAATGGCTAGATAATCTCTAAGTATCATTCGTTATCATCGTTTGATTGAAGTGCATATTCCTTGTATGCGCCCTGCTGCCTTGTGGTCACATACTTCACGGCCTCATTCAAATCAAAAAACACATTTTCTTTGTTTAAAATTTCTTTCAGGTCAGTCTTTTTCAAAATATCTCTCACAGGCCCTATAAGATCGCACATGATAAATTCTATCTTCTTTCCATTCAGATAATTCAACATCTCTCGCAACCCTGTAGCAGCTGTTGCATCTACGTGGCTAATCGGCCCTGCATCCAGTATGATGCTCTCAATCTGTCCCTCAGAAGCCTCCACATGCTCCTCTACATATTCTCTGAAATATTGAATATTAATAAAGGTGAGCGGCGCGTCAATTCTCAAAATCAGAACATGGTCCCAAACTTCCAGATCTTTGAAGCGTCTGATATTTCTAAACTCATGGTGTCCTCTGAGCCTGCCCAATGTAGCAATGTGCGGGTAAGCAAATTTGTACAACAAAATAAGAATGGAGAGCACAATACCGCTGACTATCCCAGGTACCATACTGAAATTTAAGGTCACCAAAAACGTGACCAGCAACAACCCAAACTCAACCTTACTATCTCGCCAAAGCTTTGTGGCATACGGAATATCTATGAGACCCGCCACTGCAACCATAATTACAGACGCCAATATGGCTTTTGGTAGGAAAAAAAACAATGGAGTAAGAAAAATCAACGTGAGACCAACAATTATGGCGCTAATAATAGACGCCATTGGGGTGCTGGCTCCAGCCTGATGATTGACAGCCGATCTGGAAAAACCGCCTGTAACCGGGAAACTCTGAAAAAAGGAGGCAACAAGGTTTGATGCACCAATTGCAATGAGTTCCTGATTTGGCCTCACCTTGCTGTCCCGTTTTTTGGCTTCCAGCGCTTTAGATACGGAGTAGGCCTCCATAAATGCGACCACAGAAATGGTCAAAGCGAGGGGAACCAATTCGCCAAAACGACCAAGACTAAACGCTGGCACTTGGAATGCAGGCAGGCCATCGGGAATCGTTTTTACTATGCTTACTCCAGCAGCGTCAAGGCCGGCAAAAAATACAAGAGCAGTACCCAGCACCACAGCAATCAGCGCCCCGGGAATTTTATTGTTTATTCGCTGAACAAGTTTGATTATCACAATACCCCCTACCCCGATTATCAGAGTGATTAGGTGAGTGTTATTGGCATTTTGAACGGCACTCCACACAATCTCATGAACCCTGTTGCTCTTTGCCAGATCAATACCCAAAAAGTACTTAAGCTGATTCAACCCTATAATCAGTGCTGCCGCTGATGTAAATCCACTTATAACCGGCTTGGACAACAAGTTAGTGATGAAACCCAGCCTTGCGATACCAAATAGCAGCTGAAACAGTCCCATGAAAAATGCCAGCAGGATAGCAAATCCAACATAAGCTTGGGTTCCTTCTGTGGCCAAAACAGAAACCCCGGCAGCTACCAGCAGTGAGTCCATGGCCACCGGAGCTACAGATAGTTGTCTGGATGTGCCAAAGAAGGCATAAACGATTTGTGGAACAATGGAGGCGTAAAGACCATATACCGGAGGCAAGCCCGCAATGAGAGCATAGGCCATGCCTTGAGGAATAAGCATGATACCTACGGTCACACCCGCAAACAAGTCACCATTAAGGTCAGACCTCTTATAGGCAGGTAGCCAGCTGGTAATAGGTAGTATTTTATGAATAAAATTCATTGATTACATCTTGTCAAAAGCAGCTCCAAAGCTAAAAAAGTAACCCTCAGCAAGATGTAACAATTGTGACATTAGAGAATCTCGATTCTATTGCGATACTGCTCGATTTTTTCTTCCCTTTCCAATTGCTTCAGCAGTCTGGAAATCACGACTCTCGACGTATTCAGTTCCTTTGCTATTTGCTCATGGGTTGTCTGAATGATATAGGTTCCCAGAGCCTGTTTTTTATCCAATAGATAGCGATAAACCCGTTCATCCATTTTCATGAATGCGATACTATCTACCGTCTGCAAGAGTTCGTCGAACCTGATTTGATATGAATTGAAGATGAACTTACGAAAAGACACGTACTTTACCACCCATGTATCCAGGTACGACATTGGAATCATCCAAAGTATGGAATCATTCTCCGCCACCACGGAAAAGATAGATTTTTTACCTTCCAAGCAACATGTGATGGACATGGCACATGTTTCTCCGCCTTGTAAATAATACAGAAAGACTTCATTGCCGTTCTCATCTATTCTCATCACCCGAAGCAGCCCCTCCAGTACAATGGGCACTTCGTCACCAGGACTCTCCGGGCTGACCACAGTTGTACCTGCGCTGGCCTTTTTTTGCCGACCCACAGTGATCATCTCATCGAGCAGCCGAGGGTCGAAGTTTGTGGCTCGCAATATATCTTCTGCTAACTGACTCATAAAGAATGCTAATATTAACTTATCGCTTGATAAAAGTCGAGCCTCTAAAATAACCAATTATCAACAGTTAAATTCATAATTCCCTAGACCATTACCTGAAGCCCTCATTTAATTGATTGGTACAATTATTACCTAGAAACACCTAATTGTTTCATCTTGTTATTATTTAATATTGCACCACCAACCTATGAACGAGCAGAGCAAAAATCCACTAAGCGTGATTAGTTATAAACTCAAAAACCTTGACGGTCTCAAGAATTTTTTGGAGCACAAGTATGTTCAGAACACTATTCTTGGGCTGATTATTCTTAATGCCCTAACGATAGGGATGGAAACCTCTCCCTTCATCATCGGAGTTTTTGGTACAGGCTTACATCAAATTGACAAGGTAATCCTGGTAATTTTCACGATTGAGATTGCTTTGAAGATTGTAGCGTATCAACACAAATTCTTCAAAAATGCCTGGAATATTTTTGATTTCATCATAGTTGCAATAGCACTGGTGCCAGCTGCCGGGCCTCTTCACATTTTGAGGACGCTCAGGATATTGCGAACAGCCCGATTGATCAAAAATGTACCTAAGCTGAGACTGATCATCGAGTCATTGATAAAATCTATTCCAAGCATTGGTTGGATTGCCGTACTGCTGTTCATCATCTTTTACATTTTCGCGGTAATAGGCACAGACCTTTATCAGGATAGATTCCCTGAATATTTTGGTGACATGGGCAAATCCTTCTTTACGCTATTTCAAGTTATGACACTGGAAAGTTGGTCTTCGGGAATTGCCAGACCAATGATGCAAAAAATCCCATTTGCTTATGTGTTTTTCATTCCCTTCATTCTTTTAGCCACATACACTACCCTCAATGTATTTATTGCTATAGTCGTAAACACTATGAATGAGATCAATCGTGAAGAAATGAAGCACGAAGAAGAGAGAGTCAAAGATTTTATGCATGCCGAGCACGAGGAAATGCTAGACTATCTGGCTGCAATCAGTAAAAAAATTGACTCCCTCGAAAAGAAGTTGGCGAAGGAGAAAAAGACTAAAAAGTCTGACTAGCGATCCACATCCACGTTTTTGTCTACCAACTCACCATTTTCATAGCGATAAGCTAAAGACACGTTCCCTTCACTGTCAAACCACTTGGCAATGCCATGCATTTTTCCTTTTTTGTATGGTGCCTCCTCCATTACTTTTCCAGTACGGTAATACTTTTTAACTACTCCATGAAGGTCCCCATCAACATACGTCTTTTCTTCCATTATCTTTCTTCGCTCATACACCTTAGCCTCTCCATTTAGTACGCCATTGGCCCAGTTGAGCTTTTCGGTAACGTAACCAGTCCTGTCAAATGTAAGCTCAACTCCATGCTTGACACCCATGTAGTAAGTTGTCACTTTTTTGACGGGCCCTTGCAGGTCAAACTCTGTCCATGAACCGTGCTTCAGGCCGCTGAGCAGGTCTCCTTCCAGCGTAATATCACCCCCTACATCTACAGTGGCCCTAACCAAATCGGGTATATCATCATAAGGCGTGAGCACGGCTCCCTCAGGCACTCCCTCAATGGCCACATCCAATGTGGTCTCACCACCGCCACTCTGGCAAGAGGTCATGATAAATCCAATAAAACCAACTAGTAGTAGTATTCTCATATTTCTCATTTTGATTAATTTATGTTCGCGTTCAAAGTTAGAAACCTACTCCAATTTGAAGAAATAAATCTCAGTATGAATAAGCATTATCTTCTTTACGGTCTTTTGGTCGGTGTGTTGCTCCTGATTGTGCAAACTGTAAAATACAATGTTATGGTTCAGGATATAGAACTGGAGGTTTTTGGTCTGGTACTTGTCCTACTGGCTATACCTATTGGCGTTTTGCTGGGCAGAAGTTGGGTGAGAAAGCGAGCCGTCAAATCGGTCAACTATAAGCATGCAAGTCAGGGTGTGTTGAGCGAAAGAGAAATGGATGTACTCAAGCTTGTAGCTCAGGGACATTCTAATCAAGAAATAGCAGATCAACTTTTTGTATCACTAAACACTACCAAAACACACATCTCAAATATTTATCAAAAACTGGGAGCCCAGCGCAGGACACAGGCCGTGCAGAAAGCAATAGAAATAGGTATCATACAGCAATCAGAAGCCTAACTACTCAAAATCACCCGAAAGTATGAGATCAAATTGAGGATTTTTCGCTTTCATTGAGGCGTAAATCAATTCATGAATCACGAAATCAAACATGGGGAATCCAGTTATACGATTTGATATAGGCTGCAGAGATTCAGCGGCAACTCAAAAGTTTTATACCTCTGTTTTTGGCTGGAAAACGAACACAGTTCAGCACACGGCCAATGTGAATACGCAAAACGAAAGAGGAATCAACGGTTCCATTACCTCGCTCGGACATGAGCCACACAATTATGTGATGATCTATATTGAAGTGGAGAGTATAACTGAGGCGATAAAAAAAATAGAAGCCCACGGTGGACAGAAACACATCGGTCCACTACCAACTGGGACAGGTCAGTTTTTTGCGTGGGTCAACGACCCTGAAGGAACACAACTCGGAATAGTATCAGACAAAGAATAAACTAAAATTGTATCATGAAAAACGCATTGACATTTGGCATCCTATCTGGCCTGGCACTGGTATCGAGCTGGCTCATAACACAGTTTTTTCTTATTGATGAATCAGGTCAATTTGACTTTAGCATGGGTGAGATTACCGGTTATGCAGGTATGCTGCTTTCCATGGTGGTGGTTTTTATAGGTGTCAAAAAATATAGAGACGATCAACCCGGAGCAGTGTCATTCAAGCAGGCATTTCTAGCTGGGCTTTATATTGTGCTGGTGGCGTCCGTCATTTATGTAGTAGGGTGGATGATCTACTATCCCAACTTCATGCCTGATTTCACAGAGCAATACACAGCACACATCATAGCCCAATATGAGGCTGACGGTATGCCTCAATCAGAAATCGACGAAAAAGTAGTAGAGATGGAAGCCTGGATGGAGTCCTACAAAAACCCATTTGTTATCGCAGGAATGACCTTTTTGGAGTTCTTTCCTATTGGGTTGCTTTTCGCTCTAATTTTTGGCGCAGTACTGAAAAGGAAGTCCAAAGAGTAAACTTTACGTATTAACAAGCTCAAGTTCCATGGCCAAAGCTTCTAAAAACACATCTGCTTGTTCTTTTTTCACGGTTAAACTAGGCAGCAGCCGAATGGTGTTTTTGTTAGATGCTGAACCCGTAAAGATCTTGTGATCAAACAAAAGACGCTTGCGCAAATCAGCTACAGGGTAATCAAGTTCTATTCCTATCATCAGCCCTCGGCCTCTTATTTCTTTGATGCCGCTCATTTTTTGTAGCTCGGACATCATGTACTCGCCCATATTGAAGGCGTTCTCAATGAGCCCTTCGCTATCAATCACTTCTGCCACAGCCATGGCTGCAGCGCAAGCGAGGTGATTGCCGCCAAACGTGGTGCCCAGCATTCCATGTTTCGCCTCAAACTTCGGTGAAGTCAGGATTCCTCCTATGGGAAATCCATTGCCCATGCCTTTGGCCAGGGTATAAATATCGGCATCTACACCATAGTAATCATGCGAAAAAAACTTGCCACTGCGGCCATAACCACATTGTATAGCATCTGCGATATAAACAGCATTGTAATCATCGCAAAGCTCGCGTATCAGCTTAATGAAGCTGTCTGATGGAATATTGATGCCCCCTATTCCCTGAATGCCTTCAATAATGACGGCTGCTATTTCATGCTGAGCAAAAGCCTCTGTCAAGGCTCGTTCATCGTTGAATGGGAGAATGATTGCATTTTCTGTTTCATTGACCGGAGCAACAATATTTGGATTATCCGTAATGGACACAGCCAGTGAGGTACGTCCGTGAAAGCCGCTGGTGAAAGAAACAATCTTCTTTTTGTCATTGTGAAAAGACGCCAGTTTCAAGGCATTTTCATTGGCCTCTGCCCCCGAGTTGCAAAGAAACAAGCTGTAATCTTCTTTTCCGGAAAGCTTACCAATCTTAGAAGCCAACTCTCGTTGAAGCGGATTTTGAATGGAATTAGAATAAAACCCAATTTTGTTGAGCTGCTCACTTACGCGGGTAACATAGTGGTGATGCGTATGACCAATCGAAATCACAGCGTGACCACCATAAAGGTCAAGGTATCTTGCCCCACCCTTATCGTAAACATAGTTGCCCTCACCGTGAGTGATCTCAATTGGAAAGAGTGGATATACGTCGAATAGATTCATTATTGAAAATTGTTAATAGGCAGTTGAAAAATGAGGGATTTTCAATCCTTAATTGTGAATTATGGCCTTACCTGTCCGTCCCCTTTCACTACCCATTTGTAGCTTGTCAGTTCTCTCAAACCCATCGGTCCGCGAGCGTGCAGTTTTTGTGTACTGATGCCTATCTCCGCCCCAAGGCCGAATTGAGCTCCGTCGGAAAAGGCAGTGGAAGCATTGGCATAGACGCACGCAGCATCCACATGCTTCAAAAATTTGGAGATATGATCTTTATTTTCGGAGACGATAGCTTCGCTGTGCCTGGAACTATACCGGGCAATATGCTCGAGTGCTTCATCCAAACTTGACACAGTTTTTATTGACATTTTGTATGACAACCACTCCACACCAAAATCTTCAGGTCGCGCCTGATGAAGTAGAGCTTCCTGATAGCTTCCTTCCAAAGCTTTATGAGCCTTATCGTCAGCATAGATCACCACATCATGACCTGCATCCATACCGCTAACTATCTGAGGTAGCTTGTCAAGCTGAGACTCATGTATGATCAAGCAATCGAGCGAGTTGCAAACACTCACTCTCCTGCATTTTGCATTTTGTACGATCGCTTCAGCCTTGTCTATATCTGCGGTCTCGTCCACATAAGTATGCACGATTCCGGCTCCTGTTTCGATGACTGGTACCCTCGAATTTTCTCTCACATAGTTGATCAGCCCCTGACTACCGCGAGGAATCACGCAATCAATAAAATCATCGGCTTCTAAAATATAGGCTAGCGCTTCTCGCTCTGATGGTGCCAAAAACAAGGCCTCCTTTAAGTCATATTCGCTGAGCACTTCATGGATTACATCTACTATGGAAATATTGGAATCATGCGCATCACGACTGCCTTTTAGCACACAGGCATTGCCGGATTTGAGGCAAAGTGCAAACACATCAAAGGTGACATTTGGTCTCGACTCATAAACCACCCCCATAACTCCTATAGCCACAGAAATGCGCTCCAGAGCAAGACCATTTTCCAGTACGTTACTTTCCAGCTCTATACCCAGTGGTGATGGCAAGTCTGCCACCCGTCTCATGTCGTCGGTTATGTCTTTAAGCCTGTCTTCATTGAGAAGCAACCGATCGTACTTTGGGTTCTCAGGATCCATGCGACTAAGGTCCAGCGCATTGGCCTTGAGAATATCAGCGGACTTTTCGAGCGCCAGGTCTGCTACTTTATTAAGAATATCTTTTATTTGATCATCATTGAGAGCCACTAGTCTGCGGCTAGCCTCGCTCACTGACGTCAGCCCTGCCTTGATCGATGATTCCAAAAGTGTTGTCATTATGCCTTGATCTTTTCTGTCTGTACCAAAAAGCGGGTACCTACTGATTTGCCATCCAAAATATCTGTAATCACATTTTCCCTTTTGCCATTGGCTATAAAGGTCTCAACCCCAACCGAAGCGGATCTCTTTGCTATCTCATATTTAGATCCCATGCCGCCTCTGCCCTGAGTGGACTTTGTAGCAGAGATAAATGACATGTGTGAATCATCCTTTTGACCAACGGTGGCAACCAACTCTGCGCCGGCCTCACCCGGAGTGCCGGTAAACAAACCATCCACGTTACTCAAAATGATAAGCTTTTCTGCAGATACCATCTGTGCGGTCAGCCCGGCCAGTTCATCATTATCTGTAAACATGAGCTCGGTCAGTGATACCACATCATTTTCATTCACAATAGGGACTATTCCCTGGCTAAGGAGACCTTCAAAACAATTGACCATATTCTGATAATGATCGCCTGGTGCAAAATCCTCTTTGGTTGTTAAAACCTGAGAGCAAACAATGTCATATTCATGAAAAAGCTCATAGTAGCGCTTCATGAGTGAGGCCTGCCCGACGGAAGACAAAACCTGCCTTCGGATGGCCTCATCTTCTATCTCACAATCTGATACAATGGCACGCCCGGCCCCCACTGCTCCCGAAGAAACCAAAATTGGTCTCCAACCCAGCTCTATCATTTTAGCCAACTGCACCACCACCTGACGGAAAATAGGCTTGTCCAAAGTACCATCCGCCTTGGTGAGCACATTGGTTCCCACTTTTACCACTATCCGCTTTTTCTTCTCCATAAAGCGCAAAATTAATAATTAGAATGAAGGAAAAATTTCTTTCGCAAAATATTATTAATCAATAAGTCGGTTTTCTAGAATTAAAAGCTAAAAAATCAAGAATGTTCCAAATTGGATTTCAGAAACATCGCCTGTCACATCATTAAAACCTATTCACTCCTATCCCTCCCAAGATAGCCTTACCCAACAAGTACTCGTGCATTGCCATCACGCACGTACCAGATTGTGGGTACTGCATAAGCGCCTACTCTGCAACATCATGAATCCATCTTCTCAACGGCAGCCTCCCATTGAGAATTTGCTCTGTCCAGTTCGGACTTTTTAGCCTGATACTTATTGCTGAGCTTCTCCATTTTTTGAGGATCGTTGAAGTTGTCCGGATCGGCCAACTTCTCTTCAAACAAGGCAATCTCACCTTCCAGCTTTCCGATCACCTCTTCCAATCTCTGTATTTCTTTTTCGAGTTGCTTGTTGGGCTCTACTGTTTTGGGTTTGGTGTTTTCCTTTTTGGTTTTCGGCTCTTGAGATGTTGACGCCACATTATTGGATTGACCCTGCTTTTTTTCCTGCTCCCGGGTGTACCATCTATCCCACTCTGCATATGTGCCCGGATACTCTTTGAGCTCGTGGTTTTCTATCCACCATATTTTATTGGCGGTTTTAGATATAAAATCACGGTCGTGAGATACCACCAGGAACGTGCCCTCATACTGCTGCAATGCCTGCTCCAAAATACTCACCGATAGTATATCAAGGTGGTTGGTAGGCTCATCGAGCAGCAGAAAGTTGGCTTCCGAAATCAATGTTTTGGCTAGAGCCACACGGGATTTTTCTCCCCCGGAAAGGACTTTTATTTTCTTAAAAACCTCATCATCGCTAAAGAGGAAGCAGCCCAATACACCGCGAAGCTCCATATCGGTTTTGCCGCTACCGGCCTGTTTGAGTTCCTCTAATATCTCATTGTCCACACCTAAAGATTCCAGCTGATGCTGAGCGTAAAATGTATCAATCACATTGTGACCGGTCTCTACTTTCCCATCGAAGGGTTCATTGTTAGTAATGATCCGAAGCAATGTAGATTTCCCTTTTCCATTGGCTCCTACCAGAGCAATTTTATCGCCGCGCTCGATTAGCCCTTCCGCATTTTTAAGAATATCCAGATCTCCGTAAGATTTAGATATATCCCTGAGCGTCTTTACATGACGTCCGGACTTTACTTTAAAGTTGAATTTGAAATTGACTTGCTGGGTTTCATCCACAACAGCCTCAATACGATCCATCTTTTCAAGAGCCTTCATTCTAGATTGTGCCTGTTTGGCTTTAGATGCCTTAGCTTTGAATCTCTCTACAAACCTCTCGGCCTGGCGGATCTTTTGCTGCTGATTTTCGAAAGCACTCTGCTGAATTTCATTGCGAAGCTCTTTTTCCGACTCATATTTATCATAATTGCCCGGGTAAACATTGAGCTGAGCTGAGTAAACTTCCACTATCTTATTGACCGTATTGTTTAAAAACTGCCTATCGTGAGACACCACAATGATGGCTCCCTCGTATGTCTGCAGGTATGTTTCAATCCATTTGATCGAAGGCAAATCAAGGTGGTTGGTAGGCTCATCGAGCATGAGCAGAGATGGCTTCTCTAAAAGTAGTTTTGCCAGCATGACCCTCATTCTCCATCCTCCGGAAAATTCTCTAAGCGGTCTTTTCAAATCTTTGGTACTGAAACCGATTCCTTCCAAAATCGCCTCTGCTTTGGCCTGCAAGGCATAACCCTCATTGGTTTCAAATCTTTCCTGAAGCTTCGCCAAACGGTCCACAAGGGAATCATCGTAATCAGTCTCCATCTTTTTCAGAATCTCATCAATCTGATGCTGTAGTCTGAGCGTCTCCGCAAAAGCTTGCATGGCCACTTCCAAAATAGAATCATCCGATTGATAAGAGAGCAAATCCTGATTCAAAAAACCTATGGTCGTCTCCTTGCTCTTATTGATCTCTCCTCCTGACGGCTGTACCTCACCCACCATCATTTTGAGCAACGTGGACTTGCCTGTTCCATTTAGACCAATCAGCCCAATGCGATCCTTCGGTGTAATGAAGAGAGAGGCCTCATCATAGAGTGCCCTGTCGCCGATGTAATAAGAAAGGTTGTTGATGCTGATCATGAATTGCCGCGTATTTTCAATTTAAAAATGAGTGCAAAAGTAAGGAAGTTGACTGCCTTTTAACAGTTTGGTTCAGTCCATAGTTATAGATTTTATAAATTGATCATCATAATCTTGTCACTATGTCTTTAAATCAAATTTTACTCCTTTTTCTACTTTCTGTTTCCTACGGATGCAGCTCCGAAACCAACGAAAATTCGGACCCCTCTGATCTCAACTCCACTCAAGGTTTGGAGTTGGACAAGCTTGTACTACCAGATGGATTTAAAATAGATGTGTATGCACGTGTAAAAAGCGCGCGATCCATGGCGATGGGAGATGACGGCACGCTCTTCATTGGCTCCAGAGGTCATGACAAGGTATATGCCGTGAAAGATACAGATGGCGACTTTAAAGCCGACGAGATTTACACGATTGCCTCGGATCTGCGCAACCCTAACGGAGTGGCTTTCAAAGACGGAGCACTCTACATAGCGGATGTCAGCAAGCTTTGGAGATATGACAATATTGAGGCGACTCTGGGAAACCCTTATGGGGAGCTTGTATATGACGACTACCCAACGGACGGTCATCATGGCTGGAAATATATCGCCTTTGGCCCTGACGGAAAACTCTATGTGCCTGTAGGAGCTCCGTGCAACCTCTGCGAAAGCAAAAACGAAATTTATGCCTCTATCACCAGGATGAATCCTGACGGATCAGATAGAGAGATTTATGCCAGTGGTGTGAGAAACACTGTGGGTTTTACCTGGCACCCGGAGACGGGAGTGATGTACTTTACAGACAATGGCCGTGATATGCTGGGCGATGATATCCCGCCATGTGAGCTCAACCGGGCAACTGAAAAAGGACAACATTTTGGCTATCCGTATTGCCACGGTGGCGACATCAAAGACCCTGAGTACGGCGATAAACGCCCCTGTTCTGATTTTGTGCGACCTGTTCAAAAACTAGGCCCACACGTAGCACCTCTGGGATTGAAGTTCTATACGGGAGATATGTTTCCTGCATCGTATAAAAACAAAATTTTGATAGCTGAGCACGGCTCCTGGAACAGGCCTGATAAGATCGGGTATCGCGTGACCATGGTCGCCGAGCAAAACGGGAAAGGTCAGAGCTACGAGCCGTTCATCTATGGCTGGCTCAATGAAACCGAGCAGACCTCATGGGGCCGCCCGGTTGATGTGCTGGTACTTCAGGATGGATCGATCTTAATCTCTGATGACCAGAGCGGGACGATCTATAGGGTGACTTATGAAGGCTAGAAATAGACTCCTATCCCTATTTGTCCGATAAACGTACCTCCACCAAAGTCGCCTCCATATCTGGTATATGCTAAAACAGGCTCTAGAGCAATGTGATCATTCAAAAAAGCTGCATATCCCGCCTCAAAGTTCAGTTGAGTGCCCCTTGAGACCTGTCCTTCCCTAAGTATCCCTATACCTATGCCGCCAAACAACCCCCCAACATAGCCCCTTGCAGAAACATCAAGCCCAAGGCTAGAGTATGCACCGTATTTTGTGTAGTCAGTACCAAGAGACATCAAAAAGTTATCGCCTAGAAAATAACCAGCTTTTGATGACAGTACGAAATAACCGCCATTTGGACTCCCAGGGCTATTATCAAGAAAAGCCAAAGTAGATCCCCCGTTCAAATAGACACTACCCTTTTCTGTTTGCGAAAAAGTAATAGACGGCACCAGCAGTACTGCGAGTGTGATTAGATTTAAGTGTTTTTTCATCTTTTTAGGTGTTATTTTTTTTACCAAAATAACAAAAAAGATGAAATGAAACGGGGTTGTATTAAATATTTGATCTATTCAACATACAACCTTTCCGTGGCAGAATTTCCTCCAGAAAAGACTTTTATAAAATAAAGTCCAGGTTTTATATCACTTGACAAATCGAATTTTTGAGAAACCACTTGCTGATCAAAAACAATCTGACCGCTTTGATTGATCACCATCAACCTTTCGGGCGCAACCCCTGAAAAACGAAGTGTCTCACCTGATCTAATCGGATTGGGGTAAAATGAAATATTTCCTTCAAGACGAGCAATATTGAGAGCCCTGATACCAAGCACTTTTGTGGTTCCATCATAGTCCGTTTGAGAGAGTTTGTAGTAAGTAACTCCACTTCCAGCTCCATCATCTACCCACTCATAAAACTGCTTATCGGTTGTATTTCCAAATCCTTTTATAGTTGCCTGATGGACAAATGATTTTCCATCTAATGACTTTTCAACCGTAAAAAATTGATTGTTGATTTCCGATCCTGTCACCCAGATTAGTCGTGTCTCTAATTCCTTTTGCTCAGCCTTAAAGGAAAGTAATTCAACCGGAAGAGGGCTATCCTCTGCAGTTGATATCCAATTGTAAAAATCTCCTCCTCCCTCGGTATCTCTTAGATAATCACTTGAAGCATAACCACCCTCTGTTTCGGAATCACCTACATTACCACTGGAGACATCAACTACACCATCGATATAAAGTCCAATATTACCTCCGGAATTATTGTTGACAATACCATCACCACCTCCTGGGTAAGTCACATCACCGCCAACAAATGCTTGCCCCCCGTTATCCAAGGTAAAAAATGAGCCACCAGAACCGTCTGCGGAAATATCCCCATAAACTGCAAGTCTTCCGTTTTGTTTTACTCTTATATCCCCACTTCCAGTAACGATGATGTCTCCTTTTATAATCATATCTGCATAAGGAGGTGGTGCAACATCCGTTCCTACAACCAAATTTTCATTACCTGTAACAGTGAAGTCTCCATCCACTATGCAAGTGGAACTGGGATGTAAATAAAATTTGGTTGCACTCGGCACTAAAATGGCATTAGAAAAATCCAAATTCCCATAGTTATTGAAAACAGAATTTCCTGACCCATTACCAGCAAGACCACCAGCTGTCATTGTGCCATAATTATTGACTGGCCCCTGCATATTAATATTACCTGAAATGTTCGCAGTTCCATTGTTGTTGAATATAGCTCCTGAATTATCTGCGGTATAAAGAGAATCTAGGGTAATCAGAAAACCAGAACCTGTCGTTACGGTACTGGAGCTTTTAATATGAAGCAAAGAAGCCGTAAGCGACCCAGTACTAAAATTAATGGGTGATGCCGCAGATTGGAACGTCCCATATACATCCAGATCACCGCCATTCACATCTATTGTGCATGAAGATTGCGTAACCTTGAAATCACCCGTAGTAATATTTGCCGTACCCAAACTGCCTAAGGTGAATGTGCAAGAACTAGAATTTAGCTCAACATTACCATTGGCAACATTTAAGGTTCCATTTACTGTCACCGTTTGCCCAGATTGGGTACATCTCAGACTTCCGTTAGTTACTGAAAAAGTGGCTCCAGAAGCAACAGTTATGTAGTGTTTTCCTAAGCCAAAATCAGCACTATTATCCAAATCGACATTTCCTCCAGTTACCGTCAAAGTGCCTGAATTAATCGTGAGCTGCCCTACAGATTTGGGAGTAGGATGATAACTAGCCTGAAAATCAATAGACGATACAGAAAGATTTCCACCAGAATAAGTGACAGCATGTTTAAGCACAATAGCATCACCAGCAGAAGGTACAGATCCACCCCATGTGGCTCCATCACTCCAGCTACCTGATTGAACGGTGCTCTTGGTTGCGGCGATACTTGAGAAAAGAGTAAAAATAAATAATAAGGAGGCCAACAAAAGGCCAGAAAAGGGAATGAATTTCATGTTAATACTCGCTGAAGTATGTTTATATAATCTTACGATTTACGAACGCTGGTTCAAATAAATTATAATGCGTGAAATTATATCAATTGATAGTATTAACCTTAAATAATGCAACTAATTCTATGAATCAATCATATCCTTAGATGAATGACAATCACTCTAATTTCACGTAATAGATGCGCCATTGCAGCTTCCATGTGTTTCCTCCATCCTGAGAACTTTCCCAGTCCCAGGTCATGGAACTTTCAGTAATATCATAAAACACCATCCGTTGCTGTATTTTTTTATCCCCTCTCTCGACTACTGCCGTTTGAAACATCCTTTTGTCCCTATCAAAAGCACCCGTAAAATCGAAGTACCCACCCTGGTTATCCGTCCAGGCCTGTTTCCATGTGTTGGTTTGTGGTTGAAAAACAGACATGCTCATGCCTTTAAACCCTTTGCTCTGTCCTCCTGTGATCCTAAAATTTTCCACAATCACTTTATCATCCAAAGACCTGGTAATGGAGTTGGTGCCTAGCTGCTGCACTCCACTACCCTCATCCCATGAGGCCGTCCACTCACCCACCCAAAAGTCAAAGTATTGGGCAGAGTCAAGAGCAGCTAGCTGCTGTGCATGAATGTTCGTAAAACAAAACGTGATAGCAAGGGTCATGATTAGCTTTTTCATAATTGTATTTTATATCAAAACTGCTAAAAAGGTTTTTACCCCTAGATTTATTTTGACAATGCTGCTACCTTAGCCACTGATGGAAAGACCCGAATTTGACGACATTTTTATGGAGTTGGCTGTGAATCTGGCCAAAAGAAGCCACTGTATCAAAAGACATGTGGGCGCTGTGTTGACAAAAGATACCCGAATTATCTCCATAGGCTACAATGGGCCACCGGCCGGCACCCACAACTGCGATCAGGAGTTTCCAGAAACAGGCTGCCCGAGGGATTCCAAGGGAGGGTGCTCGCTCGCCATTCACGCCGAACAAAACGCAATATTGTATGCTGTAAAAAATAAAACAGAGATCACAGGGGCTACTCTTTATGTCACATTATCACCCTGTTTGGCATGTGCCAGAATTATTTACAGTGCGGGTATTACCAATGTCGTTTTCCTAAAGTCATACGCTCAGTACAAAGGAATAACCAATGATGAAGGTGTAGATTTTCTGAGAAGATTTGGTGTGACTGTGACCCAGTACGAGGGTGAGATTGAGCACACTACTGATATGATCTAAAAGCCACCATCGTCCATAAAGTCACCACCATTTTCGCCTCGTCCGGCACGTTGCTTTTTCTGATTTAATCTGTATATAAATGTGATCTGAACAGCCGGCCCTCTCCTCCACTGCCAATACCCTTTTTCATAGAAGTTTTCGAGCTGGGTTTCGAAACGATACTTACGTGAATTGAATATATCCGAAACACTTAATGAAAGTGTGCCATCTTCGCCAAACACATCACGGGAAATCCCTAAATCCAATGAACTCATAGCATAGCGCTTTCCCTGAGTACGGTTTTCCGGAGCGCGGTAGTTAAGATTCAGCTGGGCATCTGTTTTTTCACCTAGCTTAAAAATATTGCTCATTCGAGTGGAGAAACTCATAGCCATCGCACTCAGGCTAAGCGTGTCTCCAACCGAACCTATGGTTTCACTCCTGAAAAAGTTGAAATTGGAATTGATGCGATACCAATCTGTGAATTCATGGGAAATGTTGGTTTCTATACCAACTTGATGTTTCTCTCCGATATTGAATGGTTTGAGTATGCGCTGGCCCTCCTCATTCGGCTCTAAGGTTACTCTCTGAATTAGATCATCCGTAAACCGGTAATACACACCATAATAGAAGGACGATTTTTTAAAGTTTTGTAAGAGGCCCACCTCGTATGAGTCTGTAAACTCTGGCTGTAGGGTTGGGTTACCTACTCTGAAGTTCCTGTTGTCCGTGAAAGAACTAAATGGATTTAGTTCTCTAAACCTCGGCCTATTGATCCGGCGACTGTAACTCACCTGAATCTGCGATACCTCGGTGATTTTATAAGTCAAAAAAGCACTAGGGAAATAATTGATGTAATTCCAATCTCGCTTCACCGTGTCTTCTTTTTGCTCTGATGAAATGTCCGTCATCTCTGCTCTAAGCCCAACCTGCCAAGAAAACTTATCATATTGATCACTCACTATACCATACGCGGCATGCACATTTTCCAAATAGGCAAAGTCCGTGCTGAATTCATCAAGTTGCACAAACGGCTCAGACTCGTCTGTGCGTTCATCCACGTTATAAATGTTTTTTACGTACCTATTGGTGCTTCTAAATCCCGTTTCAAACTTGCCTTTCAAACCAAATGGGTGAATATAGTCCGCCTGAATCATGAGCCTCTTCTCTCCTTCATCATTCTTGACTTTCTGAAATAGAGCAGGCACACTACTGGCCAAAGAGGCGCCTTCTGACTGCACAATGTTGGATTTCTCTATTTCGTTGTTGCTTTGATATTGAATATCTGCTGTTAGCTTCTGTTCTTTTCTGGTAAATTGTTTAGTCAGGTTAAGAGAATACTCAAGGTTTTGATCGCCTTCAGTTTCTTTGTCATTTCTCAGTGTATACTCCAGAAAATTGCCATTAAAATCAAAATCTCTGTAGTCAAGAACCGCATTGTTCTGCTCATCAGAGTATCTATAAAGAAATGCAGCAGTCACGGTTGTTTTTTCTGATAGATAAAAGTCAGAACCAAACCGAATGCTATTGCTCAGGCCGGCCCTGTTATGATCGCGCCGGAGCTTGGTGAAATAATCAGTCTCACCTGTAGTTGGTGAGGGTTCATCCAGGTGGTATTCCTGATCTGACTTACCTCCACCGGGACTATCGCGGTAGCTCAGCCCATAGTTCACAAATAGATTTACCCATTCTCTTCTAAAGTTCATGTTTACGGAAGCTCCGTGATTTTGAGGGTATCCCGTGTTGACCTGAAAGCTCCCGTTAATGCCTTTTTTGCTATCCTTTTTGAGCACAATATTGATGATGCCCGCCTGGCCTTCTGCATCGTATCTCGCCGACGGATTTGTCACTATCTCGATACGTTCAATCAGATTGCCCTGAAGCTGCCGCAAGGCGTCTGATGAGGAAAGCCCCACTAAACCAGAAGGCTTCCCATCTATCAGCACCTTAACATTTGAGCTGCCTCGCAACTCTACATTTCCTTCGATATCTACCGTAACAGAGGGTAGGTTGGACAGGATGTCCGAAGCACTGCCCCCAAGATTACTCAGATCCTTACCCACGTTATAAACCTTTTTGTCCAGGTTCATTTCCATCTGCGTTCTTTCCGCCTGCACTATAACCTCGCCAAGCTCCTCAGTATCAGGCTTCATTCTGAGCCGCCCTAGCTGCGTAGCTTTACCCGCTTCCACCTCTACATCTTTAATTTGCAGCTGAGCATAAGTCACAAACTGAACATTGATGGTATAAACTCCCGGCTTGAGAGGTATTGCAAAACCTCCCTTTGAGTCTGTCACACCACCCGTGACCAGCGCCTGATCTGAGGGATTAATGACACTAACTGTTGCAAACTCTAATGGCGTACCATTCTCGCTATCAATAAGCGAACCGGTGATCATTGATTTGGACTGTGCCAAAACCAATGCAGGAATAAATGACAGGGCTAGTAAAAAAAATTTCATTTTTGGTATTTAACAAAGCAAACGTAGCTTGACGGTCTGAAGCAATTTTGAAGTTTAGTTACTTGTAAAACTGACTTTAAGTGAATGATGTTTGTCTTTGATTGTATATTCAACGTCAAATCCGTGCTGATCGCAAATCATCTGAACGATGGATAAGCCAAGTCCTGAAGAATCAGGGTGTTCAGAGCCTTTTTTAAACCTTTGAAACAACACCTCAGGCACTACTTCCACCTCAGTTCCTGAATTTTCGATCAGGCAAAAATCATCCACTAGTTCTACACTTATATAGCCTTCTTCACGATTGTGACGCACGGCATTATTGAGCAGATTGCTGACAAGTATTTCGAGAAGCACTTTGTTACCAAAAACCTCAACACCAGACTTGATTCCAGTACTGATCTCGATAGATTTCAATTCTATCAACTCATTGAACTCATTGAGGATGTTTTGAACCAAGTCAGAGAAATTGACTTTTTCAAAATCTGAAAACTCCTTGTTCTCAATTTTTGTCAGCAGATTAAGCGAATTACTCGTTTTACTGAGTCGTTTTAGTGCATTTTGTGCTGCGCTAATGAGTTCTATCTGCTCTTGCTCCAGGTTTGGGAAACTCATCAGTAATTCCAACTTTCCGTTGGCGATAGAAAGAGGCGTTTGTAGCTCATGTGAAGCGTTTTCAGAAAACTCCTTCAAGGCCTTATAGTCGCGAGCCACCTGACCGGTCATTTCCTCAATGAATGTATTCAGTTTTCTAAACTCTCTCGTTGTTGGCTTTGAAAGCTTCAAACCTCTCTGGCTTTTCAGCGAAAAGGTTTTAATGGCATCAAGGGTAGTGTTGAAAGGACGAAACAGGTAATAAGAAACAAGAAAGCTGAGCAAGAGCATGGCACCAAGCAAAATCAGATATGTTTTGATCATGGTTTCGCGCACTACATCCTCAATATCGTCTGACTCTACTATCAGATCATAGAGCATGATTTTGTAGCTGCGGCCATTGATGTTTTTGATTACGTCCAGTTTGATATGTGGCTCTATGCGTTCTAGATCTGTATGCATCACCAGCGTGTCAGAGTAGATATTTTCGGTTTCTTCTCTAAACTCAGCAAGTGGCTGAACTCTCAGCTTATTTCGAGTAACAGTCTCCTTAAACGCTCTTTTTTCTATCCATGGAATCACACGACTCAGTCGATCATTTAGAAAAAATCGTTGCTCCTTGTCTATCTCCTTGCTCATAGCTGTGTAGTTGATATATCCACCTATAAGGAAAACGAAAAATGAGATAAGTGCATAGATTAATGCTATTTTGATGATGAGTCTCATTCTTCTTTTTTGAATTTATAGCCTACTCCATATACGGTATGGACATAGTCATTACCTCCAGCCTTCATGATCTTCTTTCGAAGGTTTTTGATGTGCTGATACACAAAATCAAACGAATCAGCCGTATCCATGTAATCTCCCCAAAGATGCTCAGCTATGGATTGCTTGGTCATTACACGGTTTTGATTGACTATGAAATAATGAATCAATTCAAACTCCTTTTTAGTGAGCTCAAGAAGCTGTTCGTGTACACGCACTTCGAATGTGTCCGGATTAATGGAAATTTCCTCGAAGGTAATTTTGGTCTCTCCGTGTTGGTTTCTTCTTCGAAATATTGCTCTGAGTCGCGCATTCAATTCCGTAAGATGAAAAGGCTTGGCAAGATAGTCGTCTGCCCCCATGTCAAGCCCGGCTATTTTATCGTCCAGCGCGTTTTTGGCAGATATGATCAAAACGCCAATATTTGGCCAATTTTCTTTAATCACTTTCAGCAAGTCAAGCCCATTACCATCTGGCAACATCAAGTCCAGCGCAACCAAGTCATAGGTATAGCCATACAGCTTCTCGCTGGCTTTTTTGTAGTTCTCGGCTACTTCGCAGATGTAGCCTTCCTTAGAGAGGAATGCACCAATGTTCTCTTGAAGTTGAGTATTGTCTTCTACAACCAGTAGTTTCATCGGAGACAAAAATATCTGAAGTTTCTGATGAAAGTTTGAATTGGGGAATTAGATAAAATTCACCTCAGGTTCCAACTGCACGCCAAACCTCTTAAAAACCGACTCCTGTACCATCTCCGAAAGCTCAACTATCTCCTTGCCTGTGCCACTGCCGTGGTTTACCAAAACCAGCGCTTGTTTTTCATGAACACCTACTTCACCAATGCGTCGGCCTTTCCATCCGCACTGATCTATCATCCATCCTGCAGGAATTTTCGTGGTATTATCGTCAATTTTGTAGCCTGGAATACTGTCAAATGCCGCCTTCAAAGCTTCGAAGTAATCAGTTTCCACGACTGGATTTTTAAAAAAACTACCTGCATTACCTATATCCAGGGGATCGGGCAGCTTCGATTGACGAATGTCTATGACAGCCTGGCTCACGTTTTTTAAAGAAAGCTCCTGTACGCCCATTTCATCCAGTTTCTCCTTCAGGTTTCCGTATGCTATATTAAACACAGGTTTTTTGGTGAGTCTCAGGTACACTCTGGTGATGACGTACTTGTCTTTCAAAGCCCCTTTAAAGATGCTATACCTATAGCCAAACTTGCAGTCTTCATTGTAGAAGCGTACGGTTTTACCGGTTTTGATTTCATAGGCTTCCAACGAGTGAAAAACTTCTTTCATCTCCACGCCATAGGCTCCTATATTTTGCATCGGCGCTGCACCAATGGTTCCCGGAATGAGAGACAAATTTTCAACACCTCCAAAGCCACTTTCGATGCACCAAAGCACACACTGGTGCCAATTTTCTCCGGCACCAAAGCCCACAATCACGGAATCATCTGAATCTTCCACCACGCTGATACCTGATATCTCCATCTTCATGACAAGACCAAGAAAATTGCGGGTGAATAGCACATTTGAACCTCCGCCAAGTATCAGCTTTTTCTTGCTTCGAAATTTGTAGTCAGCAAAAATATCCTCAATATCTTCCTGAGTTTTGATAGAAGCCATGTAGTCGGCTCTCACATCTATGTGAAAAGTGTTGTGACTTTTTAGCGAAAAATTCTGCTCTATTAACACTGCTATGCTTTGTTTGAGTATTGAAGCAAACGTATCAAATAAATTCTTAATTGAGTGATCCGTCGGCAGAATATAGAACCTCCCCTGCGATGATGGTCTTGACAACCTTAGTATCCAGAATCTCCTCTTCCTCAATCGTCATGATATCTCTATCCAAAACAGTGAAGTCTGCATATTTCCCCACCTCTATGCTCCCGATCAAATCTTCCATAAAAGCACCATAAGCGGCCCATAGGGTATAGGACTTCAGTGCTTCTTCACGAGTCATTTTCTGCTCAGCTTCATATCCTCCAGCGGGTGTACCTCTCAATGTTTTTCTGGTAACAGAGGAATAAAAGGACGCTAGTGGATTCACGGGCTCCACAGGTGCGTCTGTTCCATTCACTATTGGCGAGCCATTATCAATCAGCTCACTCCACATATAAGCTCCGTTTTCTATGCGTTCCTTCCCCAGCCGATCAATCGCCCATGGGCGATCAGACGACATGTGGATGGCCTGCATGGCAGGCAACACTCCCAACTCATCAAACCTTGGAATATCATCAGGGTGGATATGCTGCGCGTGTTCTATTCTAAATCTTCTATCATCTTTCTCTTCCGGGTACTTCTCAAACACGGACGCATAAATATCAAGCACTTCCCGGTTGGCTCGATCACCTATTGCGTGGGTGCACATCTGAAACCCTCCTAAATAACCTCTTTCTACTATGGAAGCAATGGCATCCATAGGTGTGGTATTGTGTCCGTGTACGCCGGGTGCGTCAGCATATTCCTCCAGCAGCCATGCCCCTCGTGAACCCAGCGCACCATCAGCATACAGCTTGATAGCTGACACATTCAAATGATCATTGTACAGACCAGACTCAGGGCCATGATCAAGAAAATGGCTCACGCTAGCAGTATCATATCCGGCCACCATCACATGAAGCCGCATTTTGAGTTTTCCCGCCTCAGCGAAATCTTTGTACAAATCAATGATCTCCTTTTTTGCGCCGGCATCATGAAATCCGGTTAAGCCATTTTTCAGACATTCGCCTATGGCTAATGAGAGTGTCTCAGTCCGAACCTCATATGAGTCCTTAGGTATAATATCAAACACCAGATCGGATGCCATCTCGTTGAGAATGCCCGTAGGATTTCCGGAGATATTTTTCACAATTTCACCTCCGACAGGGCTAGCTGTCTTTTTATCAATCCCAGCCATTGAAAGCGCTTTGTCATTGACCAGAGCGGCATGTCCACTCGCATGAGACAGGTAGACCGGATGGTCGGGCACTGCCACACTTAATGGCTCATGTGTAGGGAATCCCTTAAAAGAACTCTCTGAAGTACTGAGCCACTTATCCTGATGCCAGCCCCTGCCTAAAATCCAATCTCCCTTTGGCAGGGTCAGGGCTCTCTTTTTAACCATCTCAATCACCTCATCATAGCTTTGGGCGGTGCTCAGATCCACATTCAAAATATTGGATCCAATACCCATGAGGTGTGCATGCCCTTCAATGAATCCTGGAAAGACGAACTTGCCTTGCAAATCCAAAACCTCTGTGCTGTCCGAAATAAGCGCCTCCACCACCGAAATGTCGCCCAACCTCATGATTTTACCATCTTTTACTGCGAGAGCGCTCACCACGGGTAAATTGTCATCCGCGGTATATATCCGAGCATTTAAAATCACCAAATCAGCAGAAGGTCCAGAAGCGCATCCGAACAAAAGCGCCAATACAACTATTGAAATCAATTTTTTCATACTTCTCAGCTGTTAAAACTTTAAGCAAGATAACCTAAGGAGCCGTTATATTTTTCCCAATAATCTTTTAACTTTGCGCCTCCATTCGAGTGAATGGGCTTCCTGATATAGAATCAGGATGTTATTCAAAACCAAAAACGCTCGTTCTCATGACTCTAGGGACGATGTGTATGAAGAGTCATTTTTTATTATGGCAGAAGAAGAAAAAAAAGAACTTCAGGAAACTGAAAAAACTGAAGCTCAAGTTGCAGAAAACCAAGAGGTAGAAGCAACAGAATCAGCAGCTGCAGAGCCAGTAGCTGAGGTCAAAGAGGAAGTTGCTGAAGAAGCAGCTCCAGCCACAGAAGCTAAAGAGGAAGTTGCCGAAGAGGCAGCACCTAAAGCTGAAACTAAGGAAGAAGTTGCTGAGGAAGCAACTCCTAAAGCTGAAGCAAAGAAAGAAGAGCCAAAAGCTGAGGAAGTTCCTACACCTGAGGATCCAGAAGACATTTGGGATACATCTTCAGATGATGGTTTCGGTGAAGAGTACTCTGACGCGGATAGAAAGAAAATGGAGGCTATGTACGAGTCGACCATGAACTCTATCTCAGAGAAAGAAGTAATGACTGGAACTGTAGTTGGTGTTACGAACAGAGATGTGATCGTGAACATTGGCTTCAAATCAGACGGTCTTGTATCTCTTTCTGAATTCAGAGATATCGAAGACTTGAAACCTGGTGATGAAGTAGAGGTGTACGTAGAAGAGCAAGAAAATGCTAACGGACAGCTTGTACTTTCAAGAAGAAAAGCAAAAATCGTTAAGGCCTGGGAAAACATCCAGAATGGTCTTGATCACGATGAAGTGATCGAAGGTATGGTTAAGAGAAGAACCAAAGGTGGTCTGATCGTAGATATCTACGGCGTTGAGGCTTTCCTTCCTGGATCACAAATAGATGTTAAGCCAATCAGAGACTTTGATGTTTTTGTTGGTAAGAAAATGGAGGTGAAAGTTGTGAAAATCAACTACACCAACGATAACGTGGTTGTTTCTCACAAAGTACTTATCGAGAAAGATATCGAGAAGCAAAAAGCTGTTATCCTTAATAACCTTGAGAAAGGTCAGGTACTTGAGGGTGTAATCAAAAACATGACCAACTTCGGTGTATTCATCGACTTGGGTGGTGTTGACGGTCTCCTTCACATTACTGACATCTCCTGGGGCAGAATCAATCACCCTGAAGAAGTACTTAACCTTGACGAAAAGGTTAACGTGGTTGTTCTGGACTTTGATGATGACAAGAAAAGAATTTCACTTGGTATGAAGCAGTTGACTGCTCATCCTTGGGATTCACTTGACAAAGACCTGGATGTAGGATCTAAAGTAAAAGGTAAGATTGTAAATGTTGCTGATTACGGTGCATTCCTTGAAATCATCCCTGGTGTAGAAGGTTTGATCCACGTATCAGAAATGTCATGGTCTCAGCACCTAAGAAACCCACAAGACTTCATGTCTGTAGGTGACGAGCTTGAGGCAGTGGTATTGACTGTAGACAGAGACGAAAGAAAAATGTCTCTTGGTATCAAGCAATTGACTGAAGACCCATGGACTAAGCAAGATCTTCTTACTAAGTACGCTGTAGGGTCTAAGCATTCTGGAATCGTGAGAAATCTTACCAACTTCGGCCTATTCATCGAGCTTGAAGAAGGTATTGACGGTTTGGTACACGTTTCTGACCTAAGCTGGACCAAGAAAATCAAGCACCCATCTGAATTCGTGAAAGTTGGCGAAGAACTAGAAGTAGTAGTGATGGAGCTTGACGGAGACAACAGAAGATTGGCTCTTAGCCATAAGCACCTGGAAGAAAACCCTTGGGATACATTCGAAACTGTATTCACAAAAGGTTCTATTCACAAGTGTACTGTAATCTCTAAAAACGACAGAGGTGCATTCATCGAGCTTCCTTACGGACTAGAAGGACAAGTTGCTAGCAAAAACCTTCAGAAAGAAGATGAGTCAGTAGCTAAAGAAGGCGAAACGCTTGACTTCAAAGTTCTAGAGTTCTCTAAAGACGAGAAGCGCATTGTACTTTCTCATACATCTGTATGGAAAGAAGGTGCTGATCAGCCGGTAGAGTCTGCTCCTAAGAAGAAGAAGACAGGAAAAGGCAATACGCTTGATAAGATCAACAAAGAGTCAGAGAAATCTACTCTAGGTGATCTAGACGCTCTTTCTGCATTGAAGCAGAAAATGGAAGGAGCTGCTGCCAAGCCTGCGCCAGCTAAAAAAGCTGCTGCTAAGAAAGAGGAGCCAAAAGCTGAGGCTGCTCCGGAAACAGCAGAAGCTGATGTGAAAGAAGAAAAGCCAAAAGCAAAGAAAGCTGCCAAGGCTAAAAAATCTGATTCCGCAGAGGAAGAAGAATAAAATAAATCATGAAAACAGGGAGCAATTTGTTTCCCTGTTTTCTTTTAATATTCGCTAAGTTTGCGAGACTAAAAGGTTCCATGGCCGAGTGGCTAGGCAGAGGTCTGCAAAACCTTCTACGGCGGTTCGAATCCGCCTGGAACCTCTCAAAGCCTGACTTCAATGAAGTCAGGCTTTTTCTTTTTTCGGGTCAATGGATGTTGGGGTTTATTCTTTCGGCATCCACCCCAATCACCTATTAGCTCTCAATTAATAACAAAATCCATTATGTTTATTTACTTTGAGCCTTCATGATACGAACACTGTTCACTTTTGCTATTCTCCTTCTGGCATCATCCCCGATGTTTGCGCAGAATTTTCTTTCATGGCAAATGAATGACCGGTATTTCTCCCTGCAAGTGGGTTCAGGCACATCCACCTATTATGGGGACCTCAAACACGACCAGCACATCCGCAGGGAATTTTCCAACCTTAACCTGGGTGTAGAGGCACGACTACTCTCTAAAGTTTCTGCCAGGATACAGGGAACCTACTACAACATAAAAGGATCAGACACTAAGGCCAAAGACAGCACCTATGCTCAACAGCGCAACCTCTCCTTTTCTTCAAAAAATTGGGATTTGAATATAAATGGGGTCTTTTACCTGAATGATTATAAAGGCGACTATTTTCGCAGGCTTCAGATAGAGCCCTATCTATTCGCTGGATTGGGTATAACCCACTTCAACCCTCAGGCTGAGATAGGCGAAGAATGGGTAGACCTTGCTGACTATGAGACCGAAGGTACGGACTACAGTCAAATTGCCCTTGTAATCCCCGCCGGAATGGGGCTCAAGTTTAAGATCAACACGTTTATGAATTTCAATTTGGAAGCATCCTATCGCTATGCTTTCACAGATTATATGGACGATGTTTCTGACCGCTACAGAAGCGCATACCCTGACCTCACCCACGAGATCATATCCAATCGTAAAGATGAAATTCCAGTCGTAAATCAAAATGCCTATGACAATATCTTAATACCCGGAGGAAAAAGAGGCAATCCCAAAAACAACGACTCTTACCTATTCCTAAATTTTCAATTGGAGTTTTATCTACCTCCAGATTTATTCAGTGGTGAAGCTCCCTTATTTAAGAAGTCCGATGCGGGAAAATAACTCTCGCAAGGCCTCCACTACCCTATCCTGATCATCACGACTCAGGCCAACTCCGCAAGGCAGGCAAATCCCCCTCTCAAATAAATCCTGAGACACACCATTTAGCTCAGCATCACTATCTCCAAACAGAGGCTGTTGATGAAGGGGTTTCCAAAATTTCCTGGCTTCTATATCCCCTTGCTCAAGCCCAGCCACCAATCCCGACGGTGAAACCATGCCAAGGATCTCTTTTCTGATGAGAAACACAGAAAGCCAATTATTGCTTCCAACATATGTAGATTGATCCAAATCGAAGATTTCCCATTCCGAAAAACTGCGGATGTAATAATTTAAAATCTCCTTTTTCTTTGACAGGAAACTATCCAGTTTTGATAATTGCGCCAACCCAACCCCCGCAAGCAGGTTGCTAAATCCATAGTTATAGCCGACTTCACTATGCTCGTAGTGCTGGGCTTTATCTTTGGATTGACTTGCCCAAAAACGCGCTTTCTCGGCATCTGCCTCAGCCTTACATATCAAAGCTCCACCTCCGCTTGTAGTGATAATTTTATTACCATTGAATGACAGAATTGCATAGTCTCCAAAAGTACCAACAGCCGCACCACCTACTTGTGCCCCCAAAGCTTCGGCCGCATCTTCGATCAATTTCACAGCGTAACGCGCACATATACTCTTGATCCGCTGCATCTGTGCAGGTCTTCCATAGATATGAGTCACAATTACTCCCTTAATCTTCTCACCTTTCCTCTGCCCCTCTCTTAATCTTTGCTCAAGCAGGTCAGGATCAATATTCCAACTATCTGGTTCACTATCGATAAAAACAGGCTGCCCTCCTTCGTACAACACTGCATTGGCAGCCGCCACAAAAGTTAGTGAACCTACGAGCACCTTATCCCCTGTAGTCACTTCGCATAGTTTCACTGCAAGGTGAAGTGCCGCAGTACCTGAACTGACACATAACACATTTTCAAACCCAAACCGGCTCGTCAGCTCTTCCTGAAATTCATCAATTTTAGGACCATATGGAGCAACCCACCCACCATCCAAAGCAGAGCTTAACTCTTGCTTCTCTGCTTGATCAACAAAAGGTGGCGATAGATATATTCTCTCTTGAGTCAAAATATGTGTTTAGTTCGCTTTCACTTCTGCAGCCATGTGGGCATCCGCCTCACGAAACCTAAATAACTGCAATATTGTCTTAAGCAAAATCCGTATGTCCAGAAGAAAAGAAACTTGATCCACATACATGAGATCTTGTTCTACCTTTTCATCAAGCGACAAATGATTTCTTCCGTTCACTTGTGCCAATCCAGTGATTCCAGGTTTTACTGCATGCCTGGCTTTTTGTTCCTGCGTATACTCACTCAGATACTCCTCTAAAAGAGGCCTGGGGCCGATAAAACTCATTTCACCTTTCAATATGTTTATCAGCTGAGGCAATTCATCAATTGATGTATGTCTGAGCAACTTACTGAAACCATTTATAGCTCCGGTTTGGGGATGAATCGTTGTGAACTTTAACAAACCGAAAAGGTGACCCTGAAAACCAGGTCTGCGATGAATGAAAATAACTGAAAGTCCAAGTAACATATTGGTGATAGCCACAAGAAAAAAAACTGGAAAAAACACCAGAAGCAAAACTAGAGCAAGACACCAATCAATCATTGGCTTCACTATCCGAACATATTTAGTTTTTACATCACCTCTCACAACCGCAAAAATATCTCAATCCGCTCAAAAACCGATTATGTTAGAAAATCAAAAGAATAATTCGCAAATTGTGGGTAATAACGAATTACTCAAAATTGTCCAGCAGCTCCTTCAACCATAGATGAAAACCTTTAGATTCTTATTCTTTTTAGTGCTTTCAATAGCACTAGGTATATCTCTCAATAGCAAAATTGAAAACGTCCCTCCACTAGGGAAAATACTGAGCCCATTTGAAGGGTATCTTCAAAACATTGAAAAGGGAGAGGATCCGGTTAATAGGGTTTTGGCTGTAGAGTCTCCTGTTACAGTTTACTTTGACGAAATCAACATCCCGCACATCTACGCTGAGAATGACCATGACGCCTACTTCATGCAGGGCTATCTCACAGCCAAAGACCGACTGTGGCAAATGGACTTTTTCTCCAGAGTTGTCATGGGCAGGCTCTCAGAGGTACTTGGAGAGAGGGCGGCCAATTTCGACAAATTGAATAGGAGAATTGGTCTCAAAAAAATGACTTATCAGGTCTGGGAAAATGTGCAAGAGTTCCCCGAAGTGAAGACTGGAATGGAAGCTTATGCTGAAGGCGTGAACGCATTCATAGACGAACTGGACTATGCTGACTACCCGATAGAATTTAAACTGCTAGACTATGAGCCAGAACCATGGTCTCCCGTAAAATCCTGTCTTGCCTATGCTATGCTAAGCAACACACTCAGCCGCAGTGAAGCCGACCTTGAAAACACCAATGCTATGGCACTTTTTGGTGAGGAGTTATTTAACATGATGTACCCTGAGCAACTGGGCAATCTTGATCCAGTAATCAGAAAAGGAAAAACCTGGGATTTTGAGCCAAAAAAGGTCGTTTCAAATTTCCGCAATATCATTTCAAAAACCCCTCAAACGATAGACAAGCCAAGCCCCCTTTATGGGAGTAACAACTTTGTGGCAGCTGGCTCAAAAACCAAAGATGGAAATGTAATTTTCGCAAATGAACCAGACCTACAACTAACTCAACCATCCATCTGGTATGCTACACATCTGCATACTCCATCCCTAAATACGATGGGAGTCACTGTGCCGGGAACACCCACAATTCTAATTGGCTTTAACAATGAGATAGTCTGGGGAGTGACAAACTCACCCCGCGATCAAGTGGACTGGTACAGTATCAAGTTTAGGAACAAAAGCCGAAAAGAGTACTGGTATAATAATCAATGGTTCAAAACCGAAAAAGTTGTAGAAGAAATAAAAATCCGCGGGCAAGCGAGTCAATTTGACACCATAGTTTATGTACATCACGGGCCAGTCGTTTATGATAAGAATTTTTATGGTGACAATGAAAAAATAAATCACGCCATGAGATGGGTGGCGCATAGCCCAGGCAATACCCTGACGGCCATGTACAAGGTGAATAGATCACAGAGCTATCAGGAATTTGAAACGGCCCTGACCTATTTCAACGGTCCTCCTCAGAATTTTCTTTTCGGATCAAAAGCCGGAGACATTGCGGTAAACCTGCCCGGCAAATTTCCTATTAAACCAGAAGGTAAAGGCAAATTTTTACTTGATGGATCACAAACCGATCAAGAGTGGACAGAGACCATTCCTTTCGAGCATAGGCTTTGGGACAAAAACCCAGATCAGGGTTTTTTAAGTTCTGCCAACCAGCACCAGGTGGATTCACTTTATCCTTATTACGTTTGGGATCACCACTACGAGTACTTCAGAAATAGGCGAATCAATGATAGACTGAGCCTCATGAATAACATTGTGCCGAAGGATTTTATGAAATTACAAAATGACAACTTCAACTACCATGCTTCTGAGAGCCTCCCTGCCATGCTTGACAGCCTTGACACAGCCACTTTCACCTCAGCACAACGAAGTTACTTTACCCAGCTCAACACGTGGGATTATTTTAATGAACCGGAGCTATTAGCTCCAACTTACTATCAGCTCTGGTGGGATATTCTTTACAACAAAATTTGGGATGAATATGACACAACCAATATCACAGTGAATAAGCCTCATCGGTACGTTACAACTCAACTGCTTCAAAATAACCCTGACTTTAAGCTGTTCGATATTATTGACACCAAAGCCATTGAAACGGTGAATCAGCTGTATTATCTTTCGTTTGTTGAGGCTGTGGATTCTCTGGCCAGTTTGAACAACAGCAGCACCAAAACGAATTGGGCTGCTTACAAAAACACTCAGATACCGCACGTCCTGAAATTGGCGCCATTTTCAAGAGAGAATATTAACATAGGTGGTGGCAAGGGAATAGTTAATGCTGCAAGCAAGTCTGCCGGCCCATCATGGCGCATGATCGTGGAAATGAATCCTGAAGGCACCAAAGCGTGGGGCATTTACCCTGGAAGCCAGACCGGGAATCCTGCAGATGATAAATATGGGCACATGATAGACAAATGGGCGGCAGGGGAATATTTTGAGCTTTTATTTGGTGAAGATATCTCACAATCATCCAAAGTAACCTCCACTTTAACAATCAAACCAGAACAATGAAATTTCTCGCAAGACTCATCCTTATTGGAACACTCACGTACGTACTATCACTATACGCGCCTTGGTGGGTTCTATTTGTAGTGTCATTTGGTGTTTGTTTCGGTATTCACGGTTCATCCATAAATGCCTTTATCGGCGGTTTTCTTGGTGTAGGGCTCGTTTGGCTCGTTACTGCCTGGGTTTTAGATTACCAGTCAAATGCGGTGTTTACGGACAAAATGGTGCAATTATTCCCTGTAGAGGATGGAATATTGCTTGTAATTATATCAGGTGTAGTTGGAGGTGTGTGCGGAGGCTTAGGTGCACTAACTGGAAACAGCTTTAAGCAATTATTTGTGAAGCAAAGAAAGAAAAGTATATATAGCTAAATAGTCGCAATTAGAAATCGAGACTTAGCTTCTTTCTAATAACATCAAGAATTTGATCTTGCTTTTCGTAGAGAGATATGATCTTGAACTTTTGCTCAACATTCTCTTCGATCAACGCAGTGACAAGCTCTTCTATTTCATCAATTTCAGCACGTTCACCAAATTCTTCCTTTAGCGTTCCTACTAACTGTGTAATTCTTTTTTCTACTTTGATGTAACCCGGCTCAACGTCATGGGTCTTGGCGTCCTCTTTCCAAACATCACCGTCCCCATTTAATAGCCAGTTTGCATTGACGGTTTGATAAGCTAAAATAATTTTTTGAAGCACCTCGAAGCTAGGCTTGCTCCTTCGTCCTTTGATTATATTATAAACAACTGTACCCTTTACTCCTATATTTTCTGCAAATGAATTGGGATTTGTTTCCAATTTTCCAATCAACTCAGATATTCTATCATTTATCTCCATTACCTCAAAATAATTGCCACAAATATAGTTTTTCTTGCTGAAGTTTCTTCAAAAAATGAAGGGTTACGTAGAGTAACCCTTCTTCATTAAGAACCAGCTATGGAAAATAGTACTCACTATCCATGACACAATAATACTATCAAATGATAGTTAAAACAAAACGTTTTGTCATTTTTTTATATCACGTGATAATAAAAAAGGCTATGCATAATGCATAGCCTCTATTTTCCACCGCCGATCTTAAATGATCGATAGTCAAGTTAATCTTTGTAGCATTTAAATCCAATAGCATGACGTTAATTAATCACCACCAGTCCTTTAATTCATTTTATTCTCCCGTCATGCATTTGACAGGTTAATTTGCTAATTTGACACCTCCTAAACCAGTGCAATATCAAATTCAAGAAAACATATTGGTGGCTCCTGCTATTCTGTCTGATCGCTGTTCTGACTACAGGCTTCTTCGTTATTCGAAGTTATGGCTCTGAATTAGCCGGAAGTCTATTGAAGGAACTTGTTTCCAACCAATCGAAAGGAAGGTACGAGTTAGATTTTTCAGAAATCGACATTGTTGCGATTGATAAAGAAATTCGCATTACTGATTTGAGCCTAACCAAATCCAAAGATGTACGGACCGATACGGTCAAACAGGTTTACAAAGTGATTGTGCCTAAAGCTGAGATATCTCTCGGCTCACTGACCGCAATATATTTTGGCAAGGCGTTGACCATAAATGGTATTAAAATTCATGATCCGGAAATAATTATTTCTAAATCAGGTAATCAAACAAGCAAAACCACCTTTTCATTAGAAACAGGATCTCTATACAATTCAATATCTGAATATTTAAAAGCTCTGAGTATTGGAAGTCTTGATATTCAAAATGCTTCCGTAAACTATCAACAGTCACAACAGAAAAATCCCTTTCAGGTTTTAGTTGATCAAATCGACTTTTCCATTGATAATTTCC
>JBDVMP010000094.1:0-4815 GCA_039970095.1 Cyclobacteriaceae bacterium
AACTAACTAAGTGTCAATCATGAAAGAATACAAACACCCTGGTAACGAAAAAAACTTCTATAAAGGCTTTACCTATACTTTTAAAAAGGAGGTAGTTGAGCAGGTGCTCAATGGCTTAATGTCGCAGAGGTATGCTGCTGAGAAGTATGGTATTTCTAGAAATACTGTAGCTTCCTGGTGTAAACAGTTTAATCCCGACATGGGTAGTAAAAACCATCCAAAAGACAAGGAAATCAAGAAGCTCAAGGAAAAGGTAGAAGAACTTGAAATGCTTAAAGATATCCAGCAGTACATGCTAGCCGAACTTCAAAAACAAGTAGGACGTGAAGAGTTGGAAAAGTTCTTGCCCAAGCAGTTATTCAAAGAGATCCAAAAAAAGGTGCACAAAAACTCAAAGTAAAGCACCGCTATCAACTGCTTGGGCTTTCAAAACAAGGCTATTATAAGTACCTGAAAAGCACCGCTCACAACAACCATATCGAACAGCAAATTTGCCTCTTAGTCCGGGACATCAGAAGGGTAATGCCAAGAATCGGTACCAGAAAGCTAATGGTTCTTCTAAAGCCTCAATTAGAACAACTAAACATCAAAATAGGAAGAGATAGACTATTTGATATCCTCCGTAAACATTTCTTATTGATCTCAAAACGAAAAAAATATCAGATAACCACCCAATCCAAGCATCAGTTCTTCAAACACCCTAACCGTATTAAAGACCTCACCATCAAAGCCCCCGAACAGGTCTGGGTAGCTGACATCACCTATATCAAAACTTCACAGGGATTCGCCTACCTGCATCTAATTACTGACGCCTACTCTAAGCAGATCATGGGATATTATTTAAGCGACAACATGAAAATGGAAAACGCTATCACAGCTCTGAAAATGGCACTCAAAAACAAAACCTACAACCATCCGCTCATTCACCACTCTGATAGAGGATTCCAGTACTGTCATCATGACTATACCGATATGCTCCAACAACACAATATCTCCATTAGTATGACCACTAAATATGACCCGTACGAAAATGCAATCGCCGAAAGAGTTAACGGTATACTCAAAGATGAATTCGATATTGGCGAAGGGTTCCTTAATCATCTTCAGGCCGTTAAATGGGTCAAAGAGTCCGTGGAAGTCTACAACCAGATGAGGCCTCACCTAAGCTGTGGTATGCTCACACCTTCAATAGCTCATAAGACTAAACAACCATTGGCCAAACTTTGGAAATAAACATGGAAAATAACAACTTACTAATAGTCAATTTTAGTCAACCTATTTCAGGACAAGACACTCATAAAACCAAACTATGCATGGAAGAAAAACATTGTCTTCAAAACTAATAAATAATACTCGCCGCTACAGTGGCTAGCCTAACGTTAGATTTCATCTCCCTTCTAGCAACTTTACCTGCAACTAGTTAACTTTATAAGTATGAACGTCAAAGAAAGAATTAAGAAACGAGTCAACGATATTAATGACCCTAGACTTTTGGATGAACTTCTTAAGGCCGTTGATCTTGAACACGAGATTGAACATATTGATGAATTAACTGACATTGAGAAGAAAGCTATAGATGAAGGGATATCTGATGCAGAATCCGGGAAACTTCACTCGAACTCCGAAGCAAGTCAACTGGTGAAGGAATGGCTAAAAAAATAAGATGGACAACTCGCTCCATCATTGATCGAACGATTATTTACAGATATTGGCTCGAACGAAATCAGTCGAATGTCTACCCTGAAAAACTCGAAAAACTGTTCGGGAAATCTGCTGAAATAATTTCCAACTTTCCCAATATTGGAACACAGACTAATTATCGGAATGTGTACTCAAAAGTGGTCAGAAACTACAAGGTCTTCTATCGGATTGAAACCGATGAAATTCAGATCTTGAGAGTTTGGGATACTAGGCAACATCCTGACTCAACAGGACTATAAAACAAAAATCTAACAGTCGCTGATCGGGAGTGCTTTCTAACATCTTTTGCGCGCAGGTCCCGATAGCTATCGGGATTATCTTTCGAAACGCATTGCCATTTGGAACCGTTGTGAGTTGGAGGTTGCGCACCCCGACCAGAATCGCTACATTTATCGGAATTTAAAAAGCTCGGGCCACAGCGCCATATCTGAGCGTTATATACAATTATTCGGAATGAAAAAGATCATATTCATTTTACTTTTATTCCTCGTTATCACAGAAGGTTTCGGTCAAGAAAGAACGTTTTTTGGTAAATATGTTGACCTATATGAGGGAACTTTTTTAGTTGTTTCTCCTGACTACATAGAGTATCTCACACGACCAAGTAATAGAGTAAACAAATTTTTTAGAATTGATACACTTGTTACAGGTAAAAGAAAAAACATAACCAAAACCCCAGTGTATAATCCAATCGAAGCAACCGAAGTGGTTCAAGACACTTTTCGCGTAGTTGACATTTTCACTGAAACTAACACTATATCCGAATCAGATTACTGGGTCTTTGTGTTGCAAAATAGGAACACGAACTCCTTATACAAGCTGCACTACAATGAATATGCTTTCTACGATTTCCCATTTTACATATTGAACGAAATAACAATTCCGGACAAATATTTTTGTTCTGAGATTTACACCTCTACTGACAAATTCACGGATATCTTGAAGGAAACGACAAGTGCAAACGATGATATTACATTTTTAACATATAGAAACAAAAATGACACAGCAGTAAGTTACTATGTAACTCTATCGATTTACACTGGAGCAGCTTCAATGACAACATTAAGCAATGCCACTCTACTATTGAATAATGGAAAAAAATTAACTTTTTCAGACATAGAAATTGACCTTAGCGTATCTAATCCGTCTAGTTCTTTCATAACATATTCAGCCTTCGCGATGATTAGTCTAACGAAAGATCATTTACAAAATCTTATTTCTTCACCAATCGTTGCATTTCGGCTAGGTATAGAAGATAATGACATACCGAAGTTTGAATCCATTAGATTTCATGAACTTGCTAAATGCATATTTAACAAGCATTTAGATTAAGAACCACAGTGGAGGAGTCAAGAAAAAACCTACCTACCAACAAAAAGTGCGATTGCTCCGTGAAGCAAATGGTAGCCTTACTTAAATATGAAGCCTTACCAGTTAAAGGGGCGCTAAACCCTAATTAGCCTAACTGAAAAGTTGACGATGTTTAAGTGCAATTAACTGGCCATACTGCTCTTTCATTTCTTTAGACAAAAAGGACTGATTGATAAATTCCAACCACTTGTTTTGAAGTTTGGCGTATTTATTAAGAATGTTTTCTGCCGCTTTATCAGGTATCCCTGAAGAAGTCATAGCGCTAAAAAAGTCGGATTTTCTTAGTCTTTTCTTTTTGCCACATAGTGTCAGTGCAAGCTCTTCATCGTCTCCTTCAACTACTAAAGCCGACGATACCAAATCATATGCGGGAACCAATTCATAATGACCAAGGTCACTTTTTATCAACGAGAAGTTTTTCAAATGCATATCCGCATTTCCAGTTAGGAAACTGAACAAGGTCAATTCATAAAACCTGACCAGATCAAGCCCTGGATTTACACTGTTGCGCTTTATCTTCTTGGCTATTTGCTCATGTGATGACTTGTATTTATCCTCCGTGAGCCTTTCCAACAACTGACACATATCCTCCATATGATGCTTAACACCGCCTTTTCGGTCCATTCGTTTGGTTATGTACACGAGCTCTCCTGAACCCAAACGGATCAAGGAATGCTCTGCAGTTCGAATATTAGATAGCTCTGCGAGATGCATTGTCAAATCCTCTATTTGAGGCAATTCATCCCACATTGTCGACTGAGGTTTCAAGATAAATTGTCCCCACAGGCCAACTATTGTCAATTTACCAGGTGCATTATCAGGTCTTTCTAAGTGCAAAGAAAGCTTTGGTTGAACACCTGTAATCGTCGCTTTACCCTTGATCATTTGGTCGGCAAGATTCAGAAGATCCTTTTCGGAATATGGTACCACTGGGGGCTTGGTAACTCCGAATATTTTCTTGCTGCAGCTCGTGTGAAAATCACTTTCTGAGTCTTTATAGCAGTATAAACACGTCATATTAATGGTTCGATTGAAACAGCTCCGATACAATCTTTACAAGCAACCAGCAGAATTCCCATTCTATCTTTTTCATTGACTTTCCAGTTTTTCTCAACCAAATCTAAAATCCACCCTTCTGGAATGAGCCCATCAAAAAATGGAAATAGAACATTTGAATGGTAAGCTTCCTGTTGTAATGGCAGAGTTAAGCTTATGGACTCCCCTTTTTTGGCGAAGTATTCATATTCATATTGAAAATGATACCCTTCCTCATCTTCGGTTAATGTCCCAGCCCACTCGTCTTGATAAAGTACTTTAGCTTTCCTCATCTCTGTTAACTTCTACTGGCCCTAATACATATCCGAAAAGATTTAAGACTTGATTGACCTTGTCCATCCTCAAGGTTGTTTTTCCTTGTTCCAGTTCTCGAACGAATCTTAAACCAACACCGGCAGCAAATGAAAGATCTTCTTGATTCATTCCTGCTTGCTTTCTTTTCTCTTTGATAAACTGAGCTAATGGTGTTTTTGTCATTTTTATACCCTTTCGGGTGTAAAATTACATTTTTCTTCGAATTATACCATATAGGGTATAAAAATTTTAATATCACCACTACTATACCCGATAAGGTATAATTAATATCAATCGCTGTATTTATCCCCGATAGGGTACATTTTTGGAAGAGAATCTAAGAAAGAAAAACAGAGCATAACACACGTAGCTGTTGCACAACCCCTCCCAAAA
>JBDVMP010000095.1:0-249465 GCA_039970095.1 Cyclobacteriaceae bacterium
TATTGTCTTCGCTACCTACCCCTTGCTGGCTGGTATAGACACTGCCAACATGATTTTTAATATTGTCTTTTTTGTATCTCTTACTTCTGTTGTGATACAAGGCACCACCCTATCTGTGGTGGCCAACTGGCTAAACGTGGGTCTGCCGGAAGAAGCCAAGCCCCTTTCTCCTACAGATGAGCTACTGGCTGAAAACCCAAAAACCATCATGGAAGAAATTGTGATTAAAGCGGGTGCTCCTGTAGTCGGGCTCAAAATCGTGGATCTGCACTTTCCCAAAAAAGCCATTATTGCCATGATTGAACGTGAAGGTATTTTCTTAACACCGGATGGCTCTACTGAGCTTCATGCCCTCGATAAGTTGGTGGTACTAACAGACAAGAAGGAAATACTAGAGGAAATATATGTTGCACTTAAAATAAATTAATGCATCAAAATTCCGGAAACGACGTATTTTCGTAGAATATATACTTTTATTGAATTTGAGTGGTTTTAAGAAAATAGCGGCTATTACATCTCTGGTCATATACATTATGACTATGGGGCTGAGCGCTTCTGCTCAATTTCAATCTGCCATTCAAGAGACTCAAGCCAAAACGTGGTATAAAATTGATGATCTGAAAGATCATTTCAATCATACCGTTCCGGTAAAGCTGATTGTCGATATTCAGGTAAAGCCTACCCAACAGCCGTATCCTTCTGAACAGAGTGAAGTATGGGCCCAACTATCTTCGCATTCATTCTATTTTGGAAGCTTATTTAATGCGCTATCATCTGGAGTGCTCAACCTTCTAATTGAGCAAAAAAAGATAGACCTGCTATATTCATTTCATTCCTTCCCATAATTAATCTGCTAAAAATTAAGGCCATTAGTTGCCTTACCTCTTAATTAAACTTTCAGCGTCACATTTCACGCTGAATCATTCATTAATGCAGAAATAAAATCATGGAATTTGGAACAACCATTTTTGGGCTGGTTGCAATAGCCCTATGCATCGCACCTTTTTTGGTGATGCATAAAAGCAGGAAGAAAAAAGAACAAGACCTTATTGACGGTTTAAAAGCTATCGCAGATTCATATAACAGTGATATCGCTACTTATGACTGTGGTATAGAATTTTCAATTGGTATCTCATCAGCAAAGAATTACATATTCTATTATAAAAAAACTGATCAGCATGTGTCCGAACTATGTGTTCCACTAAATGCCATCAGTAAGTGTCAGGCAGACAGCATCAAAAGGTCGGTCAAAACTCAAGCAGGCACTGAAACTGTTATAGATAGACTGGAGCTTACTTTTATTCCAAAAGATAAGAGTATCGCCCCTAGTCGGTTTGAGTTTTTCAATTCAAATGAACATTTTCAACTGAATGGGGAACTTCCTTTGGTCAGAAAATGGGAAGGTGTTGTCAACACATCCCTACGCGCAAACTCTGTCTTGGCGGTAAGTGCTTAAATAAAATGAAATAGATCTGGCTTTCTATAGTCAGATCTATTTTCTATTGGCCTTTGTTCAGACTTTTAGTAGCATAGCCTGTATACCGACAGGTATGTTTTGCTGTACTAAAAATCAGTCATGCTAACCAGGCAGTACCTTGGTATGAATCAGGATGTCTATTTTACGCTAGATTCAATGAAATGATACATTCCGCACCTTCACCTAGCTTTGAGTTGAATTCAATTTTCCCTCCCAACTCACTTATGATGTTGTAGGTTATAAATAACCCAAGTCCCACTCCTTTACCCGGCTCCTTAGTGGAGAAAAACGGATCCATCACTTTTACAAGATTCGTGTCTTCAATGCCAACTCCTGTATCCTTGATTTTTACAATCGCTTTACTATCATTTAGCTCAGTCGTAATGATAATATCACCCTCACCTTCAATTGCCTGATCGGCATTCATCAAAACATTCAGAAAAGCCTGATGCAACATGCCTTCATTTCCTTTTACAACGAGTGAGTTCTCCGAGTAATTCTTTACGATCCGAACCCGTTCTATCAGATTGGCGGACATCATCAGCAGACATCCATCCAGAATAGCATGAATATTGCAAAACTCATCCATTGAGGCACTCTTTCTACTAAACCTTCCGATTGTTTTAACGATCTCTGAAGCACGTTTAGACCCCAGCTTAATAGTCTTAATGGCCTTCTGCTGGTCTTTTCCCAATTGCCCTTCAAAAGACCTTTCGAGCATTGTAACACCACCAATGATGAAGTTGAGCGGATTGTTGATTTCATGACCAACACCTGCGGCAATCACTCCCAGGGAAGCCATTTTTCTTGACTGAACAAGTTCTTCCTGAGCCATCTTTAGTTCTTCCAGCGCATCACTTAACTCAATATTTCTCTCAATCAATTTCTTGTTGGATTGATCCAGTTGCTGTGTCCTCTGTTCAACAAGGTCCTGCAACTTAGAACTGTACGTTTCCAGTTCGGCCTCATATTTCATAATATCTGTCACATTTTCAATCAACGCACAGAAACCTACGGCTTTCCCTTCGTCATAAATAGGTAAATAATTGAATACAAAGTGGTTTACCTCCTTATTCAGCTCAATGGCCGAAGTGAGCTTTATCTGCTCTCCTAATTTGATTTTATCCTGAAGCTTATCTTCGCTGGCATACAGTTCCTTTGGAACAGACATTCCAAAACGGGGTTTCTCTCCTGTAAGCTCCACCGAAAGTTTCTCAAAAGATTGGTTCCACTCTCTCAACCTAAGGTTGGTATCAAAAAGGGCGATGGCACTTTCGCTCAGTTTGAAAATAGATTCAATATTGGCCCTGCTCCTTTTTTGTTGTCTCTCTGAAGTATTGAGCGCATAAAAGGTAATCCCTACCAGGAAAAAGGTAATAATCAGGCATGAAGCAAGGAAAAAGGTAACATTCATTGCATCCGCTCCTATATCATCCAAGTATTCAATATGAAGAGCATATTTGTGGTCACCGAACGTCAAAAATCCTGTCAATGAATCTTTAGAACCAACAGGTTCATTGCCGTAAATAAGATTGCCTTTTTCATCTCTAAGAGAAATTTTGATCGCCTCAGAAAATTCCAGCCTGCTCACACCCGATTGTATCAGCTCTTTGGCCAGGTAAACACCCTCAACAAGCCCAATCAGGGTATTGTCAGGATCAAAAACAGGCACAAAAACAAGTACCGCTTTATGAGGGTCACTTTTTTGAATAATGTTGATCACATCAGATACTGCAACAGACCTGGTGGCTATGGCTTTCTGAATAGTATTTGACCTTGCCGAAATAGATTCTCCTGGGTCAAAGCCCAATGCAGCCTCATTGCCCTCGTATGGTGAAATGTAAATGATTGGATAGTACACTTTTCTCTTTTCTGCCCTGACTCTCTCCCCGTCTTTGGTTGTGAATATTTCAAAGTCAGGAAAACCATTCTGTCTAATGGCCTTTTCCAAAGAATCTCTTTGATTGTGATATACCTTAGGAACCCACTCCAATGCCTGAATACTTTTGATGTTTACTATATAGAATTTGGTGAGTTCTAAAAATTCATCTCTGGTAACATATTCACTTGCTAGAAAAGAAGCTTTGATGGCATGCAGGGCGTTAATATTTACATCTATCTCCCTTTGAATACTCATGGAAATAGCATCATATATCCCAGAATAGATCTGGTCCTGACGGAGTTGATTGGCTTTTCTTAGGGATATATAAAGCGCAAATGAGATGGCCAACCCCAGGGTGAAAAGAACCCCTGAAATCAGGTATTTTTTTGGAAGAGACATGTATGTAACTAGCTGAACGTAAATTTAGCTAGTGTTATCTCAACTATCCTCTTTTTGCTGAGTGAAAAGGAATAAACATGGAATTATCGTATTTAAACTGATGATATAACCACTCTCTGAATGGATAATCCTTTGTAGGGAAATTGCAAAGTTCGCTTAAAAACCAGCTGTGATTGAATTTATGGCTTTACAAGCCAGATGTATTCGTATGGCCGCAACTCAACATCATCGGAAATGGTATTGCCTGAAAGCTGATTTATGTATGAGCCTTCCAGTCTTATGCTTTGATGTTGGTCCGAAAAATTGAAGTAACATAGCAAATCCCCCGTTTTTCCTGGACGTATAAAAGCCAATAAAGAATCGTTGGTTTGTATGGGCTCAAAGGAGCCGTAAGGGTCAAACTGTGGTAGTTTTTTTCGAACTTTAATCATGCGTTTGATCTCACTGAAAATGGCATATCTCCTATTGCCTGTGTCAGCTAATTCATTTTCGAGTTCTTCGTAATAAAGTTTTTCTCTGTTCACGGCACGCGGGTAGCCTAATCGCTCCAGCCCTTGCAGATCATTCTGAGAACCTAGAAGGGAGTGAAAGTATATCGCAGGCAATCCTGGCAAACTGAGCAGTACAGCATGCGCCAGTAGCATGCGTTTGATACCGAGCTGTTCATTTTGCTCCTTTCCTTTTAGCAAGCTGAAATAGTTACAGTTCACTTCATATGGTTTGTCCACTCCACCAGCCGAGCGATAAGAAATCCGACCGCCATTGGATGCTGCAGAAGCGGTGATCATTTCAATTTCGTTTTCATCTAGAATATCCTGAACGGGTCGTAACCCTACTCCATCATGGCTGGCCAGGAAATTGAAAAAACAGCTTTCCCCACCGGGTATTTCAAGGTTGGAAACCCATTTCTTCAACTTGGAAGCATCACCACTTAACAGGCTAAAAGCTACCAGTGGCGGTAAAGCAAAGTTGTAAACCATATGGGCTTCATCCCCATTTCCAAAATACGAGACATTCTCGGCATGAGGAACGTTCGTCTCTGATATGAGAATTATTTCAGGATAAACTATCTCCAAAACAGCTCGCATGGCTTTGATCAGGTTATGCGTTTCATCCAGATGGATACAGGTAGTACTATCAGCCTTCCACATGAAGCCTATCGCATCCAGGCGTATGATGGTGCCGCCCTGCTCTGCATAATAACACAGTACGTCTAGGATTCTCAAAAAAAGATCCGGGTTGGCATAGTTTAGATCGACCTGATCTCTACTAAAAGTGGTCCAGACTTTCTTACCATTGAAATCATGAACCAGCGGGCTGGTTCTGGGACGAACTACCTTACTCAAATCTTTGAATTGACTACCATCAACAAAGAAATCTTTGAATTGGGGATCATCTAGTAGATATTTTTGAAACCACTCGGACTGGGCAGACATGTGATTGATTACAGCATCGAACATGAGCCTGAAATCAGTTGAAAGTGCTTTCATGTCATCCCAATTTCCCCATTCGGGATTTACTGCCTTATAATCAATGACCGAAAACCCATCGTCAGAAGAATAGGGATAAAACGGTAAAACATGAACAATGCTAATGGCCGAAGCTAAGTACTCCTTAACAAATTCAGAAAGAGATTGTAATGGTGGAAGTTTCTCCTTAAGTACCTGATCGCCGTAGGTAATGAGCGCTACATCTGTATGATCGAGACCTTTGGCAGGAGCATTCTCCTGGCTGTAGTTCGATATCATTACGTCTATTTCACTCAGTATGTGCTCGACTTGCTCTTCAGAATAAACAGTACTTAATAGTGTTTTTATTTTCTGCATGTTATGCTGATTGTGTAATCCAAATGCTGATTAAAAGTATGGCAACAAAACCGCCCAGCAGCAGCCCCGTGAACCTCCAGTCTATTTCATCGGGTTCATCATCTGAGGTCAGATCTGACTCTGCATTACCGAATTTGGAAATCACAAAAGCTACTGTAAATGAGATTATTGCACCTATGAAATTCCACCAAAACCAAAAGAGGTTGTCTCCTACCACTAGCCACAGGTAAATGTTTGTTGCTACGCCTAAAAGTAAACCCACGTTCATTGCTTTGGCTCCAATAGTTCTGAAGCTAACAGCAATCAGGAAGGTAGCCAGAATAGGGCCGTAAAAAACAGAGCCTATCTTGTTGATGGCCTCAATGACGGTGCTGGCAATATCTCCTCCAAAGAAGGCCAGTATGATACAAACCCCTCCCCAGAATAGGGCTGCCAATTTGGAGTACTTCACATATGTTTTGTCGTCCACTTTTCGGTTACCAACAAGTATATCTTCTGTGGTCACGGCGCTAAGCGAATTGACAGCCGAACTCAAAGAGGACATGGCCGCTGATAATATGGCTACAATCAAAAGCCCGATAATGCCATGTGGAAGGTAATCTCGAATAAAGATTGGGATCATTAGATCGACTTTATCACTGGGTATCTGACTGATAAACTCAGGTGTTTTTAGCGCTAGTGTGCCAATAATTAAGCCCATGATGCAATACAAAAATGTGATAGGGAATCGCATAAGGCCATTGAAGAGCAGCGTTTGCTTCACGGTTTTCATACTCTTGGCAGAAAGCAGTCTCTGAACCTGTGACTGATCAGTACCATAATAGGACGCATAAAGAAAAAAGCCACCAAGAACCATAGGCAGCACTCCAAAATCACCGTCTCCTCCTACGCCTATCACACTAAAATCAACAGCATTCAATCTGTTCGGATCAAGATCAGCAATAAATGACGACCATCCCCCGACCAGCGATAAACCGGCAAAAGCGCAAATAAATATACCCACAAGCAATACAATCATTTGAATCATATCTCCATAGACTACCGCCTTCATTCCTCCCTGATATGAGTAAATCACAGTGATAACACCTATAACGAGGATAGTCTGCCACAGCGGAACATCAAGGATGCTCATGAGGATAAGTGCTACGGCATAAATCATGATGCCAGTGCTGAATGATCGACTAACCTGAAAAACAATGCTGATAAGAATTCTTGTGGATCTGTTGAATCGCCTCTCAAGGTATTCGTAAATACTCACTACTCCGGATCTGTAGAGCCTCGGAACCAGGTATAAACCGAGAAAGATCATTGCCAGAGGAACGCCAAACTCGAAGCTGAGCCACTGCATGCCCCCGCCCTCTCTGAGTCCCACGAAAGCCGGGGCTGATACGAAGCTAATGGCCGAAAGCTGTGTTGCCATAACTGACAGGCCCAGAGGAAACCAACCGAAGGATTTTCCACCGAGAAAATATTCTGTTTTGCTTGAGTTTTGCTTGAAAAAATACCCAAGAAAAAGAAACCCTACGATGTAAACTACTACTACCAGGTAATCTAGCCAGTTCATATTATTGAGATTGGTGATCTACTAATATAGTAGGTTACAATGAAACTGGCTTTGACTAAAAGACAGGAGCATTTTGCTAGTTCGGGACAAGTTCAAATTAATGACCTAAGCAAGAATATAGTCCACACATTTCTGACAATGCATCTCAAGCGTATCATACAATGGCAAAGGGTAATTTACACTTCGAAGTAGTTCAGGGAATTCAGTACAACCCAAAACAATGGCCTCAGCTCCTCTATCTTTTAGTTTGTTCATTTCCGATATTATATTGACTCTGGCCTCTTGGGTAAACCGACCTTGTACCAATTCATCGACCACCACATCGTGGATTAGAGGTATCGATTGTTCCAAAGGCACTATACAATTCATCCCGAATTTATCTCTGATATAGCCAGAAATAAATGGCTCTGTCATCGTCGGTTTTGTGCCGATCAATCCGATTTTACCGAGATTGTTTGATTGCGCTTCTTCTCCCACTGCATCTGCTATATGAACAAACGGAAGGTTGATGTTTCTACTAATTTCAGCATACAGACGATGTGTTGTATTGGCGCAAAGTACTAAGGCGTCTACCCCTCCTTTCTCCAGGGTTTTAGCTGCTTCTATAAATTTTCTCGCAATCAGATCCCAATCCTGGCTAAACATCAGTTCAATATTGATGCTAAAAAGCTGCAATTCGGGATTGACTTTGGTTCCTAACCTGTCGTTGGTTATTTGGTTGATTCTTCTGTAATAATCTATAGTGGAGTGCCAAGATGTACCTCCGATTAGGCCTAGTTTTCTCATTACCTTAAGATATAAAAATTGAAGAACTACTCTCTCAACTTCCCTCTCAATACACTCACATTGTTATTAAAAGGGTTGCCGCTGGCTCTCCTTAACGAAACGACCTGGACCACGTGCCAAATGGCATCAGAGATGGGGCCATTTATCAAATTCCAAAATGGGTACTCTGATGATCGCTCATCAAACTGAAACTTGATGCTTAAACTATCCAGGCCTGGGTTTTTGGCAGATTTGAGAAGTTCACTTGCTGTTTCCAGGTAGTTAAGCGTAGCAGCCCGTTTTTCGGAGAATGTCATGTCTTTTAAAGACACTCCCGAATAAGCATTTCCTTAAGGTAGTAAAGACAATCGCAGAAAGTGACAGTATATGATCAATTGTTTCCAAGCTCGTTCGAGCCTCAGGGCTGGGCCTATAATCCAAATCTTCCGGGCGCAATCCTTCTGTTGCCCAATAATACCTAAAGGCCAACCCATCAATCATGCGAGCAGCCACTGTTTCCGGAGTGTAGGATTCAGGATATGTCGCAATTGATTCATACTTTTTGTCAAGATCAGTTTCCTGAGCAAAGGATGAAAATAAAGTTGACGCTAGTATAGCGAGAAGAAATACGGCTTTCATGAGTGGATTGATTGGTTTTATCCAATTAACGACCAGCCGGGAATTCGTTTATTTTATTCTGATAAAGCGTTGTGAAATTGGATTGGCGGTAAAAAATATTGGCTTGATTGTTGACAAGTAATTGAGGTAAGGAATTAAACCCTGAACAATTTGATATGTCTTAGAATAAAACATACTTATGAAAACCGCTATCCCACAATCAAAATCACTTGCCAAATTTATTATTCTGGTAGTTCTTTACGCTTCTCTGTTGACACTGTTTGTAGTAAAAGCAGAAGATCGTTCGAAGAATGAACCGACTACTAAGCTAGATCCGGTTGAATCTTCGAACGACCATAAATTTTAATCTTTTTTCTCTTCTTTTTTGGGAGCAGTTTCTTCTTCTGGAGGAGAGGAAACGATGTTCCCCTGTTCATCAACGTAGGCAATCATATCGGATAGATCCCCACCCTTGTTATTGTTTTCCTGACGTTCTTTTTTGCGCTCCTCTTTTTCTTTCTTCTTCTGAAGCTTCTTTTTTTCTTTTTGCTTTTTTATGAAACTGTTCTGTGATCTTCCCATTAATCTTCTTGTGTTTAAGATGAAAAAAAAGCGGTTATTTCTTCCTCACTACCGAGGTACTCAAGTTAGATTGTCCTTTGATGGCTAAATCAGCATCTTTCACCTTTCTTGGAGAGGTACCCTGCTGATTGTTCTGAAGGGAGAATAAAATCGATTAAGATTTGTCAAGCCGAGCAGACGCTGTTCTAAAGTGGCATCACCGCATTACTGTTGCAAAGATAAAGTTTAATTGAGACTAACAATAGTTAATTTCTTATAATCAAAGTCAAGAAGCTGGATTAGCCTATCTAGGCCAGTACTCAGGCTTGAAACGTGTGGTATTTGCAGAGTATTTGATACAAGTGATACAGTTCACCGGTTTGCAACCATTGAGGTTTTCTTCGCAAGTCAGTGGAGGAAATGTGTTTTGAAATTCATCTACATAGGCGCGTGCGCTGCTCACTGCCGAAGCATCAAAGTAACCAATGACCTGAACATCAGGATCACTTAAATCCTTAATATTTCCTCTAATCTGGTAGTTAGCCGTTTCGAATATGGAACCCGTATTTCCGAGTTGTGCTTTTACGGCGGACCAATAGTTATAAGCCTCCTTAGAAAGTGATTCCAATTTAACCTGACCACTATACCCAATATCGAAAGCTTTGGTTAACTCAATTCCATACACAGGAAAATCGTCAACTGTCTGGCCATTTGTAAATTCATCGCTACTCAGATTTAAAAAGCCATTATCAAGATCTGTAACCCAACAGTACTCAAATCTTGTTTTCGGCTCAATCCCTGGATAGCAAAAGCCGAACTTTGAGCTCCAACTTCCTCCATCGTCATAATCCGGAGCTTGAATTTGGAAAGTACCCTCAAATCTCCATCTATAGTAATCCTCAGTTTCGGCATTGTCGGTATATGTAGCATTGAAGATAATATTTCCGTTATCTGTCAAGGTGTAAGTAACTTCACTTACCTCCGGTGCGGCCTTGAGCGGCTCAAACCCTGATTCATACTTTTCCCCTGTTTCTAGCTCTATCGTAAGTTTATAACTCTTTCCAACCACGCCTGTAAAATCATCAGATGTTAGAAACACTCCATAACTCGTGTAATCCAGTACTTCTTCATTGCCCTGATCATCTAAAATTGCCACTCTGGCATCAGATACAACATTATAATTTGGACGTGAATTGTAGCCTTCACTATAATAAAGTTTCACGCTTTGAGGTCCAGGTTCATTGGAGACATGACCAGAAACAATCAACGGAGAAGTCTTACCCGTAAATAAATCTATTTCCTGAACACAACCGCCAAATAAAACTACGGAGAACGCAATGAGAATCTTAGCTTTAGAAGATCCGAGTTTGCTTTTGAAAGTATTAATAATTTTCATCACTGTTTCTTAAAATCTTTTAAACTATCTCTAAAGAGAAAAATTAGCTGTAATAGATGGAAATGCACTACCCAGAACAGACAGTTTGTAACCAGAAGGAGGAGCTCCTTGCTTGTTTTCAAAGAAAACCGAGTACGCATTTTTGTTTGCGTATAAGTTGTAAATAGCAAATGTCCAGCTCAGTTTCCATTTCCTATCCACTTTAGGCTTGCTTCTTACAGTCATGGAAACATCCATGCGGTGATAGTCTGGTATTCTTTCCTGGTTTCTCAAAGAATAGTTAAACACATTGGTGAGGTTGGAAACATCATAAACTCCAAGAGGTACAGTTGAAGGTCTTCCTGTACTGTATGAAAAATTGATACCGTATTTCACCACTGGATTAGTACTGTAATTCATGGCGAGTGTGAAATCATGGGGCTTGTCGTAGTTTGCCGGGTACGGGTTGCCGAGGTTGATAGTTTCATCTTCATACTGTCCTTTCACCGTTCTGAAAATTCTGGAATAAGTATAACCTACCCAGCCGGTCAGGTTTCCTCTCTTTTTGTTCAAAAACAGTTCAAGGCCGTAAGCCTCTGAAGTTCCCGTAATCAAATCCGCTTCAATGTATTCATTCATTAATAGCTGAGATCCATTCTTGAAGTCAACTATGTTTTGTGCTGTTTTATAATAGACTTCCGCAGATACTTCTACGGCGTTGTTATTGAAATTGCGGAAATAGCCCACAGAGAACTGATCTCCAATTTCCGGCTCGATATAATAGTTACTTGTCTTCCAAAAATCGGTAGGAGTTACTGAGGCAGTATTGCTTATCAAGTGAAGGTATTGACGTGAACGGTTATAACTGGCCTTTACAGAACTGGTTTCGTCAATAAGGTAAGTGAAATTGATTCTAGGTTCCAACCCGGCATAGGTTTTATAAACCTCACCACTTTTATGAAAGATGGTGTCGGTAATATTTTCCATTTTTTTAGATTCTCCTTCCTGAAAAATAAAGTCTGTTCCTGGCCCCACTACATGGTAGGTGCTAAACCTGAGTCCTCCCCTTACTGACAGCCTTGGAGTGATTTTATAGTCATCTTCAATATAAATGCCCGTCTCTACAGACTTTTCTTCCTCTAGTTTGAGGTACTCCACTCCTGAGTTGTTGCCAAGTGGCTTTCTTTCCCCGGGGCTGAAATTATAAAGTGTCGCTTCAGCTCCAACGTTGATTTTGTTTTGTGTAGACCACTCATATGCAAAATCACCCTTTAGCGTGTTATGTTGAATTTTTGAAGAAATAACAAAGGCGTCATGGCCTTTCGGGTCGTCTATGTTGTAAGAATACGCGCCTGAAACAAGGCTAACATCAAGCACAGCTGCATCGCTTAAGATATGTTTCCAAAGTAGTGAATGGTTGAAAGTGCTCCAATCAAAAGTGGTGTCAGAAGCAAAACCAAAACCGTCTTTGCTATAATAACCCGAATAAGACAGCTTATTCTTTTCATTGGCTATTAATGAAAATTTCAGGTTCAAATCAAAAAATGAAGCTGAGCTGTTTTTGAATTCACTTGCCTTTGCCGTTTGCAACAACCAGTCAGAATATGAGGCTCTTGAGCCGATCATGAATGAAAGTTTGTCTTTGATGATAGGGCCATCAAAAGCAAGCTTACTCGAGACAATCCCAAGGCCAGCATTCATGTGGTACTCCCTGTAATCGCCCTCTTTCAAATCGACATTCAAAACAGACGAAAGCCTACCGCCATATTTGGCAGGCACGCCGCTTTTATAAAGAGTAGCATTATCAACTACTGCAGGGTTGAAGACGGAAAAGAATCCAAAGACGTGAGAAGGATTGAATATCAAGCCTCCATCCTGTAGAATAAGGTTTTGGTCAACACCACCACCACGCACATTAAATCCCGAAGAACCCTCTCCAACAGTGGAAACACCTGGTAGCAAAATAAGACTCTTGACAACATCAGCCTCACCCATAAATGAAGGCAATGAGCTGATGCGCTCTATGCTGAGGGAGCTTTTACCTACATCCAGACTTTTGACTCTGGCATCTTGCTTTTCTGAGAATACCGTTACCGCATCGAGGTTATAGACATCTTCCTTCATCTCGATGTTGAGTTCAGTGTCCTTGATGATATCCACAAGTTTGAGTTGTCTTTCTAAATCAACCCTGGAAAACTGAATATTGAAAGTGCCTTTTGGAACCTCCAATTCATAGTAACCTTCTAAATCCGTAGTGGTACCGATATTCAGACTTTTAATGTAAACATTTACTGAAAATGAACCTTCGCCCGTCCATAGATTGGTTACGCGACCAGATAGTACGGCAGTACGCTTATATGACTGTCCGAAAGCTTGTGTTATACAAATACATAAAAAAGAAAGCAATAGAAGCTTTCGAAGTGTAGTAGTAGTTGACTTCATGTAATCCTCTTCGTCCTTAAATTTCCCGCAATAAACGGCAATAATTCCACAACAGGAACTATCTGATAAACCCTTACGCTAATTATTTTCCTTTTGGATTATAAGTTATTTAAGCGGTAAGGCAGATTATCCTATTGCTTTCAGCACAATTTGCAAGTGCAATACAGTATGGAGTAAATTTTACCTTCTGTTTCTTCGGCCGCCTCTTCTGAAGTCAGACTTACCTTTCGATCTACCTTTCGATTTCTTTTTGGCTTTGTGATCAAAAGCATCGCGCTGATTTCCCACATCGTCTCTATTTACTCTGATACCTCGTCCTTGGATCTGAACTCCTTCAAACTTGAGGCTGAGTCCTGAATCCTGACTGTTGTCAATATCGAAATAAGCACACGTCTTTTGAAGTGTAATATCACCGAAGTAGTTGCGTTTCACGCCGGATACATCAGAAAGGTAATGAACCAAATCGGCCTTTGTCATTCCGTCTATGGTTCCAATGTTGACAAAATAACGATTAAAAGACCCTCTATCCCGAGACTCAGAAGACCCTCCATGGGTTTCATTCAGGTCTTTGGTTTCATCACTCTGGATCATGAGGTGATCCAGTTGGGTTGTGATCAAACGTTTGAGGATATCTTCTTTACTCAAATGAGAAAAATGACTCTCCATCTCACCCAATAAAGCTTCAGCTTGAGGGTCAACCTGTGTATTCAGAATCAAGTTAGCCCAGCCATTTATTCGGCTAGCTTTAAGTTCCTCAATACTAGGCACTTCTACCTTTTCAAACTTTACTTTAATTTTCTTTTCCAGATCGCTGATCTTGCGTCCTTCACGCGGATTTATGAACGCCAGCGAAATTCCTTTGTTACCTGCCCTACCTGTACGTCCGCTCCGATGAGTGTAGCTCTCAAGTTGATCTGGTAGCGTGTGATGAAGTACGTGTGTCAGGTCATTGACATCAATACCTCTGGCTGCAACGTCTGTCGCTATCAAAAGCTGCATCGACCTGGTTTTGAAACGCTTCATTACTGCATCACGTTGTGCCTGCGATAGGTCTCCATGAAGAGCCTCAACACCATAACCTATGTTGGCAAGATCATCTGCGATTTGCTGAGTTTCCCTTTTTGTTCTGCAAAACATAATACCTCGCATATCCGGTTGGATGTCCATAAACCTTCTCACAGCAGCGATCTTATTGGCGGTCTTGGTGATAAGGTATTGGTGGGTAATGTCTGCGTTACTCTTTTGCTCGGCATTTACGGATACCTCCAAAGGTTGATCCATGTACTTCTTCACGATCCTTCTGATCTCTGCAGGCATAGTTGCTGAAAACAACCATGTTACCCTATTCTCGAGCGTATATGAGAGTATTTCGTCTATATCTTCTTTGAATCCCATGTTGAGCATCTCATCAGCTTCATCAAGGATCACATACTTCACACTATCAAGTTTGACAGCCTTACGTTTGATGAGGTCGAGCAGTCTGCCGGGAGTAGCTACAACTATCTGCGTTGGCCTTCTGAGTGCTTTGATTTGATTTGTGATGGGCGCGCCTCCATAAACCACCTCAACATTAATGTTTTTGTTGTTTTTGGTAAAATCTACCAGCTGCGCACCTGTTTGCTGTCCAAGCTCTCGTGTTGGAGCCATGATGAGCGCCTGAGTAGTATTGTCATGGACATCAATCAAATCTATAAGTGGTAATCCAAATGCCGCCGTTTTACCTGTGCCTGTTTGTGCCAAACCGATAAAATCGACCGGATCTTTTGACAACAACATGGGAATGGCTTTTTCTTGTATTGGGGTTGGGTTTTGAAAACCCATTTGATCAAGGACTTCAAGAATTGATTGTGAAAGTCCGAGTTTGCTAAAATTATTCAATGATAAATCTTTAAATGAAGCGCAAAGGTAGCTTAATCAATGCCGAAATGTGTTGAAATTCAATTATTTAATACCCTAAAAGTGAGCTTTACTGCCCTATGTGGCTGTCTTTGAAAGACTGATGGTGGTTTGGTTCATATCTATTCGTCGTTTTTAATTCTCAGAAATAGTCAAATTCCTCATTTTCAAATGAATGATAACTTCATTTCGAGTGGTTGATTCTGTAGTTTTGCGGCTCAAATTTTACAAAGTCTATGATTTCAGTAAGTAATGTTTCCCTCAGATATGGAAAAAGAGTCCTTTTTGATGAGGTAAATATCAAATTCACTCAAGGTAATTGTTATGGAGTAATCGGTGCAAATGGTGCTGGTAAGTCTACCTTTCTCAAAATTCTTTCAGGGGAGATTGACCCCAATAGTGGTTCTGTTGCTCTTGATCATGGAAAAAGAATGGCTGTGTTGAAGCAAAACCACTTTGAGTTTGATGAAACTTCTGTGCTTGATACTGTGATGATGGGACATTCCTCGTTGTGGAAAATCATGCAGGAGAAAGATGCCATCTATATGAAGGAAGACTTTTCTGAGGCTGATGGAGTACGTGCTTCTGAACTGGAGGCGGAGTTTGCTGAAATGGACGGCTGGAATGCTCAATCTGATGCTGCAGCTCTTTTGAGCGGATTGGGTATAGTGGAAGCAGATCACTACAAACTTGTAAAAGAACTGGATGGAACGGAGAAAGTCAGGGTGCTGCTGGCTCAGGCTCTATTCGGAAACCCAGATGTATTGATTCTTGATGAGCCTACCAACGACCTTGATATAAGAACCATCTCCTGGCTGGAGGACTTTCTTTTAGACTTTAAGAATACGGTTATCGTGGTATCTCATGATAGGCACTTTCTGGATACTGTTTGTACCCATATTGCCGACATTGACTTTAGTCAGATAAAGCTTTTTACAGGAAATTATTCTTTTTGGTATCAATCCAGTCAACTGGCATTGACGCAGAGAGCTTCTGCTAATAAGAAAGCTGAGGAAAAGAAAAAGGAACTTCAGGAGTTCATTGCGCGATTTAGTGCCAATGCCTCCAAATCGAAGCAGGCAACCAGTCGACGAAAGCTTCTGGATAAAATTAATTTGGATGATATACAGCCCTCGAGTAGAAAATATCCTGCTATTATTTTCACACAAAATAGAACTGCTGGAGACCAAATTCTCGAAATAGAAGGTCTTAGTAAATCTTCTGGAAGTGATACGCTTTTCGCTGATATTGACCTCTTTGTAAACCGAGGAGATAAGATCGCAGTAGTAGCTGAGGATAGCAATGCAATTAGTGCGTTTTTCAAGATCCTAAATGGAGAAACACAAGCTGATTCGGGTAGTTTTAAGTTTGGTCAAACTATAACTACAGCTTATCTACCTAATGAGAATGCTGAGTTTTTCGAAACTGATTTAAACCTAATCGATTGGTTGAGACAATATGCTGAAGGAGAAGCTGATGATGTGTATATCAGAGGATTCCTTGGCAAAATGTTGTTTTCGGGAGAAGAAACATTCAAAAAAGCAAATGTGCTTTCGGGTGGTGAGAAAGTGAGATGTATGATTTCGCGAATGATGCTCAAAGGAGCTAATATGCTCATGCTCGACGAACCGACCAACCACCTTGATCTGGAGTCAATCACCGCATTTAACAATTCACTGAGCGAATATCCTGGTACCGTTCTTTTCGCTACTCATGACCATGAGTTTGCTCAAACAGTGGCCAACAGAGTGCTGGAGCTAACGCCAAACGGACCGATAGATAAACTCATGAGTTTTGATGAGTATCTTGAGTTTAAAGCCAAACAGGAAGCTTAATCAGCTTCCTTTATTGGAATCTCAACTTTTACATCTGAAAATTCAATAACAACAAGTATTCCTTCATCTACCAATGGCATAAGTCTTATGGTATGCTGCTCAACATGGTCATTGGATAAAGTTGGAACTTTTGTTTTGAATAAGTCGAGCTCGTAATTGGGTTGCGTGGCTCCCCACATCCTATCCTCTGCATTGACTCCAATGGTGAAGAAATCTTCTTCAGGAATTGCGTAAAGCTGATATGTGCCAGCGTCTAGTTTGGTGTCATTGAAAATCACATCTTTGTTAATGGTGATTTTGGTAGGTTCGTTGGCACCCAATCGCCAATATTGGCCATAGGGCTGCAAGGCGCCATCTTCGGCTGTCCCGAAGACGAGCCTATCCCTAACCGAAGGTCGGCTATAATCCACTGTTACAGTCAAATCACCGTGCGTCAGGCTTGTGTTTCCCGGAGGACTCAGCGTACGATTTCTGTGATCGAGGTACATAAAAGCTGCTCCAAGTAACATAACTACCAGGCCCACTCCTATTAAAATTTTGCGTCCTACTTTGTTCAGTTTCATGACGGGGGTTGTTTGATTGAGAAAGAAATATAGTCAAAATCATTTGACACAATCCTGATTTACCATTGATCAACATTTGATTTTGCTCATAAAACGAATTGGAAGTCATTTGAGGCTCATTTAACCCAATAATGTTTATGTTTGAAACCTATGGAAATATTGGGAATTGACATTGGTGGATCCGGAATAAAGGGAGCCATTGTAGAAACTAAAAATGGAGAATTAATAACTGATCGTAAGCGAATCCCCACTCCACAGCCAGCAACTCCAGAGGCCATGCTGCAAACTGTCAAAGAATTGGTTGATTTTTTTGGGTGGAAAGGTGTCATTGGTTGCGGTTTTCCTGCAGCAGTGCAGCATGATATTGTCAGAACGGCCAGCAATATTGATAAATCGTGGATTGGACTGAATGCCGCTAAAAAGATTGAAAAACTTACTGGCTGCCCCACTCATGTGGTAAATGATGTGGATGCAGCTGGGCTGGCTGAAATGAAGATTGGGGCCGGAAAGAATGAACAAGGCGTAACTATAATGCTAGCGGCAGGTACGGGTATCGGGTCGGCTATTTTTATAAAAAAACAACTGGTTCCGAATATGGAATTGGGGTTCATTCATGTCAATGGAATGCCCGGAGAGCACTATGCTGCCAACTCTGTGCGTGAAAAAGAAAATCTAGATTGGAAAACCTGGGCAGGAAGATTCAATGAGTATCTCCACAGGCTAGATTTACTTTTTTGGCCAGACCTTTTTATCCTGGGAGGTGGTGTAAGCAAGAAGTTTGATCAGTATGGACAATACTTTGATGTCAAAACACCCGTAATCCCGGCTAAGACAAAAAACCATGCAGGTATTATTGGTGCAGCTTTGGCTGCCAAGGATGAAGGTTTAAAAGTAAAATAATGGCTAAAATAGTTATACTGGAGGCTCACAACTCTAACCCCGGAGATCTGTCGTGGGAGGAAATAGAAAAACTGGGGTGTGTCACTATTTATCAGAGAACAACTCAGGATCAAATAATAGAAAGAGCTGCTGAAGCGGACATTCTCATTACAAATAAACTTAAAATATCAGCTGAAATTTTGGGGCATCTTCCTCAGTTACAATTAGTCCACCAGCTTGCTACGGGCACTGATAACATAGACAAGGAGGCTGCAAAGAAACAAGGTGTCGAAGTTATGAATGCTGTAGGCTACAGTACTACGGCAGTAGCTCAGCACGTATTTGCCCTCATTCTCGAAATCACCAGTCTCGTGGCTGTTCACAACAGTGCTGTGAAATCCGGAGAGTGGTCAAAGTCGGGCGACTGGTGCTACATGCTTAAAACACCCGTTGAATTGACTGGAAAAAATCTTGGTGTCATAGGTTTCGGAAAAATAGGTCAGGCAGTGGCGAAGCTGGGTCTTGCGTTCGGTATGAATGTTTTGGTGTACAGCAATCACGCGACTGCATCACAATATACTGATGTGACAATTGTGGGCTTAAATGAGTTAGCTCAGCAAAGCGACTTTGTATCGCTTCACTCTCCCCTAACGGATAAAACGGAAGGTATTATTGACCATGATTTTTTATCCAAAATGAAATCAACCGCCTTTCTGATAAACACAGCAAGAGGCGGTCATGTAGTAGAAAAAGATTTATATGATGCCCTGAAAAATGAGAAAATTGCCGGGGCTGGTCTGGATGTCACAAGTCAAGAACCAATCGAATCAGACAATCCTTTGTTGACCCTTGACAATTGCATTATTACCCCTCACATTGCCTGGACGGCATTTGAGTCAAGAAGGCGCCTTATCGGAATTGTGGCTCAAAACATCCGTTCCTTCTTAGAAGCTTAAGCAAGGTATTTTATCAATTGTTTAAATCAATGATTTTCACTTACTTAAGCACCTAAACCCTAATTAACCTAAGATGAATGATTTTCCCTGGCTGGCCCACTACCCAGAAAATGTGCCGCACGAAATAGACCCGTCTGAATACGAGAGTCTTATAGAGTTTATTGAATCTACGGCAGCAAAGTTTGACAAAGCTGTTGCATTTGAGAACATGGGAGTAGAACTTTCATTTCGACAGATCAATGACCTTAGTGACCACTTTGCTAATTATTTGCTTCACGAAACTAACCTTGAACCTGGCGACAGAGTGGCTTTGCAAATGCCTAACGTGTTACAGTACCCTGTGGCTCTTTTTGGGATTTTGAAAGCTGGAATGGTTGTGGTCAACACCAACCCACAATACAAGCCATCTGAGATGAAACATCAGTTTGAGGATTCGGGAGCCAAAGCCATTATTATTCTCAATACGTTCGCTTATAAATTGGAAGAAGTACTGCCAAAACTACCTGAACTTCAAACGGTTATTGTTGCTGAAGTTGGGGATCTTCTAGGAAATCTTAAGGGGGCAATTGTGGACTTCATGATCAAGCGTGTGAAGCGAATGGTGCCGGAGTACAACCTTCCGATGGCTCTGGATTTCAACCAAATCATTAACAAAGGAAAAAAGCATAAATACAATAAACCTGCAATTAAACCTACTGACCTGGCTTTGCTTCAATATACCGGAGGAACCACAGGAGTAGCCAAAGGAGCGGCCCTTACGCACCGAAACCTAATTGCCAACATCCTTCAGGTAAATGCCTGGATGCGCCCTAAACTCAAGCCAGGAGAAGAAACGATCATCACCGCTCTGCCGCTCTATCATGTCTTTGCTTTGACAGTCAATTGTTTTGGGTTTTACGGTATTGGCACAAAAAACATTCTCATAACTGACCCTCGAAAGATGGATGACTTCATTAAAACTTTGAAGCAGCATCCATTCAGTGTGATCACAGGAGTGAATACGCTTTTTAACGGACTGGTTTCAAGAGAATCATTTAAAACTGTCGATTGTAGTCACCTTAAATTGGCTATTGCGGGAGGTATGGCGTTACAGAAAACTGTGTTTGATCAATGGAAGCAACTAACAGGTGTGGAAATAGCCGAAGGGTATGGTCTCAGTGAGACCTCTCCTCTCCTAACATGCAACCCGATAGATGGCACAGCAAAGCTTGGAACGATAGGGCTGCCTGTTCCCTCTACTGAATTGCAAATTGTAAATGATGATGGTGAAGTGCAGCCGCAAGGTGAGATTGGAGAGATATGGGCCAGAGGACCTCAAGTGATGTCTGGCTACTGGGAAAATCAGGAAGAAACCGAAAATGTCATGAGTGGTGATTGGTTTAAAACTGGCGATATAGCGCTCATTGATGAGGAGGGTTTTGTAAAGATTGTGGATAGAAAAAAGGAAATGATCAATGTCGGTGGTATGAAAGTGTTTCCAAACGAAGTTGAAAATGTGATTACACAACTGGGTGGTATTTTGGAAGCTGGTGTCATTGGTGTTCCGCACAAATCCTCAGGTGAAGTAGTGAAAGCCTTTGTGGTGAAGACAAACCCAGATATAACAGCAGATGAGATAATGAAACATTGTAGAGACCATCTGGTGGCCTATAAAATGCCAAGATTCATAGAGTTTCGAGAAGAGCTACCTAAGTCGGCTGTTGGGAAAATACTGCGGAAAGATCTACGAAAAGAGGTGCAAGAGGCACTTTAAGTCTTAACCTTTCCGGCCGTAGTGTACTTCACAATTGTCTTGTAGAGAACCTCAGGGTCGAAAGGTTTTCCCATCACATCGTTCATCCCTACTGACAAGCACTTGTCGGTAACCTCTGGCAATACGTCTGCTGATAATGCTACAATCGGTACTTCCTGACTATAGGTATCTTCTTTTGCACGAATAGCACTTGTGGTATCGTAACCATTCATGACAGGCATCTGAATATCCATCAAAATCAAATCATAGGTATTCTTTTCTAGTATTTCAAGAGCCTCTTTCCCGTCAAAAACCATATCAACCTGGCAGCCCCATTTCACCAAAAACTTGGAGGCAACAATTTGGTTTACGTGATTGTCCTCCACAAGTAGCATGCTAAGACCATTGAGGTTTTTGAGTAAGGAGGTCTGATTCCCGTGTCGCTTGCCGACAGAGTTAGATTTATTGAATTCAATTTCAAAATAGAATCTGGCTCCTTTACCTATTTCACTTTCCACCTTTAGTTCACCGCCCTGAAGGTTAAGCAGACGTTTGGAGATGGCAAGACCTAGACCCGTACCCCCAACGCGGTGTAGCTGTCTGTTGTGAACCTGACTAAACCGCTCGAAAATCGTTTCTAAATTTTCTTTAGATATGCCGATACCTGTATCAGAAACGGAAATCATGAACCGGGCACTTTCCTTTGCTTCTTTCACAAACTCAACCGACATTTCTACAGAGCCCTCCTTTGTAAATTTGATGGCATTGCTAACCAGATTGTTAAGCACCTGTCCGAATCGCACCGGATCGCCTACGAGCAAGTCAGGAATATCCATATCAGCCTTGAAGAAGAGTTTTATGCCCTTATCATTTGCTTTTTGTTTGTAAGTGGAAATCACATTATTGCAGACTTCTGTGATAGAAAAATCTACTTCATCGAGTTCTATTCGCCCCTCATCTATCTTGGTGAAATCTAAGATATCGTTAAGAATGACCAATAGAGCCTCGGATGACTGCTTCATGAGTTGGAGCGATTCCAGCTGGTCTTCTCGCGGATTTTCAGACAGTAGAAAATCAATTGTTCCGCTCAAGCCATTCATCGGAGTTCGAATTTCGTGACTCATCGTTGATAAAAAGTCCGCTTTGGCCATAGAAGCCCGTTCGGCATTCTCCTTGGCATCTTCCAGCGCCTCTTTGGCTTTTTTCTGATCCGAAATGTCCCGAATAAAAGAAGTAAATACCAGCTCACCCTCCACCTCATTAGCTACAATGGAGAGTTCCAAAGGGATAAGGTCACCACGCTTTGTCATACCCATTTCCTCTACTCGCTGGTTGAGCATTTTATTGTCGCCAGTGACAAGGTAATTTTTCATGCCATGGATATGATCTCCGCGCTTGTCTGGTGGAATAATAAAATCAGCCAAAGGTTTATTGATGACTTCATCCTCAGACCATCCGAATATATTCTCAGCCTGAATATTCCACAATTGTACGTTACCATTAGAGTCCAAAATCACAACAGCATCCATGGCTGTCTCTATTAAGCTCCTCAATTGCTCCGCTTTATCCTTGAGCTCTGACTGTATTTTACCTCTTACAGTGATCTCATCTTTTAGCTTCAGGTTAATGTCCTCCAGCTCATCCGTTTTGCGGAGCAGAGCATCTTCTATTTGAGATCGATTGAGCAGGTTGAGCTGATGCTCGCTCATCTGAGATTCAGGAAGAATACTGAGAAGGAAGTTGAATGACTCTAGAAACTGGAAGTTTTCAGTAAGGCCTGAATAAGCTTGCTGGAACCAGCCACGAACTTTTTGGGTTCCAAAGGCTTGTGTTAAGTCCTGATAGATCAGGGTTACCTCATAGTTCAGGGTGCTAACAAGGTTTGGCTTGGTAAGGCCTCCAAATTTTAATTGCTCGAAAGATTTTTCAAGTTGGTACTCAAAGTTTCTGAAAAGCTCCTGACGTGAGTTTCCCATCAACTCCGAGGAATCTTGCTCAATGCGTTCCAAAAGAAAACCCGAAAGCAGCATTTCCTGCCTTTCTTCCGGCTCATATATCAGTCGAAAGTATTTGTTCTTAGCAATGTTGGGAAACCTGCTTTTGAATTCACTTCGCAGGCCTATTACAGATTTATGATCGCGAAGTGATCTCTCAAAAAGGAGGAATAACCCAATGAAATAGTCAATCTGGCTTACTCTATCTTGTTTGCGGATAAACGTGAGGCGGTCTTCAAGGAGTTGGTTCCAGACTTCAGATGCTTTTTTTCTTTCGAAGTATTCAAAAAAAGCATCTATCTCGTTTCCGTCAACGACAGGAACTGGAGGCTTTAGTCGGAGAATATTTTGAAAAAAACGACGCAAGGATATTATTGCTTACTTACTTTCCAGATTTGGTAAAATCCATAGCCGGACAAGCCCCAGGTTACCGTCAGGGCTACAAACCATGCGATGAGACCTCCTACCTCTCCAAAAACTGAATTGAAAATATTGATACCAAATTGATGATCTAGTTGCATATGCAGATGCCCTACGCCCATCACAAGAAACCCCCAAGCCAGATAGGTCATACCAGTTCCAAACTTCCCACCTCGCAGGGCTTTAGAATTCATAAAACTAAAAACCACGGCGATACCTAAAAAAGGTAATTCCAACATACTTAGTATAAGGTTGAAATTGCCGCTGTGGCCCTCGCTTGCGGCAAAAGCTGATTGTGAAATGAAGAGTAATGCGCTGATTGAAAGTAGTCGTGAAACCATTTTCATTGTGTTGTCGATAGTTAGGTTGAAATAGAAAGATAGAAATTAACCTTCAATACTTATCCACAAAGCACTATTTTTTGACAAGAGGCCCCTGTTCAGTCAACTCAACTCTTTTCGTTCAGCTTATTTAGTGCTGTTTGTAATTCTCTTTTAAGCTTTACTTCTTTTTCACGTGACTGGCTCCTTTGATTTTCCAGCTCATCTTTTACTTGCTCCCTTTCCTTGATGGCTTGTTTTGTGATGCGGTTGCTTCTTAAAAACACCATGTAACACAGTATGAGCGAACCCAGCAAGACAAAAATAATAACCCATACGATCGAATTATAAACTGGCTTTTGAAACGGGATTCCAAGAAACAATATTTGGTCATTGAAGTTTTTGCTCACTTCAAGACTTTCACTCAGGCGTGCGATACTGGCCTGAGCACTGTCTATTTCTATACGCTGAGCGGAAATGATTTTTTTCAGCTCGGATATTTCATTTTTCCCCTTTGCAACACTATCAGCCAGAGCTGTTTTAAACTCTTCCATCCTGGTGACTGGCACGACCTTATATTCCTGCCAGGTTTTATATTCTTCCATGATTTTGTCAAAAGAGTCGGTAATCGAGGAACCTGTTTGAGCATTTGAAGATGAAATGAAAATGGTAAAGAGTAGAGAGAGTAGCGAGATTTTAAAAATTGTTGATTGCATGCTGGTTTTTAATAAAAGGTAATTTTACATTCCGGGTTAAGTGACTGATATTCATCCACTTTGTGTTGTCTCAATCTTGTATTGAAACAAATAAGTTTTTTCAGATCAGGTATATCAGTAAGCCGATCTAGCTTCCAAACCCGAGTATTGGACAAATTTAGGCTTTCTAATTGATAGAGTTCTGAAAGTCCCTTAAGGTTCTTGATATTTGTTCCCGAAGCATCGATATGAGTTACTTCTTTTAGTTCCCGAAATGGTTTCAAAGTTTTCACGGATGTATTGGAAACATTCAAAATACGCAACGTTTTCAAACTGTTTATAGGCTCAAGATCCTCCAAAGGACAATAGGTAATTTCCAGATGCTCGATGGTACCAATTTCACTGAGTGGTTTCAAGTCCTGTACCCTTGAGTAACTTATTTTAAGTGATTTTAGGTTGATGAAAACATTCAGCGGACGAAGATCTGCAATCGGTTGGTTCGAGATTACCAGCTCTTCACTTTGGGTTAATTTATGCAATTGTTTTGGTGATGGACTGTCTGACCATGCGTTCTCTTGCTTAAGTGCAGTCGCCCACTCATCATCAAGTGAATCCCACCATGCTTGTAGTTCTTCCGTTCGGTAAATTATCACCGGCGATTGGGTTTTTGAGATTAGCGGAATTACGTCTGAATCTATTAGACGATTACTATCTACATCTATCAACTGAAGAGATTTTATTTTACTCAATGCTGAAATTTCTTCCACGGTTTTGGTGCGAAGAATTAAAACTTCAAGCTGGTTAAGGTCGGATAGCGGGCTTAAATCATCTATGGGCAACCCATTGGCTATAAACGTTTTAATGAGTCTTAAATCTGACACGAATTCTATGTCGGTAAAAAGATTGCCTGATATGTTAAGGTATTGTAGCCTTGTGAATTTGGATAAAGGGCTACCATCGAGAAGGTTTTTACCTTCCAAATCAAGGGAATCTATATTGACGAGTCGAACGAGCTCTTCCTGTGTGGGTACGAGTGATATACCTGTCTGTATCCTCAGCTCTCCTTTCCAATTATCGCTGAGATTCGTCCACCACTTTTTCAGTTCATCTGCATTTGTCAATACGATGGCTTTCGGACTAATATCCATAAAATCAGAAGCCTGGTCCTCGGACAATTTTGTATTGTCGCAATACAGCTTCGTCAGATTTGGAAGCATAGCTAGCTCGCTGATAGACTCTATTTGAGTATTGTTCAGTTTTAGTGTTTCCAAAGTCTTAAGCTCGTAAAGAGCACCAACCGACTTAAGCGGAGTGCCGGATAAGTCGAGGGTTTTTATCGTCGGCAGGTTTATGCTCAGCCATTCTGAGATTTGTGTGTTAGATAGATTAAGTGTTTTCAGGATAGGCAATCCATTAAAAGGAAGGTTATTCTCTATTGAAACACTTGAGAGCTGTAGTTCTTCAAGGTTTTTAAGGCTGAGTAAAGTGGAGAAATCCAAAACGTAAGTTGAGGATAAATCGAGGTAAGTGAGTTTTGGAAAGCTCTTGAGAATGGCAATATTGTCGATGTGTGTAGAGGAAAGGTTGAGATGCGTAAGGTTTTGACAATACCTCAGGCTGTTAATGTCGCTGATGATCGTACCTGAGGCGTCTAGATGTTGAAGCCCCGCCAAAACCCTGGCCGGCTCCAGGCTAAAAACCGATGTGCCTGAGATATCCAGGTATTTTAGATTTCTCAGATTGGAGACCGGGTTAATATCAAGGAAAAACTCTCCCTCATCCAAATCGAGGCTATCTATATTGGTCACTGCCATTAGAAACGCTCTATCAACGGAATCTGTCGGTTGGGCAGGCATGCCCACTTTGGCTCTTAAGAGTTCTTTCCACGAAAGTGAAAGTGTCTCCCACCATAGTTTCAACTCTTTTTCACGATCGATTTTTGTGGTATAGATGCTTACGATCTTGAGGTCATCAGCATCCTCGTTGTAGTTTACCTCGATATATCGCTGAGTTGATTGACTGACTTCCAGCCCCTCAATATTCACCCCGGTGAGTACACTGGTGAAAGATACTTTGTAAAACATGAGTCCTAAATCCCCTTCCTGCTTTTCAACATCCACGTTTTCAAAATCAAAATGGATATCTCTAAAGAAGAAATCGACATCCTGCAAGTAGGCCTTTACATTTTTGTTGGTAACCACCACACGTTCAGGATCCAAATCATCTTCAATCTGAACCTGATCATCTCGAAAGATTTTTTTATAACTCTCTGTGATAATTACTTCCTTGTCTCTCTGACTGGTCTTTTCGCTACCTACTGTGTTGAGTAAGTACTTATAAAAGCTCACCAGACTTTCTACTTCTTTCACCTGAGAAGTAGTGTCGGTAGTTTGAGCCATCAAACCAGCCGAAGTGAATAAACACAGCAAAGCAAACGTTGCTTTCATTCTATTTATCATAAATAAATGCCTTGAGTTGTTTTTCCTGGTTCGCGTCAACTCGTACCAGGTTGGTTATCAGCCAGCCGGAGTTCATTCCAGGTCTATTGTATTTAGCCAATTCGAAATACCAGCCTTCAGGGCTGAAAAAGTGAAATTTTACATTGGTCACGGTCTGAAACTTCAGATTCGTATTTTTCAATTCATAAAGAAACAGTGAAACATAATCCGGCTCAAACGAATCCTTTGTGTACGACTCAGGGTTGTTATTCCCCTGAAAAGCCTTTCTCAGGTTCATGAAATCGAGCTCGTGACTCATAGGGTGTATAAATGGCTTTGACGATGTGGTGTCTTTAGAAAAGGATTTTTTAAATGGATCAAACAACACATCGGCTATGACCCACTCATATCCCTGACCTTGCGGCTGGAGTTCCATAAACAGGATCAGTCTTGATTTTTTTCCTTTATAGACAAAGTCAGTCGCCACTTCTGCAAACCATCCGTTTTCGTGAAAATTTAGAAAGGCGGGACTTTTCCGATCAGTCATTTCATCGATGAATTCCTTTTTTAGATTAGAGCTTATAGAGGATTGCAAATCAAAGAGATAGGGTAAATAACCTTGTCTAAGTTTTCGACTTCTATATTGCCTGTTGTCCTCGTATAGACGATTTCCCTCCCTGTCTTCTTCACCATTGAAGCGGCGGAAAAACTGATTGACTTGCTTGGTGTCAGCCCTGAGTTTGTCCTCATGGCCTGCCATATCATCAAGCAGGTTTCCCTGCCCAAGCAAGGAAACCTGCAATGCTACAAGTCCTAAAAATAATATTGAGAATCTGATCATATAGTTGTTTCTGCTACTCGAATATCTCCAAGCAACACGTCCCAAAACTCGATGGTTCTACCTGCGATTTGAGTCTGTTTCTTTTCTACATAAATGGTGATATCCTTTTTGGTTGTGTCTTTGTAGCTCAGGCCATCTTCTGATTTTCCTTCAAACCGCTGATATATCGTGATAACTCCTACAAACTTACCGTCTGGTTGTTGTTCCAAATCACTGATGTAATGAATATCGTACCATTTTATGGTTACTTTATCATAGTTCAGCGCCATCAACCGATTAAAATAGTCACGGACTTTGTAATAATTAATTTCCTCAGAAGTAAGTGAGGAAACACCCATCTCACTGTCCGGAGCGAACAGTTCTTCTGCTCTATCCATCACGCGTGTGGCCTCTGAGTATGGGGTTTTCTTATCTCCGATAAGGGAAATGTATTTGCTCAAATCCTTAACTTTTTCAAGTGCGAGTGAGTCAATCGCTTGCTTCCTCTTGGGGCTGATATTATCTGACTGAGCTTGAGCGGCAAATCCGATCACGGCAAGCATTATAAACGTATATAGCTTATTCAATTTCATCTTATTCAGTTTTAAAATTCTTAAAGTATTTTTCTCAGGACAAGTTCTTTGACATTGCCATTGTCATCATAGACAATGTCCTGAACCTTGTTGGTGTTCTTCTTCTGATCTTTCAAATAGTTGAGATACTTTTTGATAGTGGTAGGTTGATCATAATCTACCTGACCGCTTTGGCTGTATATCTCGATCAAGACCACAGCATCTGCTGAAGAAAACATGCTCAAAGCCTCCGCAATGTTATTATTGGCCTCTGGGATACTAGAGGCATTGGCAATTGCAGAAAAATATTGAGATATTTTTTCTGCTTTGGAAGGCGAAGGCGGATTGATTTCCTCCGCAGTAATTTCCTGCTCTTCATAAGCCTCAATCTCTTCCTTGATTTCCTCGGAGACTTGTTGGGTGTCAGAGATGTCTGTGGCTTTCTTCTTGTTTTTACAGGAAACTGCCAAAATGCAAATGATCATTATGGGAATCAGTCGATTCCAGGTGAGTGAATTTTTGATTCTGTTTATCATAGTTTTTGTGTCTTATTTAATTAGCTGTTTAGATACTTAATCTTATCAAACGATCTGATGGTAGCAAATAGCATTCCAGTTTGGGATTTAATTATGCTATTGACGGTAAATACTTTGAAATGGTTCTAATAAGAAAAATTAGAATGACGGGTTCTCCATTTAGAGAAAACAATTCTCGAAACGAGACTGTTCTATATTAAAGGTTATTGTGGGTTTCGACATTCTAAAAGCATTTTTTGTCTATATTTACAACTTGTGCTTTTGGAAAAAGCGATGCAACCGTTAGGAAAGAAAATTACAATCAATTAAAATATTATGTTAGAAAAATCCAGAGAATCAGTACCATACGCTAAGCTATTGGGAGATGTTATTGGAAAAGTCAAAAAACAAGGTTTCTCAGATATTCGTGCTGACCTTGAGGACTATGAGGCACCACACCAGATTACTGGTAAAACGAACGATGTGAATTTCACTCCTGACCTTACTGCAGTAAAGGACGAGTCAAAAAATTATTTTGAGATTGCTCAAAAAATTGAAAACACCAGGGATCTGGTTAACAAGTGGAAGTTGCTAGAAACTTTGGCTTCTATGAAAAATGGAACTTTTCAGATCTATGTGCCTCATGGACAAATGAAGTTTACTCAGGAGCTAGTTGCAGCGCACAACATCAAAGCAACTTTAGTGAAGTTATAAGCATCACAAACCAAAATATTGAAAGCCTCGAATGAGGCTTTTTTTATGCCTTGACTATTTTGTCCTCTTCTATTTTGATCCGCTTGTTCTTGTAGAGTACTCCTATAGCTTTCTTGAAGTTCTTCTTACTCATTTGCAGCAAATCGTAGATTTCTTCCGGTTTGCTCTTATCATGAAGGCTGAGTACGCCCCCATTTTTATCCAGAACTTCTAATACCTTGTCGGCATTTGGCTCAATACTCTGAAGACCAAATCCAACGCGATGCATAGTCAGGTCTATTTTATTATCTGCTCTTATGGCTTTGATATAGGCTGTTACCTTTTTTCCGAATTCCACTTTACCAAAAACTTCATTCCTGTAAATCAAGCCTCTGTATTTGTTGTTTATGATGGCATTGTACCCAAGTTCGAATTCATCATAAATCATGATTTCTACTTCATCATTCACCTCAAGATCAATCTCTTCACTTTGAACAAACTTGTTTATGTGCGATGACCCAACAAGTCGATCGGTAATTTCATCAACGTACATATAAACCATGTAAAACTGGCCTTCTTCCATTCTTTTGGCTTGCTGTCGAAACGGCACCAACAGGTCTTTTTCAATTCCCCAATCTAAAAATGCTCCGAATGACGTGACTTGTTTTACCTGCAGATAAGCGAACTGATCCCGCTCGATTTTGGGCTTCATTGTGGTTGCAATGATCCTGTCTTCTGAGTCGTTGTAGATAAAAGCTTCAATTTCGTCTCCTACCTTGATACCGTCCGGCACCCATTTGGCGGGCATAAGGATTTCTTCTATCTCATCGCCGATGTAGATTCCAAAATCTGTTTCTTTTAAGACTTTGAGTGTATTGAATTTACCAATTTCAACAATAGGAATAGCCATTTGATCAGTTTTAAGGAGCAAAGGTATTTGAATTATGTTGGCTATTTTATCTTCGCCAAATATTAGCATTCAAATAACAAATCAAAAAAAATATGAAAAGCGCTGAAATACACACAAACAAGGGTGTGATGAAGTTGAATTTTTATGAGGCAGATGCACCGAAGGCGGTGGCTAACTTTGTAAAACTTGCCAAGGACGGGTTCTATGATGGTCTAAAATTTCACAGGGTTATTCCTGATTTCATGATTCAGGGAGGCTGCCCCAACGGAATAGGCAATGGCGGGCCGGGCTATCACATAGACTGTGAGCTAGACGGTGACAATCAGCATCATGATAGAGGAGTGATATCTATGGCTCATGCTGGCAGAAACACCGGGGGGTCTCAGTTTTTCATTTGCCACAACAGACAAAATACACAGCATCTGGATAGAAATCACACGGTTTTTGGAAAGGTGTATGAAGGACTTGACGTGATTGACGACATAAGGCAGGGTGACGTGATGGAAAAAGTAGTGATCGTAGAAGATTAAAGATTGCGGTTTTTGATAGATGAGAATTTGCCTCCAGTTCTTGCTTCTCTTTTTAGAGATTACGGGCTGGAGGCTTTTCATATCAATGAGGCAAACATCGAAAAACCTGTAAAAGATGATGGAATTAGACGGTTTTCACTTCGCTATGACGATGCGGTGATTGTAAGCCGGGATGATGACTTTGTCAAAAGTTACGTTTCCAGAAAAGTCCCCCATCACTTGATTTATGTTTTTAATTTGTCAAATAGATCCGAAATAATCAGTGCTTTTGAGAAGCATCTGAGCGAACTGGTGGTTCTGATGAAAAACAACGAGCTTGTAGAACTAAACGCTGAAGGAATCAAAAAGCATTTCTAACTAAAAATTCAGAATTAGATCAAACTGCGTCAGGCTTTGCGATAGATAATTGGTGTATGGCTGTGTATCAAGGTCACCCGATTTTTTCAACGCCTGAAGAAATCGGTATCTCAACTGCATTTGTGATTCATTCAGTTTGCTGGTAAGATAATATTCATACTCCGCCAACTTTTTATACTCGCTAAGTCCCGCCTCACTTCCGGAAATTGTCCCCTTGAGGGTAGCCAGCTGTTCTTCTTTGCTCTGTATGAGCTGAACCTGACGTACCAGTGCTTCAAACCGTAGTGCTTCATAGGTATCTTCTCTTTGCTCGGCCTTTTCGAACTCTTTGTACTCAGCCCGCTCTTCTATCAACTCTAATTCCCGCCGCTGTAGGTCAGGCTTGTCTGAGTTAAAAATAGGAACACTCACACCAATTTGAAATCCAAGGTGATCATCTATGTCGCCACCTCTCTCTATATCATACTCCGCCTGAATAAACCCGATATTGCTGAAGGCTTCAGCTTTCTTTATAGTCATGATGGACTCTTCTTGCTCCAGTTTGGCCTGCTCCGACAGCAATTCCAGAGAAGGTGTTTCCTGCTCTCTACGGATTATGCTGAGCATGTGATCTGCTGAAATCCAATCAAAATCTTGAAAATCAGGCGTTGAAGCAACCTGAGAATACTCAAAAGCCTGGGTCAACACATTTTGCTTCATTTGCAGGTTTGAGAGTAACAGCTGCTGTTTGGTGATTTCCTGCTCTATGTCTACCACATCTCCTACATCCATAATTTCAGACATGGAAATCTTCTCAATTTCCTGTAATGACGTGATGTAATTTTTTGCGGAGTTGAGGGCAGATTGTATATAGTAACTTTCTATAATCAATTCATATCTGCGATAAAGAATCTCGTTGACAGACTTGCGTCTTTCGAGTGATTGTTGAGATAAAATAAGCTTTCTATAATCACGATTGGCTTTTATTTCGAATGGGTTGATCAGACTAAACCTGATACGATAATCTTCCAGTCCTAGCTCGCGATCATTGGAACGGGTTCTTATGTCTACTTCTCTGATCCATGGGGAATTAAACTTATGGGTAGCTAAATAATCCTCACGTGCCAAAACCAGAATCATTTCGTCTTCTGAAATTGGTTTGGCCAGCACATCTGACACTTTTAGCTGGGCCGAAGCATAGAATGAGCCAATGAGCAATGAAAAAACTGTCCAAAATTTCATTCTACTTCTTTTGGATATACGAATACTTTTTCCCCGTTCAAAAAGCGATTCTCTGACGGAATTTTAATGAATACTTCCTGTCCATAGCTCTTCATACTTTGATTGGGTTGGATCTTTTCGGGATAGTCCGTAATTCTTGCGCCCAGTTCCAAAACAACACCATTGACGCTGTAGAGTCTGTTTTCTGAAACAACTCGAACCTCTGTTCCGGAATTAACAGGGTATGAGATTGACTCATTCATGAAGGCCTTAATCAAAGTGGGTTTGAGTTCATACAGCGTCAAAACTGATTTGAAGGGCGGCACAAGTTCATCCAGCTGCACTCCAACAGAGCCAATGATTCCGTCAAATGTGGCAGTTTTAATAAGCGAGCCGTATTCTTCTTGCAAGGATGTCAACTCTTTGTTGAGGATGGTGATCTCACTTTCTATTAGGGCTGCTCTGTCCGAAGCACTAATGGCAAGCCTTTCCTTTTCTTTTCTGGCGTACGACTCAACCTCCGTGATCTCTTGCTTCAGGGAAGCAATTTTCATTTTCATTAATGAATCCGAAGGAGACTGCCCCGCAGCTTCTGTAGCTATCCCGCTGAGCTTTTTCAGCATGGCTCCTTTTTGGGAGAGTTCAGTTTTTAGCTCTGCTAATTCTACATTCAGTCTGTTGATTTTCCCTTCAGTTTCTATTTCCAGCAATGCCACCTTACTACTATACTCCTGCTCATTTTGGACGAGCTCTGAGTCAAGCCGTTCAAGTTCGTTTTCTTTCTTATCTATTTCCAATGACAGATCCGGCCTGGAAACAATCAGTAAAGTATCGCCTCTCGATACCTCTTGACCTGTTGCTACATTGATAGATTGAATCACAACAGGTTTGGCGTAGCTGATCCCCGTGACCTGTGATTCTACAAGGGCTACCATGGCTTCCGTGCGACTCCTGTATCGCAAAGAGATAATAGCCAAGAATGCAATAAGCGACACCCAAATTAAAGGAAGTATGTATTTTCTTATCATAATTGCTCTGAAACCCTCCTTCTTGTGATTTTTAGATCATCCACACCATCTATTTTGAGTGCTGCAAAAGCATCTTCAATGGTTACATGTTCTTTTAACATAACTGTAAATGAGTATCTCTCGGGCCTCTCTGTTCTTTCTCTGATGTCTCGCAATTCGACATGCGTGCCCAGGTTTTCCAAAAGCGCCTGAATGTCTTTTAATTTTTGAGTTTCTACTAAACCACATTCTACTTCATACATGTCTGAAGCCTTGGCTTTGTAGCTGGAGAAATTCAACAGAAAAGCTGTAGCGCAAAATATGGAAGTGCCTGCCACGGCCACTGCGTAACCATAGACCCCTGTGGCTATACCAACAGAAAGCGCCCCAAAAATGAAAATGATATTTCTAGGATTTTGGATGTTCATCCTAAACCTGATAATAGCCACTGCCCCGATTATTCCAAACCCGACCGCCAGATTGTTGCCCACGGCCATCATGATCATAGATGTCACCAGTGAGCTGAGTATCATGGCCTGAAAGAGGTTTTTGGAGAAATGGTCCCCTGCATAGGTCAGCTTATAGGTATAAGCCAGTGACGTACTCAAAACCAGAGCAAGCAACAGTGAGTACAGGGCTACTTCAAAAGAAGGGTAATCGTAGTACTGATTGCCTTCCTGAAAGAAATCAAACATGCTTAATTATTAAAATTATGAAGCTCCGACTTAACAGTTAGTAGAGCTTTTGTCAATATTGGCGTAATATATAATCGAACATTTCAAACGAAAAACTTCTTACCAAAGTATCTCATTGCAAGTATTTTGTTATTCTTTGAATGGAGGTCATTTCAACTGGTTTTTCTTCCTATGTCGCACGTTTCTATCGTGACCATTGAAATGTGAGTTCTTACTGCGACTATGTATCGTTAAAGGTTCATTTCAATTTTCGAGTATTTGGTGGAAAAATGACCAAGCTGGATGTTCAGCTGGTGAACGCTGCATGCAGCATAAATTCACTAGTTTTAAGGCTTAGGCTTTTAACCATAACACCCCAATGGAAAGATATGCTGCTGTACTGAATTATGCCATCCCATTCTTTTTGATTCTGTTGGTCATCGAACGTGTCGCTGCTTACTTTAAAGGCGCACAGGTCATCAACAGCATGGACACCCTTTCGAGCTTGAGCTCGGGCGTGACTAACGCAATTAAAGATGTGCTGGGACTCACATTTATAATCGTTTCATATGGATGGTTTGAATCTAACTTTGGTTTACTGGACATTCAGGCGAGCTGGCTTGTATATGTGCTGGCTTTTATTGGGCTTGATTTTGCCGGATATTGGAATCATCGGTTGTCACATCAGGTAAACTACTTCTGGAATGTGCACATCATTCACCATAGCAGTGAAGAGTTTAATCTGGCCTGCGCTTTGCGCCAATCCATTTCTACGATCTTTTCGACTCTTACATTTTTCCTGATCCCCACGGCATTACTCGGTGTGCCTCAGGAGGTTATCGCTGTTGTTGCACCACTTCACCTCTTTGCGCAGTATTGGTACCACACTCGGTTGATAGGTAAACTGGGCTTTTTAGAGAAATTAATCGTTACTCCCTCTCATCACAGGGTGCATCATGCGATTAACAAAGAGTACCTGGATAAGAATATGTCACAAATTTTCATCATTTGGGACAAACTCTTCGGGACATTCCAGGAGGAACTAGATGATGTGCCGCCGGTTTATGGTGTGAAAAGACCTCTAAGAACGTGGAACCCGATTACTATCAACTTCATTCATCTCTGGCAGCTAATCAAGGACGCATGGCATGCTAACTCCTATTGGGATAAAATGAGGATATGGTTTATGCCTACAGGGTGGAGACCGGCAGATGTCTCGAAAAAGTTCGAGCTGGAAACGATAGAAGATGTTTATGCCTATCAGAAATATCAGACGAAAGCATCAAAACCACTTCATCTGTGGTCATGGATTCAGTTCGTCGTTTCCATTGGTATGATGCTTCACATGTTCAACTTCATAGCTGACCTGAGCTTTGTAGAAACCATTATTTATGGGGGATTCATATTCTTAATGATCTTCTCCTACTCTACTCTGATGGATCAAAACGCACATGCGTGGTGGGTTCAGCTGTTGGTTTCGGTTTTGGCCATTGCGTGGATTTACGTGCACGGTGACTGGTTTCTTGTCGGGCGCGTGTACCCAGGTTTCGAAATAATCACAGCGACATATTTTGGGCTTTCAGTCCTGATAACAGCCTCATTTGTCTATTTTGAAATCTTACCAAAAACTAAGCACTCGCTGACGGCTGCTTAGGTAAAAACCTATCTGACCTGAAAGAGGCACCTCGCTTCTGTGACACTTTCAAAGATGATTTTGAGTATATCTACCTAGAACAGTACGACTATTAGCCTATTTCCAATGGCACTGTGATTGCTCAATTTTGGATTGTTGATTTTACTTTAAAGCAAGCAAAGATTTTTGTGGCGTCATACTTCCAACTTATTGCTTTAAGGTGTGAAATCAACTTCACTATGGAAAGTGACGCTGCATCACCAAACCCTTAAAGCAATGAAGAATTTTAGAAAACCAATTTTACTGACAGCATTAGCCTTGTTATTCTTATCTGGTTATTCGCAAACGTCCAAAGACTTCCCAAAAGAAGTGAACCTCGTAAAAATGACCGACGCTGGTGTAGCTATAGTTGGGACAGATGATGCCCTATATGGTCTTGATAACACCGGAAAAGATTTGTGGAAAAACGAAAAACTCAGGAAGGTAGAGCCAGAAAAGGTTGAAGTATTGAAAGGTAGTGAACTGGTTTTCGTCAGCGACAAGAGCATATTAAGTAGAAACCGTGTGCTCAATGTACTAGACGGACGTGAATATGCCAATACAGGGATTAAAGGTGAGAATTTGTTTGGTGCCAGGGTAATTCACGCCACCAATCAATTATGGGTATTATCTCAGCCAAAGATTATTGACGTGTGGGATATTGAGAGCAACGCCTATCTCTACCGTTTGGAAGCCACTCCTGCCAAAATATCTTTTGATGAGTCTGCTTCTTATACCTACACTTTTTCGGGAATGCAGCCCCTTACTCACACAAGTTCTACTACTGCAATCTTGCACTTGGGACTGGGGCATCTTGGCGAATATGACTTAACCACTGGCAAACCCAAGTGGATGTTCGATTGGACAGCCTACAAACCCAAAGCTGATAAAGGAGATAAGGCCAGTAACCCGTCAAGCAGGTATGCTGTAATGAAACTAGACGGAGGAACACTTTATTTTCCTTTTAGAAACATGCTAATCGCAGTAGATGCGAAATCTGGGGAATCAAAATGGGACGTAAAAGCCAATGCACCAGGAAAAGTCCTCGACATGTATGTGACTGATTATGGTATATTGGTTTTGACAGGGTCGGGAATTCAGCTTATTGACAAATCTACAGGCGAAGAAGTTTGGAAGAAGCCATTAAAAATCAAAGAAGCCATTAGCAGTTTGCTGTTGAAGGACGGAGAAGACATTTATGCCATTTCCAAAACTTCGCTATTGAAGGTTGATATTGCAAATCAAAAGGCAACTGCTCTTACCGAAAAGATCAAGTTCAAAAACAAAGATGAAATATCTGGCATTGAGGTGTTTGAAGAAAAAATCGTCCTTAGTACACCACAAAATATAGTTGGTATAGATAAGCAATCCGGTAGCATCCTGCACAGTGTTTATTATGAAGCCCCTGGCACAGGGCTGGCGACTATCGCCGCTAATGTGGTATTGGCCACTGTTGCCATGGCCGCAACCGCCAATAGCTATAATGTAAATTCAATAAGTGGAAGCCAGACGTACTTCCAGTACACCCCCGCGGTAATGAGCAGTGGTGGCTCTGAAACACTTGACAATGGAAAAATTACTTATATCAGCACCAAGTTTAAGGATAGTGATGCGAAGGGATTTGGAGTAGCCAGGGTCGATAAAACTTCTGGAGAAACACTAAATAAAATAGTTATAGGAGACAGAAATCCGATATATGATGTGGATGAAACCCGTGGTATGATTTTCTTTAAATCAGATAACAAGACTGTGTCTATCCAATCTATGGACTAATGGATAAGGCCGGACGCAATCGCAAAGCGAATGAGTCCGGCTAAATTTTTAACACTCAACTTTTTCATCACATTGGCTCTGTGACTATCCACTGTTCTAGTCGATATGAAAAGTTTCTCACCTATTTCTGTATTGCTCAGACCCTCACCAATCAATCGGATAATTTCTTTTTCACGATCGCTGAGATGTCCCAAAAGAACCATTTGACCCGGCTCTGGTTGCTTAAAAATGGACGGTTTTGCAATTAAGTTTTCAGTAACCTCAGAGCTATAAAAACGCTTACCCGCAGCTATTTTCTTAACTCCTTCAATCAAGTCTTGCGGTTCACTGCTTTTGTAGAGGTAGCCTTCCACTCCCAATCTTATCAGTTTTTCTATTAGCGATTTTTCCTTGTGCATGGTTAAAATACCCACCTTAAGAATAGGCATCTTTTCCTTTAGGATTGGGGCAGCTTCTAGCCCATTGAGGGTGGGCATGTCAAGATCCAGAAGCAAAACATCTGGACGAAGTATTTCACATTTTTCTATCGCTTCTTTACCGTTTTCTGCTTCGGAAATTACTTCAAAAGAAGGTTCTTCACTAAGAATCTTTACAATACCCTTCCTTACCAAGTGGTGATCATCCGCCACAATTATTTTAACAGTTGAGTTCATATCGGAATCACAATTGTAGCCACAGTACCACTAGCTTCATTTGAAGTATAGTTTACCTTACCATCTATAGTCGTCAACCTACTCTCAATATTACTCATGCCTATTCCAGTTCCTTTTCCAGCTTTCAGGCCCACACCATTATCTTCCACTACCAGTATGAGTTTGTTTACATTCTCCATCAGTTGTATATCCACACTGCTAGCGCCTGAGTGCTTTACGATGTTATGAACAAGTTCCTGAAAAATCCTGTAAACGACTATTTCAATACTGTTTTCATATCTACCCTTGAGACCAAAGTGTTGGAAATCAACTTTTGTTTTGTGGACAGCAAAATTGTTTTCGATAACCTCTTCCATTGCCGGAAGTAACCCCAGTTCCATGAGTGCCTTTGGCATCATTTGATGTGACAGATTTCGAGTTTCATCGGCAGCAGCTTCTACCATTTCTTTGGCTTTTGCGATATCACTAGCTTCATCCCCAGACAACCTGTTTGCTACACTGGTCAAAGCAAATTTGATCACGGCCATTTGTTGAACCACTCCATCGTGCAGGTCTTTTGCTATGCGTTTGCGCTCATCTTCTATGCCGGTTATTACGGCTTTGAAGCCCGCCTCCTTTTCTTTTGTAAGAGACAATTGGTAAATCAACTCTCTGCGTTTTCTTAGATACAGATACACCGAGATCAATATGAGCAAAACTCCTAGTGAGGCAATGAATAGAATAGCTTGTTTTTTCTGCTCTTCTGCAATTTTTGATTCAAACACCTCTGCCTCATTTTCTTTTTCCAGCTGTAAGCTATCAGCAACCTTTTCCATTTCATAGTTAGCCTCCAGCCAAGCCATATTGCGCGTATTTTCATGATTAAAGAGGGAGTCTGTGGTCTTTTGGAAAATCTCAAGATATTCCAATGCTCTCGGAGTATTTTCCATTTTCTTGTATTCCTGATATAGAGCGAAGGCGGCATCAGCGACAACACGCGAATACTCCGAATTTTGGGCATTGTATAGGCTTTTGGTGAAAAAACGCAACGCGAGAGTCTGTTTGCCATACTCAAGGTAAACCAACCCCATCAGGTAAGCTGTTTCTGGATATTTGGCGTCTGTTTTGCAGCTATCTATAGATTGTAGCTCCATGGATAAAAAGTGCTTTGCTGAGTCGTATTGCTCCTTTTGATAATACAGTTTTCCCAAAAGGGCTCCTATCCCATCCAGACATTTCAGTTGTGATATTTGCAAAAGGTTGTAAGAAGCCATCAGGTACTTTTTAGCCTCTATCAAGTCTCCCTTTTCTAAATAAGCGCTCCCAATATTGTGATGTGCGTTGATTATTCCAAGTGTATCCAGATTTGCGATATCATACTTGAGTGCTTTGAAGTAAAAGTTCAGTGCTTTGTCATATTCCTTGTTCAGCTTATAAACAAGACCAGCATTATAGCCTACGCTGATAACGCTAGACTCATCACCCATCTCCTCAAACAAGCGAAGTGCTTCCATATAAGATGTCAGTGCTTGTACGTACTCTCCTCGGTTACTATGCACGTTACCAATGTTTTCTAAAAAATTAGCTTGAAACGGCATATGTTTGCCCTCTTTGGCATAAGCCAAGGCCTTATTGTAACATTCCAGAGACAATATCGTCTTACCTGTCTTTCGATAAACTATACCCATGTTGTTCAAAGAAAGAGCAGATCTAAGTGGTTCTCCTTTAGTCCTTGCCAGAAACAAGCCTCTTTCCGAAAGGGATATTGATTTGTCGTAATTCCCCTTTCTTTCAAAGGCATTAGCCAATCTACCGAGCGTGACTATTCGAGAAAGCGTATCCGCTATATTGGCTTGATGTAGTTCTACTTTTTCCAGATTGAAAATTGATTCATCATACATGCCCACTCCAAGCTGCACTACTCCCAGGTTGTAAAGAACCTTGTGCAGCAAAATTTCATCCCCCAGGTTAGTTAGTAACTCACTACTTTTTTCATACTCCTGCAAAGCCTTTTTGATATCATTTTCGGCATAAGCCAAATCGGCACTGAGCCATTTGCTCATAGCCATACCACGCTCAAATTGGCTGACCACAGACAAGTCGTAGGCCTGATCAATATAGGTTTTAGCCGCTTCTGCATCTCCTTCGGAGTTATACTCTCTAGCCAAGTCAAGAAGGATGTTTACCCTGTTACTATCTACTTCTACCTCTTGAATGGCCTGACGAAGGCTATCAATCTCTGTGGTTTGACCAATTAGTAAAACAGGACAAGCGACAATTGAAAACAGGAAAATTAGGCGGACGATCATGATCTTTCGGATACGCTAAAATAGTATCGGTCTGATCAATTCAAAATCAAAAGGACTATTATCCTTCCAATAAACTGAAATATTCAACTCAACTCTCCATTCAGCAGATTTCACATGGTTTGAAAGTGGTCTTGAAAAAACTACGACCGATGCTTATCCAAAATTTCCTGAATCTGGACGAGATGCCTTTCTTCATGAGTAAGTAAGAATTCGAATATCTCAGGGATAAAGAATTTCACGCGCTTCCCCAGAGCCGTTGGCATTTTAATGCCCGTGAGGTCGCAAGTGCGGGCTTGTTTTATAAAACCATTAAACTGATCTTTATTAATTATAAACCTCTCGACGGTCTCATTAGGTGCCGCTGCGCTGATCGAAGGTTCAAAAAACTTGAAAGTGGTCATTTTGTATTTTCGTTTTCCAGACTTTGGTTTCATGGAGTACACCGAAAGCTTTCCCAGAATAGTCGATTGTTTCTTTTGTGCTTCATTGCCAGATTGAGGAGCACTATCCAGCGCCTTGATGAAGTTTGGTGTGTATAGCTCGTAGACCTGATTCAAATGACTCACTACCTCCAAAACCGACCAAACTGACTTTGACTCTTTCCAGTTGATTACTTCGGATGGAAGTGTGGCCACTTCTTTTTCTATGAAATGTTTTTGCTCGTTGGATGATTGCAGTAGCTTCTCAAAATTTACCTCCATGATTTTTGTTGTTTCTTTTTTGCAAATCTGTTCAAGCCATTCATGAGAAAAATTGATCTGGATCAATAATTACATTTTAGCACGCATTCTGCTAAAAGTTTCTGGCGTCATATTGAGATAGCTGGCGATATATTTTTGTGGGATGGTCAATAGCTGTTGAGGACATCTGGCAGTAAACGCATCGAACCTTTCTTTTGCAGTCAGGGTCACCATTTCCACTTCTCTTTTTGCTCTGCCAAATAAGATGGTTTCCATAAAATTGATTCGCCAGTCCTTGAACTCCGGGAAGCGTTCAAACAATTCATTGTAATGCTGCTTATTGATTGCTATCAATTTTGAAGGTGTAAGTGCTTCCATAAAGTAATTGGACGGAGTTTCGTGAATAAAGGAATCATAAACCCCAGAAGGAGATCCATCATACGAGAACCCGAGCACCACTTTTTCCCCTTTATTGCTGATCACGTACATGGCCTGCACACCCGAAATAACAAAATAAAAATACCGCTCTACGCTACCAGCTTCTGTCAAAAACTCCCTTTGTTTCAATTCTCTGACTTGAAATACCCGTAACAAGTAGTCATACGCTTCCTTGGAGATATTGGTGTAGCGCCCGAAGTTGTCATCGAAAAGATGCTTATAGTTTGTCATAGCATAACAAATATGCACATTCTAACCAATCACAATCTTATCAACTTCTATGAATATGATTGAATTCTCTAAAGGCCGATCTGTGGAAGCAAGGCTGTGTTTTCCAAGGCTGAGAATACTCCCTCTTGCTGATGTCCTTTTACATTTTTTGTAGTTCTACCTTTGTCCATAATATGGAATTTAGCTATTTAAGCGGGCGGTGATCTCGCTTGTAAGAGTATCACAAATAATAACATAACATACTTTTCATCCCTTGAATATCTTTTTGAATAGAAAGGGGTTAGCTTTGCGCTCTTTTATAATAGCATGACAGAAATTAGAAATATCGCCATCATTGCACACGTTGATCATGGCAAGACCACTTTGGTAGATAAAATTATCTACGCAGCGCAAGCCAATGATGCCAAACGAGCACAGGACAATAATGAGCTGATCCTTGACAACAATGACCTGGAGCGCGAGCGAGGGATTACGATCCTGTCGAAGAACGTTTCGGTGAATTACAAAGGCGTAAAAATCAACATCATAGATACTCCTGGTCACGCCGATTTTGGTGGTGAAGTGGAGCGTGTTTTGAGCATGGCCGATGGTGTGTTGCTTTTGGTAGATGCATTTGAAGGGGCTATGCCGCAGACAAGGTTCGTTTTAGGTAAGGCGCTTGGGCTTGGTTTGAAACCAATCGTTGTGGTCAATAAAGTAGATAAGGAAAACTGTCGTCCCGATGAAGTTCACGAAGAGGTTTTTGACCTTATGTTCAACCTTGACGCTACAGAAGATCAATTAGATTTTCATACGCTTTACGGATCGTCCAAACACGGATGGATGAGTGAAGACTGGAAAAACCCTACTGATAACCTCGAGCCACTGTTGGACAGGATTTTGGAAGTAATTCCACCACCACCAAAACGTGAAGGTGTATTGAGAATGAAGATTACTTCTCTTGACTTTTCATCTTTTACTGGTAGAATCGCTATTGGAAGAATCCATCAGGGGTCTATCAAAGTGGGTCAGAGTCTGGGGCTAACCAAAGCTGATGATAAGGTTCAGCGTGTGAGAATCAAAGAACTACATGTTTTTGAAGGACTTGGAAAAAGAAGCGTAGAAGAAGTTGGATGTGGTGATATCTGCGCCGTTACGGGTATTGAGAGCTTCGATATTGGAGATACGATAACGGATTTTGACAATCCGGAACCATTGGAAAGAGTGGGCGTAGATGAGCCAACTATGAACATGCTCTTTACAATCAATAACTCTCCTTTCTTCGGTAAAGAAGGAAAATTTGTAACGTCTCGCCATTTGAGAGATCGTTTGATGAAGGAGATAGAAAAAAACCTGGCGCTAAGAGTAGAGTCAACAGATAGTGAGGATAAATTTCTCGTTTACGGACGTGGTGTACTTCACTTGTCTGTATTGATAGAAACGATGCGCCGTGAAGGCTATGAGCTGCAAGTAGGTCAGCCGCAGGTTATTTATAAAGAGGTTGATGGTGCTAAGCATGAGCCTATCGAACACCTTGTGATCGATGTGCCTGAAGATGTGTCTGGTAAGGCCATCGAATTGGTAACAAAAAGAAAAGGTGAACTAACTGTAATGGAGCCAAAAGGTGACATTCAGCATTTGGAGTTCAACATTCCGGCTAGGGGCTTGATTGGCTTGAGAAATCAAGTACTAACTGCCACAGGTGGTGAGGCTGTGATGACGCACCGATTCAATGGATATGAGCCTTTCAAAGGTGAGATACCTGAAAGACTCAATGGTTCGCTTGTTTCTATGGATACAGGTCCCGGAACGGCATACTCTATAGATAAACTTCAGGATAGAGGTATTTTCTTTGTTGATCCGGGTGATGAGTTGTATGTGGGTCAGGTAATTGGTGAGCACTCTCGTGCAAATGATCTGGCGGTAAACGTGCAAAAAGGAAAACAGCTTACCAACATGAGGAAGTCTGGTACAGATGCAAGTATGAAAATAGCTCCTGCTAAGAAGTTCTCCTTAGAAGAGGCACTTGAGTATATCAATAAAGACGAATATGTAGAGGTTACTCCTCTTTCTCTCCGTATGAGAAAGATCAACTTCAAACCTTGATTTTAAGATAACCCCGTATCTAAAAGCACCTCAAAAGGGTGCTTTTTTTTGTTTTCAGAAATTGGAGAAATGGATAAGGTCATTTTGAACCGGAAGAAGAAAGAAGGTCAAGGAGTGTCCTACCGATACTTATCATGGAGTCCTACCCCGCTAGCGATCATCGGGATGATCTTTTCCAAACGTGATTGCTTGGTTTCAGCTCTTTTGGCTTCTGCTATAAATTCGGAAAACTCGCGCTTCTTAGATTTGCTAAATGCTTCGAATGAATCGGATAGTCCTGAGTTTTTATCGAGCACCTCTTGTAGCTCTGGGGGAATTACCAATTCCTTTTTCTTGGGTTTGATTTCTTTTCCCTGCTTCTGGTTTTCTATGGCTTCCAGCAGGTATTTATGGATGAGATCAGCATCCCGATGTATCTCGTCAATATCTGTAAACCGCCACTGACGCATGGCCTTGGTCACTCCCTCCTGCGCATTGATGAGTTTACCTTCAGTATCTGCGAGAAATACACCTTGATAAAACCAAATGGCCATGTGTTCCTTGAAGCCCACGATACCCGCCACATGTTTTCCATCCAGGGTGTAGCACGGAGCACCCCACTTGATCGTTTCGTGCAGTTCTGTTCTGAGTATGATCTCCCTAATTAGCCGGAGTGCTGGCTGCCAATTGCCGCTCTTCTCGAGATATTCATCTACCGTTTTTCCTGAATTCATCATGACTAAAATTATGAAAAAAGAAGGAATGAAGGAAATATCACAGGTTGGCCACAAAGACGGTTTAGTAAACGTCATTCCGAACATGAGGCACGAAGGTGAGAGAATCTCCTTGTTGTATGAAACTGCCGCGCTGCATTGCTATTACGGTTGTGCCTGGTGTCATGAGATTGTTACGCTGCGCTCACAAGGACGGTATGAGGTAGACATTGCTGCGCTGGTTTATTTGGCTAATCTTCGACAAATCCACGCTCCGACGGCATGGTTTAAGAGACCTGAAGGCAAGGGTATTCTTTTAATTGAGCACGATAAAAAGCATAAAACTTTCTTAAGAGAATTAGTTTATCCAAACCTGATCACAGCACATTATAATGTGTTTTTAACCGAAAAATGATGTATTAATGATGTAGTCTTAAAATGATGCAATGAAAGGAATGATGTATTGATAAAATTGCAATGAAAACGATTGCAAGGTAGTTTCGGAGCTTAACCTAATCAAAACGTCATGATGAAAACTATTAAACACTATGCTTTAATAAGCGTCTTATTTCTAACCTATGTGACAGCCTCTGCGCAGTGCCCAACCCTGGTGTGGAGTGATGAATTTAGCGGCAACACTTTGGATCTTACCAAATGGGAAGCACAGATCGGTGACGGCTGCTCTTACGGTATTTGTGGCTGGGGTAATAACGAGCTGCAATATTATAAAGCTGAAAATGCTGTCGTTTCTAATGGAACACTGAAAATCATCGCAAAAAAAGAGCGTGTTCAAAGTAAGAAATATACTTCCGCCAGAATTCGCTCAAAAAATCTAGCTGACTTTACATTTGGCCGATTTGAGGCAAGCATGAGGCTTCCAGAAGGGCAAGGGTTTTGGCCTGCATTTTGGATGCTGTCAACTAATGAACCATATGGTGGTTGGCCGCAAAGTGGAGAAATTGATATTATGGAATACCTCGGCCAGCACAAAGAAGAAGTTTTTGGCACCATTCATTATGGTGACCCCTATCCAAATAATCAGTTTCAGGGAGCCAAATTTGAGCTATACAATTCAGATTATACCCAAGCCTTTCATGAGTTTGCCATTGAGTGGGAACCCGGTGTGATTCGCTGGTATGTCGATGATGTCTTATATCAAACCCTTACAGACTCGGATGTTTCTCCATTCAATTGGCCTTTTGACAATGGCAACTCCATGCATATGTTGTTAAATCTGGCTATAGGCGGAAACCTCCCTGGTGATCCAGACAACACCACTCCGTTTCCAAGCCAAATGGAAGTTGACTATGTAAGGGTTTATGATGGAGGATTTAACCCCTCAATTACAGGCGATCGACTCGTACCATATCAATCTTCAGGTGAGATATACACGATAAGCAACGCGCCCGGAGGATCTTCATTTAACTGGAGTGCTCCTGTAGGAGCCACTATCGCAAGTGGCTCAGGCACTTCATCTGTGACGATAGATTGGGGAACTTCAGGAGGTGAAGTAACCTGCGATGTAGTCACCAATTGTGTCACCAAGTCATATGCTATCGACGTGCTTGTAGAGCCCAATTATGTTTTGGATTTTAGCTTCGAGAATTTTGATCAAAACTCAAATGTGACATTAAATGTGGCAACAGGAGCACTTACCGAAGTAAGCAACCCTGCTCCTGCTGGGGTCAACACATCAGCAATATCTGCCGAATATATTCGGAACAATCAGGAACAATATGATGTAATAGCCTATGGCACAGGCGCTATTGGCAATGCAGACCTTTACTCAGACCGTACGGATAAGTTTTACATGGACGTACTTACTCAGGCTCCAGTGGGCACGGAAATTATCATACAACTTGAAAGCAGTGCCAGTGCCACATCATCCAATTATCCATCAGGTAGACATAGCCGATATGTCGGGAAAATAACCCAAAATGGATCATGGGAGCGCATAGCGTTTGATTTTTTGGATCAACCGGATGCCACGACCAGTAGTGGAAGTGTCGATCAGATAATAATCTTATTCGCATCCAATTCCCTAACCGGAGACACGTATCATTGGGATAATTTTGATAGCTACAAAGCTGATACTGGGAGTGGTGGCAACATGGCTCCTTCGGCTTCATTTACCTACAGCACAACTGATCTGCAAGTAGATGTGGACGGGTTGGGAAGTTCGGATACCGATGGGTCAATTGTCAGCTATAGTTGGGACTTTGGAGATGGAGGCAATGCTTCAGGCTCTAGGGCTACCTACACCTACGGAACATCAGGGGATTATACAGTGACATTGACTGTCACGGATGATGGCGGGCTAAGCAACAGCCAATCTCAGACAGTTACGGTGAGCAGTGGTGGTGGCACAGCCACAACCATGCACGTACAGAGTATAACTACAGGTACTGCAAATGCAGGAAAAGGAGCAAAACGCGGAACAGCTACTGTGACCATTCATGACAATTTTGAAAATGTAGTGAGTGGAGCCACTGTCTCCGGAACCTTTTCGGGTTCATTTTCGGAATCCGTGACGGGCACAACCGGGTCAAATGGAATGGTGACTTTCATCACTTCTTCCACGGCTCAAGGTGGGGTGACCGTTGGATTTTGTGTTGATCAGGTTTCCGGAGGTTCTCTTACATACGATGACACAGCCAATGATATAACCTGCACAGGTTCGGGAGCCCGATCAGTATATGATGATGCGGAAGCCACTTTAGAGTGGAGTCATTCTCTGATATTTTATCCAAACCCTGTTCAGGATGCACTAAACCTCAAACTTGTATCTGAAGAAGCAGGTCAATTGAGTGTTTCCATTTACCACTTAAATGGTCAGATGATCAACAAATATGTTGACTACTTGCCGGCGGGTGAACATACGGTAACGTTTAATACCAGCCAGTTTGACAAAGGAATATACTTTGTGAGAACGGAAATCAATGGACTTCTATCTAACCAGCGAATAATCAAAAGGTAGTTTGTTTGGTAGTTTCTCTTTTTCAGAGGGGTGACAGAAATGTCACCCTTTTTTTTGAACCTTACTCGGCTTGTGAGATGTGCATAGTTTGACATATTTTTCCTTGTATAACCTCTGACATGATCAAGTTAGCGGCATAGAAAGAGGCCCCTCCTTCTAAGCTACCCTACTCATCTCTGAGTGACTTCACGGGGTTGACTCGTGCGGCTTTCCAGCTTTGGAAACTCATGGTAACCCACGCCACTACAAATGCCACCACTCCTGCTATCACAAAAGTCATTGGCTTGATGTCCGTACGGTAGGCAAAATCATTGAGCCACTCTTTCATGGCGAAGTATGATACCGGAATAGAGATGACAAATGATATTAAAACCAGCTTGATAAAGTTTTTTGAGAGCAAGGTGACTATGCTGGCGATGGATGCTCCCAGGGCTTTTCTGATACCTATCTCTTTGGTCTTTTGCTCTGCGGTGAAGGCAGCCAGACCGAATAGTCCCAGGCAGGCTATGAAGATGGCAAGCACAGCAAAAACGGTAAAGATCTCTCCTACTTTTTGTTCGGCTTCATACATGGAGTTGAAACGCTGATTCATGAATGTGTAGGAGAAAGGCTGACCCGGAGCGAACTCATCCCATGTATTGGAAATGGACTCAATCGTGGACTGCACCTTCTGGCCTTTTACTTTGAACAAGGCAAAACCATTGCCATGTCCCAGTCGGATTACAAGCGGACCAATTTTCTCTTTAAGTGAAGCATAATGAAAGTCTTTGACCACCCCTACAATGGTGCTTCCTTCCATGACCAATTCACCATCAGGGCCATCGTTGGCGTGATAAAGCTTGTCTCCGATTGGGTTCTTGTAACCGAATGCTTTCACCGCAGCTTCGTTGAGCACGCATGCGGAGCTGTCATTGCCAAAATCCCTGGAGAAGAAACGGCCATCGGCCATTTCCATGCCCATCACGTCCAGGTAGTTGTAGTCCACCCACGCCTGATTGATCACAATACTGTTTGTTGCCGTGGCAACAGGATCTTTGTGGTGTACATCAGAATTTCCAACATTGTTTACGGGTGTAAAGCTGGCCAAAGTGGCGTCCACAATATTGCTACTTCTCTTGACTTCATTTTTGAAAGCCTCGGCTTTGTCTCTTAAAATCCACGCATCATTGACCATCAATATCTGATCTTTTTCAAAGCCCAGTTTTTTGTTTTGTATAAAGGCGAGCTGATCGAAAACGACAGCTGTGCCTATGATCATGATGATAGAAATGGAAAACTGAAATACTACCAGGGCGCTGCGAATCGGACCACTTTTCATACCCTGACGCACCTTACCTTTCAATACCTGAGCGGGTCTGAATGCGGATAAATAGAACGCAGGATAACTGCCAGCGAAAAGCCCCACAATAAGCACAAGTCCAGCCATGAGCGCTACAAACTCCCACCTGATAAGCTCAGCGAGTGCAAATGATTTTGCTGCAAGCTCACCAAAGTTTGGCAGTAGCAAGGCTGCCAGAAAGAATGAAAGCAAGCAAGAGATAAAAGTAAGCATGACGGCCTCAGATATAAACTGCGACACAAGTTGCTTTCGGAATGCTCCCATCACTTTTCTAATGCCTACTTCCTTGGCACGATTGGCAGACCGGGCTGTGGCCAGGTTCATAAAATTGATGCAGGCCAGCACAAGAATAAAAAGGGCTACAGCCGAAAAGATATAGACATATTTGATGTCGCCATTGGCTTCCATCTCATCTTGCTTGTGCGACTTGAGGTGGATGTCTTGCATGGGGAATAGGCTGAATGCCAATTGATTGCCCGAAGAACCAAACTCCTCCAAATTCATATTGAGATAACGCATGATGAGCGGAGCGCAATACTTTTCGATCACCTCAGTAAATTTAGGTTCAAAGTCCGCTTTGGCAACACCCTCCTGTAGCTTGATATAAGTATTGTAATTGGTGCTGAGCCATGCGTCATTTTGCCAGGGCTGATAAAAAGTGACCATGGAAAGTAAAATGTTTTGATGAAAGTGTGAGTTGTCAGGCAGGTCTTCATAGACTCCTGTCACTTCATAGTCGTCCTGATTGTCGAGCACCAGTATCTTGCCAACCGGGTTTACATCGCCAAACATTTTGCGTGCCGTGCTCCTATCCATCACAAGGGTGTTTGGCCGCTCAAGGCAAGTTTTGGGGTCACCATAGATCAATTCCACTGTGAAGAAGTCAAAGAAATTGGGGTCAGCCATTAGTACATGTTCTTCCTTGAAGGTTTTGGTAGTCCCTTTTTCTTTGATAAACCAATTGCCGGTTGCATTGAGTCTGGTTGCATCTTCCACTTCCGGGTAATCTTCTTTCAGAGCCTTGGCCATAGGCGCACCCGTATTGGATGACTCTATAGCCTCACCGTTTAGTTGTGCCATGAAGTCTACCCTAAAGATGCGGTCTGCATCTTTGTGAAACCGATCATAAGAAAGCTCGTCCAGAACAAAAAGCGAAATCATCATAAAGCAAACCATGCCTATAGTGAGGCCCAGTATGTTTAAGATGGAATAAAACTTGTGTCGGAGAAGACTTCTGATGGCGACTCTGAAGTAATTGCGTAGCATAGGCAGGTTGGTTTTTTTACTATAAGATGTTAAACTAAGGTCAAAGGTTGCATGCTATTCGTTTCTTAATGAGTTGGCTGGGTTGGACCGTGCTGCTCGCCATGCTTGAAATCCCATAGTGAGCCAGGCTATGATCAAGGCTACCAGACCTGCCAGCACGAAAATCCAAATTTTCAAATTTGTGCGATAGGCAAAATCATCGAGCCATGACCGCATACCGATGTAGGCCAGTGGAGCCGCAAAAATGAAGGCTATCCCCACCAGTTTCATGAAGTTCCAGGATAGCATATTCACGATTTGGGTAACGGAAGCTCCCAGCACCTTGCGGATTCCTATTTCTTTGATGCGCTGCTCTGCAGTGAAAGATGCCAGCCCGAAAAGCCCCAGACAAGCTATAAAAATGGCAAGCATGGCAAAGACCACAAAGACCTGACCTATACGTTGTTCTGAGCGATATTGATTGTCAAATTTTTGATCTAGAAAATAATATTCGAATGGCTGACCTGCAGCAAAACTATTCCATGCTGACCTCAGAGAAGCAACTACCTCATCCAGGTCGCTGGTCGTCACTCTAAAAACGGCGACACCACCTCCTGAGGGGCTAAGGTTGAAAAGAACAGGATCAATCTCAGCCTTCATTGATTCATAATGAAAGTCCTCCAGCACACCTATGATCCTGTAGCTAATCACCTCCTGACTTCCATTAAAGTTTGCGAATGTACTGAGTGTAAACCCTATCGGGTCGTCTATACCCAGAGCTTTCACCAAAGCTTCATTAACCAAAATGGTAAGGCTGTCGGTAGCGAAATCTTTGGAGAAGTTTCTTCCTGCCACAATGTTCATTTGGAGAGTTTCTACATAATCGTAATCCACACTTCTGTTGTTAAATACATATGTGTTTTCCGTATTAAACCCTTCTCCTGGCCAGTATGCGTTGTTATTGCCTACCGAACCGATCGGAACAAATGATGTAAGCGAGCCCGATGCTATCTGAGAGTTGCGCATGGCTTCCTCCTTGAAAGCTTCGCGCTGCTTGTCCAAAATCCAGATATCGTCAACCGCGATCACTTGATCTTTGGTAAACCCAAGTTTCTTGTTCTGAATAAAACTCAACTGATCATAAACTACAGATGTACCGATGATCATGGCAATGGATACCACAAACTGAAAGACAACCAATACGCTTCTGAGTCCGCCACTTTTCAATCCTAAGTTGAGACGTCCTTTTAGCGTTTCTACGGGTTTAAAGGCGGATAGATAGAAGGCCGGATAGCTGCCGGCCAATAAGCCAGAGACAAGCGCCACCCCAAACATGATGAACACAAAATCAAGAGACAAGAGGTCTGAATCTACCAGACTTTTGCCTGAAACTGTTTCGAAATAAGGCAACAGTACCCCAGCTAGAAAAAAGGCAATGATTGTAGAGAGCAAGCTGATGATGATGGCTTCAGACAAAAACTGACCGATCAGCTGAGTCTTTACCGCTCCCATAGCCTTGCGAAGACCCACTTCTTTGGCTCGCCCAGCAGATCTGGCTGTAGCCAGATTCATGAAATTGATACAGGCCAGCAGCAGGATAAATGCTCCTATGGCAGAAAAGATATAAACATACTTGATATCGCCATTTGGCTCTATTTCGCCGAGTTTATTAGACTTTAGGTGAATATCGGATAAAGGAGTTAGACTAAACTCAGCACTATTTCCGGCTTCAAGAAACTCTTCATAAGTAGTACCCATAAATTTTTGGAGGTCGGGTCCAAACTTGGATTCCATGTATTTAGGTAGGTCGGTAGAAAAGGTTTGTATGTCGGTTCCTTCACGAAATTTCAGATAAGTGTTGAAGTTGAAACTCATCCACACTGGCTGATCATACTCTGAATGGTCTTTGAGCGTGAGCATGATGTTGTAGTGAAAATGGGAATTCCTCGGGAGGTCTTCATAGACGCCACCTACCTTGTAGGTATGTTTATTGTCAAGAAGTAGTGTCTCGCCTACAGGGTTCACATCGCCAAAAATCTTCTTTGAGGTGGATTGGTCCAATACCAGAGTCTTAGGGTCCAGGAGGCATGTTTCCCGATTGCCATAAATCAAATCTTTGGACCAGAAGGAGAAGAAATTATCATCCGCATATGCAACTTCAGTTCCTTCAAACTTGAAAACATCTTGCGTATCCGCTTTTTTCACAAACCAGTTGCCGGTACCTCTAAATCTGAATGCATCCTCTACTCCGGGAAAGGTTTCCTTCACTGATTTAGCCGCAGGAGAGCACATCAGTGCTGCCACTATCTCATTTCCATTGATCATTCCTGTGAAGTCTGTCCTGTAGATACGCTCAGAATCTTTGAAATGAGTGTCGTATGTGAGCTCATCTTTCACAAATAGAGCTATGAACAAAAAGCACGTCAGTCCAATGGATAAACCGAGTATATTGATCACAGAATAAAAACTGTGTTTTGTGAGATTTCTGAAAGCAATTTTGAAGTAGTTTCTGAGCATATGACTCGTCTTTTCTTAAATTCGAAAGAAGGACTAAAAATATTATGCCAAAAAATGTAACCTTTTTAAAAATCCCTTCCAAGACAGTCAAAAAGTTATTTGAATGCCTTAAAAGGAAATAATTATAAGATAGGCAACTACACCATGGATTGGTACAATGTTGAAAATGTGATCGGAATTAATGAATATTATGACCGGTATCGGACAGGTTTAATGTAACGCTTGCATCAAAAATCTGTGCACTTCTGAAGCCGTGATAAAATGATCTGTAATCATTTGAACTTGATCCACTTTTAGAAAATCCTCAATGGCGACTTTCTTCATATAGAAGAACTGCTTATTTTGAAGAATGGGCAATTCTGCAACATGAAGTGACAGCTCCTTGTCAATCCGCTTTGCCTTCTCCCCTTTTACATCTCCAAATGCCTCCTTAACCTTCTTTGATTCAAATACCTGTTTGCACATCTCAATGTTGGAGACCATAAACCTCCGAATTTTCTTCAGGTCGGCTGAAGAAGCTTGGTACAGCCCACCTCCCATGTGTACATCACTAGCGCTGATGCCGAGATAAAATCCCGGATTGCCAGACTTTCTACCTTCCGGGGTGAAGTTGGCTTTCATCATGTTGTTGTAAGGAGTTTTGTCCTTAGAAAATCTAATGTCTCTGTTGATTCGCATCAAAATCTCCCTGACTGTATCTGGAATAGCAGGGTCAATGGATTGTATTGGTGCGATTAGCGTTTCAATCAATAAATGAAAAGGCTCCTTGACAGACTGCTCGTAGCGTTTCTTATTGGCATGAAACCATTCTTTATTATTGTTGTTTTTGAGTTCCGTAAAGAATTCTGAAAACTTCTTGTCTATGATTTTCATGATCAGGGATTTATAAGTTCAAGTGATAAGTGTGTCATCTCTTCCCATCTATGATGGTATTCATAATCTACTTCGTACCACCCAGAAAGCGGAGCTTTGGTCTTGAATGGACTAAACGGAGTTACGGGATAATCAAATTGATGTATATTAAAGTCTTTACCTAGCTTGAAGACCATTTTGTCTTTTCTTGAGATAAACGCAAAAACTTTGGCATCAAAATGAATCGCATCTGAACTCATCATTTTACCTGCTTTGACCTTTGGGAAATCAGAAATGAACTTATCCCTTATCTCATCGAATAGCTTTCTTTGTTCAGTCATATGTTAGCCCTTTTTTTATTTATGACGAATTCATTTCTCAGAAATGGACAATAAAATGAAGTTCCTTTTTTCTCCAGCCGTCAACAAAAAAACCTGATCGGAAGATCAGGTTTTTTAAATCATTTATAAATCTTTAGCTACTACTCCGCCAGCGTCACTTTCCTTTCCACAACATTGAAAGGACCAGGAACGGCATTTCCATTAGCATCGATCAATTCTAGTTTGATGGAGACTTCTCCTTTGTCCAACCCTTCGATATAGTATGGTGCCCATTCCTCGATGGTAAACTCTTCACCATTGATAGTTGCTTTTACTTTATTTCCGTCGGCAGACAAATCCGTATTCAACAAGTAGAAATCCAGCATAAGCTTTTCAGTATCAGCGCCTTTGTAAGTGCCTTTTGGTCGGCTGAAAAACAGATGTGGAGCGTTGAGGTCAACCGAATCTGCGTCCACCTCTCCAACAGTAAGGTTTTCTACATAATAAGCACCCTGGCTCTTGACACTTTCGTGATATGATCTGGACAGAAAAGCCAAAACGACATAATTACCTTCATCAAGGGTGTTTGACACTCCTGGCATGTAATGAGCGGAATAAGGTCCATTATTCACTATAAAGTGAATGTGCTGACCCTTTCCTGAATTGGCAATTCCTCGTGTTTCTGCGTCAGTTGTTTGTACACCAAGTTCATAATTGGCTACCTCAAAGCTGTAATCCACCGCAAATGTTGAATCCTGATCGGTGATGATTACATCACTTTTTGTAAGCTGCGCATCGGGATATTGAGGAGAAGCAGGGGCTTTTGTTAGCGTAATGGTGCTTTTCATTTCCTCATTAGAGGTCTCTTCTGATTTTTTTTTGCCCTGACCGCATCCGAATAGGATCGCCAATGAAAGCATAGTAAGGGCAACTTTAGTTGTCATTAATTTCATGTTAACACGTTTTGATTTGACTGGTTATGAATGAATAACTTTAAAGTTAATGATTAGTTCCGATGGATTGTGATTTGTGTCAGAATGAGAAGGGTAAAAACAAAAAAGGGTGCCTTCTTTACGAATTCACCCTTTTCACTTGCTTCTCGCCGTAGCGCGAAGTTTGTGCCAATCTACTGTTTTGATGCCTCTCAGAGCCCCCTCGGGTATCCGAATCTTCTCTGTGACGAGCTTTCCGAACTTCGAAATTAGGTGCCGTAGCGTCCTATTGTCTTCCTTTCATCTGCCCGGGAACCGAAGTTTCAGCTTCATATCCCTCAATTGGTAGTTCTAAGGTAGAAGTATAAATGATATTTGCAAAGGATTCGATCCCCCACTTCTCCACCACTTTTGCACCTGGAAATACCATAGTTTTGCACCTATTTATAAACAAGCTATCCACAATTCTGGCAAGCTTGGAAATACCACGGCGATATTTGGCATCATTGTATGATTCATTCAGTAGCTGTGCCATGCAATGAAGCAATTATATTAGATCAGAAAATGAAGGCATCTATGCTGAACATATTTAGTTTTGTTAGCGTTGAGGTTTAGACTTGCATTTCAAAGCTAATTCATGAGCAATAATTTTATTAATCGGGTTTTTCAGGCGCACACAGAATGTCCGGAGTGCCCTCCCAGCAAACAAATCATTGAGTTTTTCGATAAGCTCATGGGCGTGTTATTTCCCAATTTCAGCACTACTCCCATCTCTGATGTAAAAGAGTTGGAGTTTGCATTTGATTCGCTCAGAAAACAAATGAAGATTCTGGTTTTGTGTGAAGATTCTGAAAACAAGGTTGAAGTGTTTTTTGAAAGGTTGCCTGAGGTTTATGATTCTCTTCAAAAAGATGTTGAAGCGACTTTTAAGGGTGATCCTGCTGCGCAAAGTCATGCAGAAGTGATTCGCAGTTATCCTGGGTTTTACGCCATAGCGGCGCATCGTTTTGCTCATTTGATGCTACAACTCGAAATCGAAAGTTTGCCACGAATCATTACTGAGAACGCACACAGCAAGACGGGGATAGACATTCACCCGGGGGCGCAGATTGGAGCCTACTTTTGCATAGACCATGGAACGGGAATAGTAATAGGAGAAACTACGATAATCGGAAATTGGGTGAAAATATACCAGGGAGTCACGCTCGGGGCACTGAGTGTCAATAAGGAGGATGCTAAGGTCAAAAGGCATCCTACCATAGAAGATCATGTGGTGATCTATGCTGGCGCTACAATCCTGGGAGGAAACACAACCGTAGGGAATCACTCAGTGGTAGGTGGAAACGTCTGGCTCACCAAAAGTATCCCGGAAAACTCACGTATCTATTACAAAGCTGAAATGCACAGTGAAGACAAGCAAGACCTAATCATAGTCAAGCAAAATTAATCATGCGGATAAGCGATTTAATAGGCAATACTCCACTTGTGGAAGTTGCCAACATCAATACCAAACGGGGTGTCACTATATACGCCAAATTGGAAGGTCAAAATCCTGGCGGAAGCGTAAAAGACAGGGCTGCCTATGGAATGATATCAGAAGCTCTAAAAAGAGGTGATATTAAAAGAGGTGATAAACTGGTAGAAGCAACAAGCGGCAATACGGGTATAGCACTGGCTATGATAGCTCAATCTGCCGGGCTTAACATGACACTCATCATGCCGGAAAACTCCACGGCAGAGCGAATCCAGGTAATGCGGGCATACGGCGCGGAAGTTATCCTCACTCCTGCTGACAAAACCATTGAATACTCCAGAGAGCTGGCTGAGGAAATGGCCGAAAAAAAAGGCTATTTCATGCTCAACCAATTTGCCAATCCGGATAATTATGGGATGCACTACAAAACCACCGGCCCTGAGATTTGGAGGGATACTGAAGAGAAAATAACACACTTTGTGTCTGCTATGGGTACCACAGGTACTATTATGGGGGTGAGTAGATATTTAAAGGAAAAAAATCCAGACATACAGATCGTGGGCACACAGCCTACGGACGGTTCCAGTATTCCCGGCATCAGAAGGTGGTCGCCTGAGTTTTTACCCAAAATTTTTGAACCTGAGAGAGTAGATCGTGTGATCGACGTAACGCAGGATCAAGCTACTGACATGGCCATAAGGTTGGCCAAAGAGGAGTCTATTCTTTCAGGAATGAGTAGCGGAGGTGCTCTTACCGCGGCACTTCAGGTGGCAAATGAGATAGAATCAGGCGTAATTGTTTTTATAGTCTGTGATACTGGAGAGCGTTATTTGAGTTCTGGCTTATTTGAATAAATTAGCGGTATGAAAACTTCCAACCTACTTCTTTTGGCACTCTTCGTGATTTCAATCTCTTGTAGTACAGAGAAAGAATATCAATCCTATGGTGCACAAATCAATGCCGAGACGGCTCAACCTGTCGGGATTTTGACGGAAATTAATTCGGAAGAAACGACATCCATCAAGTTAATTGCAACAGTGGATCAGGTATGCCAGGCCAAAGGATGTTGGATGACACTAAAAAATGGCAATGGAACTCCCATTCGCGTCACATTCAAAGACTATGAATTTTTCGTACCGAAAGACATATCCGGAAGTTCGGTGGTTGTAGAAGGTGAGTTATTCAAAAAGGATTTGAGTCCGGATATGGCGAGGCATTATGCCGAAGATGCTGGTGAAGAGTTTGACTCCACCAAATCATACACAGAGTATGCTTTGATTGCCGAAGGAGTTCTGGTGGAAAAACAATAATTCGTACCAAGGATTTTGATCAATTTATGTAGCTTTTTTGGGGTTTTTGAACCAATTTGAGGTTTTATTATTATCAACAAATTACGCCCAAAAAATGGATCAGGAATTTAAAAGCATTGACCCTTCATCTTTATCAACCAAAGACCTTCATCAACATCTACTGGCTTGCGTAGCTCCTCGTCCTATTGCACTTGCCAGCACTATTGATAAAGACGGCAATGTAAATCTGAGCCCATTTAGCTTTTTCAATGTGTTTTCAGCCAATCCACCCGTGCTGATTTTTTCACCAGCCAGAAGAGGTAAGAATAACACGACTAAACATAGTTATGAAAATGTGAAAGAAGTGGCCGAGGTTGTCATCAACATAGTGAATTACCCAATAGCTCAGCGTATGTATGAAACTAGCCTTGAGTACAAAAAGGGGGTGAATGAATTTGACAAGACAGGCTTCACTCCTATTGCGTCTGAAAAAGTACAACCTCCACGTGTGTTGGAGGCTCCTGCCTCATTTGAGTGCACTGTAGATCAGGTCATAGAGCTAGGCGATCAGGGCGGTGCGGGAAACCTGGTAATATGCCGTGTGCAAATGATGCATATCAAACCTCATTTTCTTGGTGCAGACGGTTTGCCAGACACTACCAAGCTTGATTTAATCTCGCGTATGGGAGCCGATTGGTATAGCCGTGCCTCAGGCAATTCCCTATTTAAAATGTCTGACTTATCAGCCACCAAAGGTGTAGGTGTAGAAGGTCTTTCTCAAAGCATAAGAAACAGTAATATCCTAACACAAAATGAGCTCTCCAGACTTGGAAGTGTTGAACGTCTGCCAAGCATGGATGATGTGGAAAAAGCAAAACTCAGCCTGACCGTAAAGGAATTGTTTCTGGAGTATGAGACACAAAGAGATATGATCAAAGATGGGCTTCACCAACTTGGAAAAGACTTGCTTCACGACGGGCAAACACTAAAAGCACTTGCCACGTTGATGATAGTGGATCAAATATAAAAAACCTCATTACATGTTGCACCCCACCCCAGAAGTCCTTTGGACTCCTTCTCTGTCATTCGTTGAAAAGTCTAACCTGAAGAAATACGAACGTTGGCTCAGCGAGGAAAAGAACCTGCATTTTTCGAGTTATCAAGACTTATGGAAGTGGTCAGCTGAAAATGTTGCTGAATTTTGGAAAAGCATTTGGAAGTATTTTGACATTATCAATCACTCAGGTGCATATAGCTCGGTATTAAGCGGGAAAATGCCTGGGGCAAAGTGGTTTGAGGGTGCTAAACTTAATTATGCGGAGCACATTTTTCGCAATAAATCATCGGAGCGGCCTGCGTTGGTTTTCAAATCTGAGGGCAAACCTCATATCAGTATTTCCTGGCAGCAGCTTGAAAGTGACGTTGCTGCTTTCAGGTCCTTTCTGCTTTCTTCCGGTATTAAAAAAGGTGATTGTGTAGCAGGTTTTTTACCCAATATCCCAGAGACAATTGTTGCGTTTTTGGCTACCAACTCACTTGGGGCGATTTGGTCCTGCTGTTCACCTGACTTTGGCGTAAGCACCGTGATTGATCGCTTTGCGCAAATAGAGCCGAAGCTACTTATAGCTACCGATGGGTATGTCTATAACGGGAAAAAGCACAGCAGACTGGATGAGGCCAAGGAAATTCAAAAACTGATTCCTTCGATTCGAAATACAGTATTGATCCCCTATATAGATGAAGGTACTAGCAAATCGTCATTGCCCAATTCGTACCTATGGCAGGAGGCTCTACATCAGAGACCCTCAATACTCGCATTTGAGCCTGTAGAATTCGACCACCCGATATGGGTTTTGTACTCATCCGGCACCACGGGTAAACCAAAAGCTATCACACATTCCCACGGCGGGGTGCTACTAGAGCATCTCAAATACATGCATTTTCACAATGATGTAAAGCCAGGTGAAAACTTCTTTTGGTTCACTACTACAGGTTGGATGATGTGGAATTTTTTGCAGGCAAGTCTGCTCGCTGGAGCAACGGCCGTCCTCTTCGATGGAAGCCCTGGCTATAATGGACTCAATTTACTTTGGGATTTTGCGGCTAAACTACCCATCCATCATTTTGGGACAAGTGCCCCATTTCTGACGGCCTGTATGAAAGCGGATTTGCAACCAAAAAAAGAACATGACCTAACAGAGCTTAGATCCATAGGATCGACAGGAGCACCACTACCTCCAGAGGCATTTGACTGGGTTTATAAATCGGTTTCAAAAGAGGTTTGGTTGTGCTCCATGAGTGGCGGAACCGACGTGTGCACAGCTTTCGTTGGCGGTGTGCCATATGCACCTGTGATTAAGGGGAACATCCAGGGCAGAGCGCTGGGCTGCAGTCTCAACGCTATTGGTGATGAAGGTAAACCTGTTATCAATTCACTGGGAGAAATGGTTATCGACAAGCCAATACCCTCTATGCCCATCTATTTTTGGAATGATCACAATCACAAAAGATATACAGAAAGCTACTTTGAAAAATTCGAAGGCAGCTGGTGCCACGGCGACTGGATTAAGGTGTTTGAAGACGGCAGTCTGATCATACAAGGTAGATCTGATGCCACTTTGAACAGAAAAGGGATTAGAATTGGCACAGCCGAGATTTATACAGTGTTAAACAAAATTGAAGGTATAAAGGATAGCCTGATTGTGAACCTGGAATTGGAAAATGGTGAAGATTTTATGCCCCTTTTCATTGTGAAAAACGAAGTGTCGGATTTGGATACGCTTTCTCAAACTATCAAGTCTGCGCTGAAACATGAATGCTCTCCCAGGCATGTTCCTGACAAAATCATAGAGGTATCAGACCTACCATATACGCTCAGTGGTAAGAAAATGGAAGTTCCGGTGAAGAAGGTTTTGATGGGAATGAAAGACGCTAAAGGGATAAACGAGGAGTCAATTCGCAATCCGGACGCCATGCGTTTTTTTAACTCACTGGATATTGAGGAACTAATAGATTCCTAGCAAACATCAAGTCTCGTAACAATTTACATTCGTGTTTTTTACCTTCACGCCAAAAAGCATAAAATATGGCTGAAGACTACTTCGAAGGACAGCATTTTAAATCTCAGGACTTCTCCTCAACTCCTTTGAGCAAAGGTGAATATGAAGAATGCGTTTTCGACGGCTGCAACCTATCGGCTAGCACCTTAGCCGATATAATATTTGTAGATTGTGAATTTGTGAATTGTGATCTCTCCACTATCAAGCTGTCCAATACCGCTTTTAAAAATGTGTCTTTCAACTCGTGTAAAATGTTGGGGTTGCATTTTGAGGATTGTAATAAGTTCTTGCTGGAGATGAGGTTTGAGAATTGCATTTTAAACCTTAGCTCCTTTTATCAATTGAGTCTGAAAAACACCGTCTTTAAAGATTGCAGTTTGCATGAAGTAGAATTTACTGAAAGTAATCTTACCAAAGCTCGGTTCATAAACTGCGATTTATCTGGAGCAGCCTTTGGTCGCACTAATCTACAATCAGCCGACTTGAGTTCCGCCACCAACTTCAACATTGACCCAGAAAATAATAAAATTAAGAAAGCAGAGTTTGCTTTGGAGGAACTGCCCGGATTGCTGCGGAAGTATGATATTAAGGTTGAATAGAATCAACCTAATCTCGAAACGGCATAGTCATATGCCCCCAACATGATAGATCGGCTGGCGCCCTGCCTGGAAATACCCAAACCCACTCGCGGTTCACCATCAAAGGAGATGGTCTTTTCTGTTCCGTAAACTTGGGCGGTCTTTTGATTGCCTATTAGAAATTTATTAAACTCTTGTTCATCATTTAGATCATATAGCCGTACCGAAAGTCTGGGGTTTTGATCGCCCTTAAAGTCTTCGAATACCTTGTTTATTTCAGCCATGACATGAGCTCCGAATAAATCCCAACCGGCCGTAATACCTCCCCCTAAAACCACTATCCCATCAATTAATGTGACCACATCACAAATCACATTGCCCAGGGCTTTGCCAAAAGCTTCAAATGAGTTGATAGCTGCTTCACGGTTTCCTGACTTTTCGCCTGTAGCTATCTTGTAAATATCTCCTGGGAGTAAATTGGCATTAAAAGGGTGACCAGAAGCTTCCGCATAAATGCGTTGAATCGCTCTCGTACTCACGCTTTCTTCACAGTTCCATTTGAGATTCGAATAGTTAGACATATTATGAATCTCAGCAGCGCAAGTATTGTCGCCTCTGAGTAACTGGCCATTAATAACAATTCCGGCTCCTACGCCAGTACCAAGCGTAATTCCAATTAGATTTTTGAACCGTTTGGGGTTATTGGCTTCAGCTAATTTGTCATTGAGCCAGGGTAAATAACCTGATGTGGCTTCTCCAAAAGCAAAAAGATCTCCATCATTGTTGATGAAAACAGGGATTTTCAAATGATGTTCCAGTATAGCAGCCAGAGGCACATCTCCATTGAATGCTGCAAAGTTGGGAAGGTTGCCTAAAATACCATGTTCATAATCCGCCGGACCAGGAAAAGCAAAGCTCACCGCATGAGGGCTGTGATCGAGTTGCGATCTTATGTTTTCAAAACCAGAAACCAATTCTTTGATACACAAATCCAAATCATGAGCCTGAGCTGGTCTGACAATGGGCTCTACCAAGAGTTTTCGGTTGCGCATGGCAGAAAACACGAAGTTTGTGCCACCCGCATCTAATGTTAGAATGGTCGGTTTATCAATCACGTTGTTAAAACCCTGATTTCCAGGCGTGCTCTATTTCTTCCAGCGTTTTGCCCTTGGTCTCAGGAATCATTTTATAAGTGAAAAGCACAAGTATAATGGCATTGACCATGAATATCCAAAAGGTGACAGCCCCGCCAGCGCCTTCGAGGAGCATAGGAGTGAGTTGAGTAATCATCACCACTCCTATCCACAGTACGAAAGTGGCGATGGACATGGCCATTCCTCTGATTTTTGTTGGAAAAATTTCTGACATGATAACCCAGGGAATAGGCCCTAAAGAGGCCGCAAAGCATGCCACAAAACCCAGAATGAAAATCAGTAGCCATGGCCCTGAGTTAACTTCATAGTGAAACATGAAACCTACACCGAGCAGGCAAATGGCCATTCCTGACACGCCCCACAAAAGCAAAGCTCTACGACCCGCCTTATCTATCAACGCTATTGCCACAAATGTAAACACGGTATTCACAGAACCGATAATCACAGTTTGTAGAAGGGCACTATCAGTTCCAAATCCTACACTTTTGAAAATCTCGGGAGCAAAATAGATTATGGCGTTGATACCTGTAATTTGTGAGAACAAGGCCAAGACCACTCCAACAATCAAAGCCAGTCGATAATTAGAAGTAAACAGTTCTTTGATTGTTCCTTTTTCTTCTGTAAGAGCTTCTTTGATCTCCTTCAGTACCTTCTGAGCCTGCTCCAAACCATTTACTTTTTCCAGGGTTTTGAGTGCTCCATCTTCTTTTCCGGCCTTGGTCATCCACCTTGGGCTTTCAGGCACGAACAACAACATCAACAGGAACAGTGCTGCCGGAATAAGCTCTGAACCCAGCATATACCTCCAGCCGATATCTACATTCCATGCTTCACCTCCGGCCGCAGCAATCTTCATGTTCACGAAATAAATGATATTGATCCCAATCACAATGGCCAACTGGTACATGGTCACCAAAGTGCCTCGAAGGTGGGCTGGAGCTATTTCTGATATATATAATGGAGCAAGCATAGATGCTGCTCCCACGCCCACTCCTCCTATAAACCTTGCTATCACAAATTCAGTCAATGAGTTGGGAATGGCCGAACCAATTGCTGATATGGCGAACAGAACAGCTGTAATGATTAGGATTTTTTTTCGACCAAACCGGTCACTGAAATAGCCAGCAACAACAGCTCCTAAAACACAGCCCCAAATCGCACTGGATGCCGCCCAGCCTGTCATAGCTGCGGTCAGCTCAAATTTGGTTTGAAGGTAGCCTATAGCACCGGCTATCACAGCAGTATCATAACCAAACAACAAACCGCCCAAAGCGGCGACCATGGAAACTTTATATATGTAATTCTTGGAGTGATTCATGTTTTCGGTTTTAGGTTGGGGGTAACAATCAGCTTCTTACATAAGCTTTGATTGTGGCTATTTCTTTTCCTTCGCTCGTGCCATGAGGTCTGATGATGTATTGGTCCACATTTGCAGGGATAATAAATGTCTCAGCATAATTGACAATGAAAGGTTCGAATGAGTGGCTTGGGCTTTCTACCATAGCCTGATCTCCTTCTACAAGGCTGATGACGTGTACCGTAGCTTCTGTTTTGTGTAAAACAGGTTTCTTAAACCAATGTCTTCTGGTTTCTATAAACTCTGTGTTGTGCAACCCGGTGCGCTCTTCTCTCCAGCCATCTCCGCTGGCCACTTGATCTATTTTATTCACCAGTTCTCTTTTTACCCAGTCTTCATCTCGATCCATCTGAATGACCTGCTCTCCGTGATCAATATTGATTGGTCTTGGTTTTCCGTCCATTCCTAATCGCCCCCAGTCCCATAACTTAAAAGTGAAAATATATGGAGTAGCGCTGATTTCAAGGACAACAGAGTCTTTTCCCGAGCAATGAATAGTTCCTGCAGGGATCAAAAAATGATCGTGTTTCTTAGCGTCCCACGAAACAGTGAATTTATCTGCATCGAATTCTTTTCCAGTGGATTGAGATTCTCTCAAATCAGAAAACAATTCATCCTTATCTGCTTCTTTTTTTACGCCCAAATAAACCTGGGCTCCTGGCTTAGCATCGAGCATGTAGTAACTTTCGTCCTGCGTGTAATGCATGCCAAATTTCTCCTGGATATACTCGGTAAGCGGATGCACTTGCAAGCTCAGGTTTCCGCCATCCATTGTGTCAAGAAAATCGAACCTGATGGGGAATTCATCTCCAAACCGGGCGTACACATTATCTCCCATCAAGGCTTTGGAGTGAAATAATACCAGGTTAATTGAAGGTGTTTCAAAAAGACAATCTCCAAACTGAAGCAAAAGACTATTTTCCTCAGGAACACAGTTGAACCCCCAGGCAAAGTTCTTTTGTTCCTTATCCAGGTCAAATTTCTCTTTCATCCATTGCCCTCCCCACGGGCCAGGATCAAAAAATGGCACAACGCTAAAAGGACGCGAGAGTGTTTCCTTCAAAGCAGCTTCATAAGTTTCTCCAGAGACCATTTTCGGAGTTTCAGCATTGGTGTCGAGCCAATAATCAACTTTGTGCCTTATTCTCTTTTTTAATCTGTCACAAACACGCCAGTCTACAAAAAAGCTTCTTTTGTACTGAGTCTCGAATGGCTCATCAGCATTGTTTAATCCAAGATTTACAACTTGGTTTTTGCGCATGCGCATTTGAATCTCCCAGCGTGCCATGTCAGCATATATGATCAAATGGGAATCGGGACATACCAAAGATGCTCCCGGCCCAATTACCAGTGTTAATCCGTTCCTTTTTGAGCAAAGAGATAGAACCTCAGATACTTTTTTATCGTCAAGAAAATCTTCAATATTCAACCGGGAAATATATCCGAAAATGCGATCATCCGTTACATCTGGGTGAGTAAGCTCCTCTATTTCTTCAGGGCTTTTCATCAGATCTTTTGTGTGAACTGTTAGACCAGGGCTTAGTTCGGATTGAAGCATGCCCCCTACCAACTCTATGTTCACACCGTGATAACATTCTATGGCAATCGTAATATCTGATTCAGCGCTACTATTGATATGCTCTTTGATTTTGGAAGCTATCTCCTTCCATCCTATATGGCAGGAATGCCCTTTTATGGTTACAGCCGGAAATTTATTGAAAGGCATAATCTCTAAATGGTTTTTACGTAGGACAATGAGTTAATTTTTAATATGTTCATATGTATGAACAAAGTTACATGATTAATTTACTAATCGTCAAAAATTTCAGCGAATGGGATTCTTGCGAACCTGGGGCGGTAAATACCTGCATTCTCAAAATGATCTTCTAATCTGAAGCTGTTCGTATTGTACGACAGCAAAATGGTACTGTCATTGGCGAATTGAGGATGTATCAAGCTGTTATAAGTAAACAAGTTTTCATTGTCATATGGGATAGGTGTATTATAAACAAGGCGCTGGTTGCCCCATGGTCCGTATGGTGTATTTGAAGTGTATGTGAAAACTCTGGTACCCAGTTCTCCTTCTTGAGTTAAATAAACGTATTTGTCTCTGGTCTTAATTATGGAGAATTGTTCAGACCCATCTGCATCTGTCATTGGTACAGCTTCCTCCACATTGTCAGTCCACCCATTTCCTGTAAAGAACTGCCAATCGTCGGCCACTTCATTTGTGGTTTTGGCTACATAAGCCCCGCCCTGTCCATATCCGTAGATATATGTAGTTTTATCTTCTTGTAAAACTGCATGGCCAAAATGGATGTTCAAGTCCTTGGTCTTTGGGATAACCTGATGAGCTATTTCCTGAAAACCCGGAAGGGAATAACTAATTAAGGCTGTTTCTAAAAACTTAAAATCCCACATTCCAGTATCTAGCTGTGTAAATTTTGAGGCAAATACGTGCAGGGTATCATCTCTCACAAAGGCGTCACCCGGCCAGTACCAAATTTGATGTTCGTCTCGCACTCCACTCAACACCTCATGAGGTATCATCATTGATTTAAACTCCCAGGGTTCTCCTTGATGTAACGTAATGATACTGTCGCCATCTTGTACAACAAATGAGTTTCGTATGTATAAAGGACTTTGTTTTTTACGGGTAAAATCAGACGCAACCTCTCCCAGAAAAGTATCTCCGAATATCCACAGTTGTCTTCCATCAGGCAACTCTACAGAATACGTACCATCGCCACCTGTGAATCCGTTTCCGTAACTAATGAATAGTGAATCAAAATAACTGGCAGGTCGGTCTCTAAATGGAGTCACCTCCAGTTCATCTTTTTTATCTCCTTCACAGCAGAAAAGTGTCAGAGCCACAAGCAAAACCAAAAAATTGTTCTTCATAAAATGTTTAGCAAAAGGTCATAACCTTAGTGTCATCATGATCAAATGTATGCACAAAGTCCTCTCTCAACAACGACTTCAAACTATAATATCATTAACTGAAAACTTTAGCAATTTCGAGTAATCCCAACTTTGTATCTAATTGTATTAGTAGGATAGAATGGTAAAAAAAATCACGAAAACAGCGATTTCGGTGCTTTTTTTCTCCGTTGTGCTTCTAATGTCCTGTGAAGAAAACACACCTCTCACCTCAGCTGAGCTGCACGCCGAAGAAGATAATCATGAAGCCGAAGATGACCCAGATGAGGAAAAAAACGAGCCCATTGAATGGTGCGTTCAAAAGACATGTTGGGATCAATCCATTCTTACCTGCCGAGACTCTGTCATGATTGCCAATTTTACCCGTAATGAGGGATGGACAGGTGGAGACGCAACCTACTCAATACCTCTAGCTGATCATCGGGTTTTATGGCTTTTTGGAGATTCATTTATAGATCAGGTAAAAGAAGACCGCTCCAGAACATCATTTAATCTGATAAACAATTGTCTCATGGTTCAGAATGGAGATGATTTCAGTACTGTTCATGGTGGAACAGATAATGTACCAAAGGCATTTGCCACCCCAGCAGATGGATCATCATGGTATTGGCCTGGCCATGGAAGAGCCGATGAAGACACACTTTATGTATTTATGCACGCCTTTGGAACAGGTGGAGGTGGCATGTGGGATTTCTTCAGAACAGGAGTGGATTTACTCAAGGTAGATCCTTATACTTTCGAAACATTCAGCAGCACACGGCTCATAGATGGTGATGGTATCTCTTATGGCGCTCATATCATGGAGGTAGAGGATTCGGTGTATATATACGGTGTGCTGGCAGAAGGTGCCAACAAGCATTTGTTTATAGCCAGAAGTGACCTCCGCTTCTCTCAACCATGGGTATATTACTCCAACAATGAATGGACTGACAAATCAGAGAATGCAACAAGCATATTTACTGGAGTTTCAGAACAGTTTAGTGTGTTTCACCATAATGACAAATTTTACCTCTTAACTCAACACCCAATACTGGGGAAGCAGATTTATCTCTACTCTGGTGAGTCCCCCCAAGGGCCATGGACTAACCGAAAGACGATTTATTGTACACCTGAGACAGGGGGCAATATTTTCACTTACAATGCTTACGCTCATACCATGTTCATGGATGAAGGCAGATTGCTCGTATCCTATAATATCAACAGCTTTGACATACAGGATCTGATTTTGAGTGCGGATAACTACCGGCCTTATTTTATCACTATTGAAAATTGGGAGGATTAGCTTTTCCAAATAATCATTTTTTTTTTCATTCAAGGATAATCCCCTCCTTTGAGCAATTTGTATTGATGTGTATAAGGGTTTCGGCACAAAGCCAGACACCCCTTTTAGACTATCAAACGTTAACAAATGATGAAAAAATTAAGACTATTTTCCTTAACGCTGCTCGTGTCAGGCTTTACTTCAATCGCCCTACTCAACTCTTGTAGCGATGATGAGCCGACACCTGCTGAACCGACGATCTCTATTTCTGCTACTGGAGTGGTCGATGGCATTGTCACCGGTGACATTGGAACAGAGATTTCTGTGAGTATTACGATTGATGCTGAAGCTGGTTTTGAAAGCCTGACTATTACAGAGTATCAAGGGACTACCGAAATAGGTAGTGAGACTTTTACTACTGAGCAAACTACGTATTCCCACACAATTACAGATGAGGACTTCCAAAACCCATTTAGGGTTCAGTTTGAACTTTCTGATGCAAAAGGGAATACTGTTTCTGAAAATCTGATCATTCAGGTAGAAGCCACAAACGCTAATAAATTGTTGGCATATAGCTGGCTTTTTTCTAAGCAAGTATGGTCTGATGATGAGGAAGTAGGAGGTGATGGTGCAGATGCCATAAAGGATTGTGAAACAGATAATGTTCAGTCTTTCTATGCTGACGGAAGTGTAAAATACAACTTCGGCCCAAAAACAGGACTAGACGGAGGAGACTGTGAAGGTTCACCTAATGGCTGTGAAGGTTCATGTCCTGGTGATGGTTCTGCTATCTATACCGGATGGGATTATGACACTGAGGCAGAAATAATCAGCGTTTATAGAGCTGATGCGACTACAGAGGCTCCACTTGACACAGTGGCATATCATTTGATGTCATTTGGCGATACTGAGTTCACTGGTAGAGTTTACTATGATCTCAGTGCACTATTCGGTTTTGAGTTTATCCTGCCTTTGGATGAAACCTGGACTGCAGTGGCGAAAGAAGAAAAATAACATTCAGCACTTGGTTTAATCCTGCAGTCGTCATGATTGCAGGATTTTTTTTACCCTTATGAAATTAGGATTCGGTCTATATAAATCACTTCTCAACGATGACAACTTCCGCTTCGCCAAGCAGGCTGGAGCCACTCATCTTGTTGTTCAATTAGTGGATTATCTCAAAGGCGGAGATAGTCCTTCACTCACCCGAAATTATCGTGGCGGATGGGGCATCACGCAAAATCAAGATAAGCTTTGGGAATATGAAGACCTTGTTGCACTCAAAAAACAAATTGAATCTCATGGATTACATTGGGAGGCCATAGAAAACTTTGATCCCTCCCATTGGTATGACATTGTTTGGGATGGCCCAGAGAAAGCCAAGCAGCTCGAAAACCTGAAATACATGATTCGCAACATTGGCAAAGCTGGAATACCAGTAATGGGTTATTACTTCAGCCTGGCCGGTGTGTGGGGATGGACTTCAGGCAGAACAGGCAGAGGTCAGGCCAACTCAGTTGGTTTTGATAGCAGTCAGGTAGATCACACCACTCCTATTCCTGAAGGAATGGTTTGGAATATGGTTTATAATCCTGAATCTCAGGGAACAAGAGAGTCAGTCTCTCATGATGAACTATGGGAACGTTTTGCCCATTTCTTGAATGAAATTATCCCCATAGCGGAGGAAAACAACGTGAAAATGGTGGCTCACCCTGATGATCCTCCGATGGAGTATTTGAGAGGCTCAGCCAGACTGATTTATAAACCGGACTTGTACGACAAGCTACTAGAGACAGTGGATAGTCCATGTAATGGCATAGAGTTTTGCATGGGCACCACTCAGGAAATGGCTGAAGGAAATATCTATGACGCACTTGATAAGTACTCGGCACTGAATAAAATTGGCTATATCCATTTTCGAAACGTAATAGGTAAAGTACCCAACTATAGAGAAGCGTTTGTTGACGAAGGCGATATTGATATGATCAAAGCGCTTCGCATCCTAAAGAAGAATAATTACGATGGTGTTTTGATACCGGATCACACTCCTGAAATGGACTGCAATGCCCCCTGGCACGCAGGAATGGCTTTTGCCATGGGGTATATGAAGGCAGCACTGCAAGTTATAAACTCCGAAAAATGATTCGATTTCCTCACAACCGATGCTTCATTTCAGACCGGTGGAAACACAATGGAATGAAGGTTGTTTGGATGGAAAATGACCTAATCAAAGTTGGAGTACTCATAGGACGTGGCGCTGATATCTTTGAGTTTCGGTATAAACCCAAAGACGTTAACTTCCTGCTCAGGCTTCCCGGAGAAATCAAAAACCCAAAAACGCAGTTTGCGCAGCGGAAAGATTCCCTTTCGCAAATGGAGGACTACTACTATGGAGGCTGGCAGGATTGTATTCCCAATAGCGCCCCTTTTGCATATAAAGGTGCACAGTACGGTCAGCATGGAGAAGCCTGGGGCGTACCGTGGCAATATTCTGTTTTAAAAGACTCATCGGAAGAGGTTTCGGTCAAATGCTGGGTGCGCCCAATGAGAACACCTCTGCTCATTGAGAAAACCATTACTATCAAAAAAACTGATCCGGCAATTTACGTTGACTCTAAAGTCACCAATGAAGGCAATTGCTCATACGATTTCATCTGGGGACAGCACATCGCTTTTGGTTTACCTTTTTTGAATGAGGGTGGTAAAATCACTACGAATGCCAAGGAAATAGTGCCGGAACCGAGTATGCCGGAAAAGCGGATCTTTAAACCTTCAGCTACATATGAATGGCCCTACGCCAAAGACATACATAACCGGGAAATAGATGCCAGCGTGCTCCCTCCTTCGGATCAAGGTTCATACTCCGAGTTGGCTTACTTATCAGGATTTGATCAAAAGGCTTTCTATCACCTGACTAGCTCAGATGAAACTTTCGGAATAGGCGTGGAATGGGACGCCTCTTTGTTCAACTATCTGTGGTACTGGCATGAGCGCTATGGTATGCAGGGATCTCCATGGTGGGGAAAAGTATATGCCTTTGCGTTAGAACCATGGACAGCTAAGTGGACCAGTGACCCAATGAAGGGAATTGAAGACGGACTTTGGGAAAAATTAAACAGCGGAGAATCGCTTGAGACCGAGATAAAAGCATTTGTAATAGACAATACGAAACCATGATTGAAAAAGCTAAAATATTTGTAGAAGGACTTGATCACCCGGAGTGCTGTGCAGCTCACCCCGACGGCAGCATTTGGGCTGGTGGAGAAGCAGGCCAGATATACAAAATATCTGCGGATGGATCAAAAACAGAAGAAGTGGCCAACACAGGAGGTTTCATTCTTGGTTTGACTTTTAGTCCTGGAGCCAAATACCTCGTGATATGCGACCTTGGTAAGAAATGCCTATGGAAACTGTCATTAGACAACATGAAGCTTGACCTGATCGCGGATAAAGTCCCTGGTCACAAAATCAATATTCCAAACTTTGCGGTATTCGACAAGAATGGAAACTACTATGTGAGTGAAAGCGGCGAATTTCGTCAGAAAAAAGGAAAGATTTTGAAGTTTGATGCTGATGGGAATGGTTTGATTTGGTCAGATGAACTTTTCGAGTTTGCCAATGGTATGGCAATGGGGCCGGATGAAAAACACCTTTATATCGTATCCTCTTTCCTCCCGGGAATTGAGCGGGTTGTCATCAATGAAGATGGTTCCCCTGGCAAAAGAGAGGTTTACTGCACGCTACCTAAAACTGTTCCGGATGGATGCGTTTTTGATGAAAATGGAAACCTCTACGTCTCGTGCTATACACCCAATACGATCTACAAAGTAACGCCTGACAGAAACGTAATTGAGTTTATTCATGATTGGGATGGACATACGTTATCCAATCCTACCAACACCGCATTTGGTGGCTCCAATTACGATCAACTATTTGTTGCCAATCTTGGCCGATGGCATATCACACAGATTGATATGGGTGTAAAAGGTCTGAAACTTCCATCTCATTTATAATTACGAACATGTCTAAACACGCAATCATAACAGGAGGAGCAAAAGGTATTGGTGAATCGGCTAGCAGGATATTTTTAAGAGAAGGCTTCAATGTTTCAATACTTGATATAGATGAAGGAGCAGGAACAACGCTGGCAGTAGAACTCGGGAAATCTGCCCACTACATCAAATGCGATATGGCCAGCGAAGAACAAATTCAGTCGGCAATAGCTTCGGCTATAGATCATTTTGGAGAAGCGGATGTACTTGTCAACAATGTGGGTATCAATCCTTACGGAACTGTTTTGAGTACTTCATCCGCGCTTTGGGATACTGTTATGAACGTGAACCTCAAAAGCTATTTTCTGAGTTCTAAGGAGGTTATTCCTTCCATGCAGAAAATTGGTGCAGGTGTGATTATCAATGTTGCAAGCGTACAGGCCTTCATTTCACAAAGCAATGTTGCGGCGTACACGACGGCCAAAACGGCTATTTTGGGTTTAACGCGCAGCATAGCCGTGGACTTTGCACCGAACATACGCTGCGTAGCTATTTGCCCGGGCACTATTGAGACTCCTATGCTTTATGAAGCGCTGAAAGAATCACCCAACCCAGACGAAGTATTGCAAGAATGCCACGATATGCATCTAACCAAAAGAATTGGAAAACCTGATGAGGTGGGTGAATTGATATATTTTGCTGCGAGTGAAAAAGGCGGCTTTATGACCGGACAGGCGATTCGCGTCGATGGAGGACTTGGTATATCTATTGGTGGAAGTAAGCGGGATTGAGCACTTTCAGGCTGTCATTATTTTGACCGACAAGCCAATAATTTTCACCTTCAAAACTGATTTGTTCGAGTTTTCTAGTATTTCCCAGTTTGAAGGTTGTTTTTACTGAAAACGAATCGTTCTCAAAGGAGAGCAACACCCCTCCCATGGCATCTTGCCTACCTCCTAGCACTTCGCGATCATAGTCATTACCAATCAACAAAACTTCAGCCTTATCTTCCCCAATTACCTCCATATCCTGAATCGGCCCATACTGCGCTCGCATTGGAAAAGGGACGAATGAAATGCCTTTTCGTCTGTTTAGAAATACTCCTGAACGAAGTTCTGTCACTTTGTAATGTGTGGCTGCATTGAGGTCATCCTCCGCTAGCAGATCAGATATTTTAGAGTTGGCATAGGCCTGATATTTGAAAACTCTTGTCTGCATAAACGGAATTTGCCTGAGTAGTGCGTCTCTAGGAGCAACAGGGAAACTTTCTTCCTGATAAAACCGGGTTATAATTGGGTCAATCGCTCCATTTCTGTCAAAGTCAGCAGAATACATCTCCATTGGTGTTTCTACACTTACATTGAAGTCGTTATTCAGACCATAATTTCCTGCCAGTATATCCAGACTTCCATCCTGGTCGAGATCATAAAGTTCAATGGATTTCCAAAGTCCGGGAGGGCCAAACTCTGCTACTTTTCCAAGTACACCTTGATACCCGTAAAGTGCTCCTAATGAACTCCATTCTCTGGCTATTATTAGGTCAATGGTGTCATCCCCATTGAGATCCCCCCACTGCGCATCCGTAACCAATCCAAGTTTTCTTGGCCAGCCATCGGCCGTAGTAAATGTTCCGCTCTCATTGACTAGCAAGGTGCTCCAGGGAAAGTCCGGATACTGACCTGGTACAAATCTGCCACCTACGAATACATCGACATCTCCATCCTGATCATAATCTCCGATGGCGAGAGCACCTGTGCTAATGGTTTCATATGGCAGATGGATCGGGTTAGGAATACCTGTTTCATCAAAAGGGCCGAAATACACCCGATCATTCAAATTGGTATATCCACCTGTCGACACAAAAAGATCATTAAAACCATCTCCGTTAAAATCAACTATATCAGCTTTAACATCCTCATATATATTCTGGTTAGGCAGATCCACTAATTCAAAACCTTGCTTGTTTTGGAAGCCAATAACTGAAGCCTGCCCCACTGCTCCTCCAATAAAAACGTCATCGAGCCCATCCCCATTCAAATCGCCAACAGCCAATGCAGGACCTTCACAAGAAAGTCGTGCTGGCAGTAACGGCTGAATGTGAAAATCTACCAACGCATCCTCTTTATGCGAAAAACCCAGCCCCTGTATAATCGAGTATTTGCTTTTGATCTTTGGTAAGAGATTACCGGAGGGTGAAGCCGACTTTTGTGTTACCACGAGAGTTGTATCAACAGATGGCCTATGTATTACAGATTTTTTCTCATCTCCCCATATCACGATCAAGCTATCTACTGTCAAATCACCCAAACCGATGTGGATTTCACCCAACATACTACTCATAAAACCCCGGTACGGGTTGACATACCTTATCAAATGGTGTTCTCCCTGGTAGGCTATCACTTTTGCGTTAAAGCCGTCAATATTCCCACCATTTCCTTCTAGCTTGACATTCAGATAGTGATTGCCATTGTCTTCGTTATTTTGATAAAGCGATGGGGGTTCATTGATGTTGTTTGTTACCAGGTCCAAATCACCATCATTGTCCAGATCAGCATAAACAGCACCATTGGAAAGGGTCTTTTTTTGCCCAATCCATTCAATGCTTTTATCATAGAAATCAACCCCTTCACGATTCTTAAAAATGAAATTGGAAAGCCGAACTTCTCGCAATCCATCCAAAGCAGCCAACAAAATACTATCCTCTGCACCTGAGCTTGTGAACATGGTGATATTCTGGCTGTATTTCATAAAATCTTTATCCGTGATGTCCTTAAAATATCCATTTGAGATAAAAAGATCCTGAAACCCATCATTGTCAAAATCTGCCAGAAGTGGAGCCCAGCTCCAGTCTGTGGATTCTACTCCAGCGAGCCTTCCAATTTCTGTAAATCCCTCTGTGCCACCCTCATGGAGCATATTTCGCATGTATTGATAAGCATATCCACGATTCACGATCTGTTCAAATCGATTGTAATTCATAGCTCCCATCATGGTTTTTTGGCGCTGATTGTCGGGAGGCAGCATATCCAGTGTAATCAAATCCTGATAGCCGTCATTATTGAAATCGGCAGCATCACAGCCCATAGAATTATAGCTCTGATGCGCCAGCAGAGTTTGAGCCTTTTCAGAAAAAGTGCCATTCTGATTGTTGAGATAAAGCAGGTCACTAAATACAAAGTCATTGGCCACAAATATGTCAGGCCAGCCATCGTTATTAAAGTCTGAAACGGTTAACCCCAACCCATATCCTTCTGTGAGGATTCCGGCCTGAATTGTGGTATTTTGAAAAACACCCTCTACGTTTTCATAAAGCTGGTCGTTGCTTTCTTCCTTGCCGGTATGTTTTAGGGGAACAGGGGTATTTACTCTGTTGCGCTCATTTCCATGATTCATCACATACAGATCGAGATCACCATCACGGTCATAATCCAAAAAAGCAGATTGTGTAGTGTTAGCTGTGTCAGCGATACCGTATTTCTCGGCCTCTTCTGTAAATGTGCCATCACCCTGGTTTATGTAAAGGATATTTTTTCGTAACTCAGAGTCAGAATAACCCCCTGCTCGACTCACATAAATATCCAGGAATCCATCAGCATTGATATCTACCAGCGCAACGCCTGTTGACCAGCCATTTTTCTCAATTCTAGCTGCTTTACTGACATTCTCGAACTGCCAGTTTCCTTTGTTTAAATAGAGCGCATCGTTGCTTCGGTTTCCAGCAAAGAAAAGATCAACCAACCCATCATTGTTGAAATCGCCTGCTCCAATACCAGCACCATTGTAATAGTAGATATAGTTAAGAATATTGATTGAATCGGCATTGTCAACGTGATTTACAAAGTCAATACCTGCGGATCTCGCATCAACCAAATCAAACATGGTATGATCGGTTTTCGAGCACCCCATCAGAATAATCAAAGCGCTCAAAATTTTTTTCATTGTAGGTAGACTTATTCTTTCGGAGGAGCCAGCCCTTTGCCCACTCCCCAGTTCTTGTTTGGTTGATCTCCTAAAATTAACTCAAGCTTACCTCCCTTGCTAAAATCCTCGTGATAAAACCAGACAGTCTTAAGATTCTTTCCATTCAGAGTGGCTGCCTGTATGTAGCAGTTCTCTGCGGAGTTGTTTTTGGTTACAATTTTAAAGCTATCGCCCGTATAATAATCTTTGTTCAGCTTGATATTGATTTCATCAAAAACCGGGCTCGTGATCTCGTAGATAGGGTTTACAGCGTTGTTTCCTTTCAGGCTAAAAAGCCCTATGGACATAAGCGTACTCACCGCACCCATTTGACCTTCATCCTCATCATGACCACCGTACCCTTTGTCAGGTGTGATATCACCGTAAGCTTGTTCATTGACCTTTCTTACCCAATACTGAGTCAACCAGGGCTTGCCCGCATGGTTAAAAACGTGAGCGTTGGAACAGCCGGGTTGGTTTGCATAACTCACGTACCCACTTCCATAGCCAAAGACAAAATCGTCTTTATCACTTTGCTCGAAAGCATAATTAAGTTTGGCAGTTAGGGTGTCATTTCCGCCCATTATCTGCGCCAACCCGGGGATATCATGAGACAGTGACCATGTGCCCTGCCAGGCGTTGGCTTCTACCCAGCCTTCCATGCTGAGCGGGTCATCGTGAAGCCACTCACCCTCTTCTGTTTTGGGAAAGAGTAGTTTAAAATCTTCCCGATAGTTTGTCGTCCACTTTGAAGCTCTCTTGCTGAAATAGTCGTATTCTTTCGTTTTACCCATCTTTTTGGCCATTTGAGCCAAAGACCAATCCTGAAAAGCCCATTCGATTGTCTTGCCGACATTGCCAGGGGCGTAACCATTGTCAATATAAAATTGCAACTCTTCCGGCGTGTCTCCCATCATACCTCCAGGCATGTGGTTGCGCTTCATAATTTCAAAAGCTTCCTTTGGTTTCACTTTGGTCATCAACCCTTTCTGGTATGTACACACCAGCATGTTAGTAGCAGGGTTTCCTGTCATGATATAGGAGTACCCACCTACGTTTGGCCCCCTTGGTAATAAACCTCCATTGCGTGCATATTGTATCATAGATGCAGTGAAATCGTCAAGCATTTCTGGCCAGGCCAGTCCCCACAAAATATTCTCATTCCATTGAGTGAGCCACAGCGCATCCGAATTGTACATATTGAATTTGGCTTGACCTGACTTATCCATAGGCAATTTTCTCACCTTAAGTTCGGCATTGGTAAATTTCCAATCGCGCTCACCCTGAGTATAATCTGGATAAGACCCATCTACGTCATTGATGATTTTCCTGCCGAGTAGTACATGCCACAAATCGGTGTATAGTTTTACTTTTTGAGCGTCAGTGCCCCCTTTGACTTGGATGCGTCCCAAAATATTTTCCCACTCTAGCTGAGAATCTTCTTTGTATTTATCAAAATCCCAGTGGGTTGACTCGGAGCGTAAGTTTTCGCGGGCGTTATCGATGCTGGTATAGGATATCGATATTTTCATTTGAACTTCATCTCCAGCTTTTACTGAATAATTTGCCGAAACTCCGGCTGACGGACAATCCCAGTAGCTCTGAACTACTACTCCAAAATCCATCGAATCCATACGAGTCATCTTTGTACTGCCCAAAATGTGCTCCGCTTCTTTGGTTATCTCACCATCACTCCAACCGGAAAATGAGTCGAAGGGTCTATCGAACTCCGCCACGAAAAATACTTTGATGTCTTTTGGGCCTCCCCAAAGGCGGCCAGAAGAAATAAAAGAGCCTTCAAAGCCTTCATTTCCCACTTTCTTCACATCGGCTCCCTTCATAGTGGTGCTACCAAGATAGCCTCCAAGGTTAGTGAGTATGCTTGCCTCAGCATCTTCAGCATATTTGAATTTGTAAATCATCGACCTTCTGGTTCCGGTATACTCCACCCATGTGCCATATTTTTCAAGATACATTCTCTGATATCCGGGTCGGGCCAGCTCATCTTCATGACTGAAAGGTGATTTCCAGTTTTGCTCACCCAGCGTTGGGTCTATGCTTCCTGTGGTAGGCATGATCTGGATGCCTGACATCATCCAGCTATGCATATTTCCAAAACCTAATACTTCGGTTGTATTGTAATTATAGCCGCCACCATACTGGTTCTTGTTACGGGTTATGGGTGCAGCGGCCATCATTCCGAATGGTCTCGCACCGGGTGTAAAAAAGAAATACCTCCCTCTGGTAGTTTCAATAAATGGGTCAACCCAATCAACTAGGTTTTGATAGCTGTCATATGCTGGAAACACTTCTATTTCTGAGAGGCCCAAATTGTACCCCAAGCCGTCCATCACTTTGAACTTTACCCAACTTACTTTCTTCGGCGGAAATGTTACCGTTTTAGGGCTTCCATCATTTGGGATTGCTGTCACGGGTATTTCTGAGCCATCAGAAAAAACCAATGTTCCCCCAGCAGTGTGCTCGTCCAAAGTTGGCCTATCATAAATCACCACTTTGTTGATACTAACCTCACCAGCCCAGTCAAGTTGAACCCATGGATAGCGGATATAGCCCCAAAAAACAGTTTCACCTTCGCATGCCCATTCGCCTTCTCCGTTGATTCGAATCACTCCATCTGTGATCGCTTTCACATCGAAACCGTCCTCGGTGGTAGATGCTGAAACTTTGGCTTGCGGTGCGATATTATCAGGTCCAGCATAAATGGTAAGGACGGGCAAAAACATTCCTGCAAGAAATGAGAGTGTGTTTTTTAACATCATTGGTGTCGGTTTAGTAGCCGGTATTTTGAGGTAATAATTTTGGGTTAAGGTCAACTTCACGTTGAGGGAGAGGAAAACGGTTGTGAAATTCCTGAACTGCGGCATTTGGTTTTGCTGCCTCTACTCGTTCTTTCAACTTACCATGGCGAACCAAATCAAACCACCTATGACCTTCGGCACAAAGTTCCAAGCGTCTCTCTAGCAAAACAGCGTCCTTGAAAGATTGATAATCAAGTCCGGACAGGTCGGGTAACACGCTTTGTTCGGTAGTGCCGTCAAAACGAGCTCTGGCTCTTACAGCATTGATCGCATCATAGGCATCAGCATTTGGTCCACTATTAGCTTCATTGAGTGCTTCCGCGTACATCAAAAGCACTCCGGAATATCGAACATGTGGAAAATCCTGTTGGGTGTTTCCAGCATTGGGCTCACTGTCTCTATCCCAGTATTTACTAAAATGAGGCTCTACGGTAATAGGCCCTGTTGATGGATTAACCTCAGTAATGAACGTGATTGCTTTTCGGCGATCCAAATCATCGTATTGATTGTAGAGATCTTCTGTAGGTAATTGCCACCCCTGAGAGTTGGCTTGAGAGATTTCTGACACAAGTTCTTTTGGGAGTAGCCTCACATTGAACTGTCCTACCTCCCAGAATGATATGGCGCCACCACCATCTCCAAAACCGATCCCGAAAACAGATTCCATCCCATTTTCATTTTCAATCTGAAAGGCATCTCTAAAGTCGGGCCATAATCCGTATAGGCCAGAGTCAATTACCTCTTTCAGGTTGGAGGCGGCATCACTGTAATCTCCAGTCCAAAGGAACACTCGACCCAACATGGCTGTAGCCGCGCCCCACGTAGCACGCCCCAGTCCATTTCCTGAAGAGTATGACTGAGGTAAATTGGACTTGGCGAATTCAAGATCCTCTACTATAAAATCGAAAAGTTCAGCCTGCGTGGCTTTTGTAGGAGCTAAATCACTTTGGTTCTCAGGCGTAATGATAGGAACTTCACCAAATAATCGCACAAGATCAAAATATAGTATACCTCTTAAGAACCTGGCCTCAGCCAAATATCTTGATTTAGATGCTTCATCAATTTCCATTGGTCCGATCCCATCAATTGCGAAATTGGCATAGAAAATACCTTTGTATACATTTTGCCAGATATCATAAACAACACCATTATCAGGTGTATGAGCGAATAACTCAAGGTCTTCTTCGCTATTGCCTCCGACCATTTCATTTTTCATATTATCGGAAGCCAGGCCAACCATTATCCAATAGTTGCTGTGATAAACTCCACCAAATGTCCCTGTGCTTTTGGCATTAAGTACGCTATATATAGCATTGACAGCAGCAATAGCATCAGATTCAGTTTCAAAGAAATTGGTAGGAAGTATTCGATCCTTAGGTTTTTCTTCGAGTAGGTCTTCACAGCCAAAAACAACCATTCCCAAAATGAATATCATGGCGATTATTTGGTATTGATATGTGTTAAATATTTTCATGATCTTAGAATGTTAGCTGTAGTCCTGCAATGTATGATCTGGTTGTGGGGTAGCCCCCATAGTCTATACCTTGATAGAGTTGAAACAAAGAGGAATTACCAAATGCATTTACTTCAGGGTCAAATCCCGAATACTGGGTAAGAGTCACAAGGTTATTTCCACTTACATAAATCCTGAGTTTGCTTATACCTACAGGTGTCATTATTCTTGAAGGGAATGTATAACCCAGTGTCACATTTTGAAGTCGGGCAAATGAGCCATCTTCAACGAATGCATCAGAGAACACAGTCTCTGCATTTCTATCTTGATTAATTCTAGGGTAATTGTTGTTAGGATTTTCTGATGTCCAGGCATTGGTGTAGTATTCTGTAAGCACATTGGTTTCGGCATTCAGGTTACCGATTTCAAATAAGTTGGCATTGATCACGTCATTGCCCTGTGAGCCTTGAATGAAAATAGAAAGATCAAATCCTTTATACTTAAATGTGTTGGTAATGGCCCATGTAAAATCCGGGTTAGCGTTTCCTATGACCGTTCTGTCTGCTTCATTGATAATACCATCTGCGTCACTCTCAAGCTGGCCGCTGGTATTTCTTGACCCCAAATCCTTGTAACGCCTATCTCCGGGCTTGGCAGATCCACTTAGGGATTGTGATGAAAGTAATGGCCCTTCGGCAATTTCCGCATCAGACTGAAACAGTCCGTCAGATTTGTATCCAAAGAAAGTTCCTAGTGATTCACCTTCCCTCAATATGCTCCACCCTGTGGGCAAGTAAAGAGCTCCACCAAGAAAAATATCATTGTCGGTAGCTAATTTGTCAACCTCATTTCTGTTAAAAGAAATATTGAAGTTGGTGGACCAGAAAAACTCCTTGTCCACATTAACGCTGTTGACTGTCCACTCCAACCCCCGGTTGATCACACTACCTACATTGGTCAGGGAAGTCTCGAAACCGGTTGTTGACGGAAGCTGGTTGTTGAGCAATAAGTCGGAAGTAAGGCGATAATAATAGTCAACTGTAGTGGACACCTTACCAGCTAAAAACTCCATATCCAGACCCACATCAGCCTGATTAGCACGTTCCCATCTCAAGTTGGGGTCGGCATACTTGTCTGGAGCCAGCCCATTATAGGGTTCGTCATTGTTGAAAGTTCCCTCACCTACGACCTGGATAGTTGGGATCGACTGAAATGTGCCGATCTCTGAGTTTCCGATAACACCATAACTAAATCTTCCTTTCAAGTTTGTGAGAATCTCATTCTGAGGCCAGAATGCTTCATTAGAGACACGCCATGCAAATGAACCTGATGGGAAAACACCGTATTTGTAATTTTCCCCAAATTTGGATGACCCATCTATTCTACCATTCACGGTGAAGAGATAACGATCTTTGTAGATATAATTGACACGAGCGAGGTATGAAAGAAGTCCCCATTCATTTCTACCGGTACTTGAAGGTTGCGGGTTGGAGCTGTTTTGAATGGCATGATAGCCTGTCTTATTATCAGCGAAATCAAGACTCAGCGCAAACAAACGTTCTGAAATGAATTTTTGCGTTGTGAAACCCACTACTCCATCAAAATGGTGATTGCCAATATCTTTGTTGTAAGAAAGTGTATGTTCCAATAACCAGCTGCCGCCATTAATTGTGGCGACCGTTGCTTCTCCATTGCTCAAGGCTGTTCTTCGGAGATAGTTGGGCACAAACCGATTTTCTTTGGAAGTGAAATAGTCGAAACCGAAATTAAGCTTGTATTTGAGGTTTTTTATCAGCTCAACTGTAGTATAGACAGATCCTATTGCTCTGAGGTTAGTTGTGTTATCATCGACCTCATTAGCGTCAGCATAGGGGTTAGCCAGGCCTCTACCCCTATTGTCTTCATAGGTGTAGCCCCCAGCCACATTTGGGTCTAAGACCGGCTGGGTTGGTGGAAATAATAGAGCAGTCATGGAAACTCCGGGAAGCAATGTTCCAAAATTTGTAAGCACGCCTTTGGAATAGATTCTGGTAATGCCAAGGTTGGAACCAACATCTATTCTTTCATTGACTTTTCGAGTCAGGTTTGATCGGATGTTGAACCGATTGAATTCTGAACCAACTATAATACCATCTTGAGAAAAATAACCCAATGAAAGCAAATAGGTGCTTTTTTCATCTCCTCCTGAAAAGCTCAAGCCATAAGACTGGATTGGCGCATCTCTAAACATAACATCTTGCCAATCTGTACCCTTCCCATAATCTTCGGGTACGAGATATTTGGGATCCAAAGCTAAGCCCTGATCAGAGCGAACCTCATTTATCAGAGTAGCAAATTGCTCCCCACTCAGCACGTCAAGCTGCTTCCTGATTTGCTGCATGCCGTAGTAACTATCGAATGATATCTGCGAGTTTCCAGACTTACCTTTTTTTGTGGTGACTAGAACAACTCCATTTGAACCACGCGAACCATATATGGCCGTTGCAGATGCATCCTTCAATATTTCAATGGACTCAATGTCTGAGGGGTTAATCGCTGCAAGAGGATTCACGGGAACCCCCAGGTTTCCTCCAGCTGTTGTTTCATCGCTCGAAGAGGTGATCATCATCCCATCTATCACGTAAAGGGGTTCGTTTCCGGCTGTAATGGAACTGGTACCCCTAATTCTTATGGAAGTTCCTCCGCCCGGTTTACCTGTAACCTGCCTCACCTGCACACCTGCTGCACGTCCTTGTAATGCCTGATCCAAAGATGAGGTTGCCACCTTGGTTATCTCATCTGATGATATGCTACTCAGAGAACCAGTAAGGTCACTTTTCTTTACACTACCGTACCCAATCACAACTACTTCATCGAGTGCCTGAACATCATCCTCCATAATCACGTCTATGGTTGACCTTCCTGAGATACTGATTTCCTTAGTTTTAAACCCCACGAAGCTATATGTTATTGAGGCGGATTCATCTACCAGCATGGTGTAGTTTCCGTCGAAATCAGTGACCGTTCCATTATTGGTACCTTTCTCAAGTATGGTAACTCCCGGCAAACCAAAACCAGAATTATCGGTAACTTTTCCCGAGATCTTCACTTTGTCCTGAGCATTTTTGACAATGATGAAATTGGTTTGGTCCAGTTTTTTGAAACTCAGGCTGTGAGGCTTTAAAACCTGATTAAGTTGATTTCCCAGTGGCGTGAGACGCCTAAAATCTTCGGTGACACTGAGATTTTCTACAAGCGTTTCATTGTAGTTGAACTTAACTTCATATGTCTGCTCTATTTCACGCAAAGCATCCTTGAGTTTGATTTGCCCGGAAGATGACCCAATGGCATCCAGATGAAGGAACAGCATCAAAAAAGCAAATAGTTTAACATACCTCATTAGTGAGAATTTTTATATAGAACATTGGCAGAATTTTGTTTTGACACCTTTATTTCAAAGATTTCGTCAAGTACTTTGTAGAATTTCCCCATTTTATCGAGCCTGGCCGACCCTGTAAAATGATGGTTCTTCAACTCATCATTCTCAATGATGAATGTGGTATCGCTTGCAGCATTTAAGATTTTTATTACTTCCCTTAATGTCTGATTGTCAAAATCAATAATCTGAGATTTGGCTTCAGGTAAAACCTCAGAGAAACCTCCTGAGCTTTTGTTATAACTAAAAGTCTGACCTGCCTGCATTTTAATCTGTTGGTCGTTAAGTCCTGTCAGGTTTACGATACCAGATTCAAGAGAAACTTGTACTTCGGTATCATCGGTCACAACACTGAATTTTGTTCCCAAAACTTGAATCAGCAGCTCACCTACATGAACGATAAACCTAGAGTCTAAACGATTGGGAAGATGAGAGACATCAAAAGAGGCATTGCCTTCCAGCCAAACTTTTCTTGGTTGATCCTCTGACCACCCATAGCAGTAAGCTTGTCCAGCTGAAACGGTCATTATGCTTCCATCCGTAAGCGTGTAGTCTCCTTCTATAAATATTTGACGCTCTTCAGGCCAATAACCTCTAACCAGAAATCCAACCAGAAGCAATGCGGTTAAAATAGCAGCTCTTCCGATATACCATTTTTTCTTGTGCCTTAATTGTCCTTTAATATGCTTTAAAATCCGTTTTCTTGTAGCAATGTCCACCGTCTCTGTGAGTTCCATCTCATTCCAGTCAGTGGCCATTTGCTCCTCCAGATTGTCCCACACGTCCTGATTAGGATGTTGGATTTTGTTTTTTTTATCTGGATTCATTGATTCTTGCATATATGATTGTGCACACAACTTTATATACAAGCGAGAGCCATTGAGGGATTAAGGAGAATGAAAATAAATATGGAATGACTAAGAAAGCAAAACGAAGGTTTTCATAAAGAAACGTCTCTGTATTGATTGAGGTGTTCTCGAAGAAATTTGGTCGCTTTTACAATTTGAACCTTTACGGTGTTTTTGGAAATACCCATGGCACTGGCGATTCCATCATGATCTACCCCTTGTAGCCGGCTTAAGCGGAAAATTTGCTGACGTCTTTCAGGTAAGGACGAAATGGCTTTTTCAACTATCAAATTTGTCTCGTTAAATGCAACCTGATTGGCTGTTTGCTCTTCACCTGAACTGTATTCGGGTACAAGCTGATCTCTAAACTTCTGCTCAAAAGCACTTCGTCTAATGTGGTTTATAGTATGGTTTTTTGTAATTCTATAAATAAAAGAATCGAAGGAAAGGTCAGGGTTGATCTTAGACCTGATGTCCCAAAGTTTTACAAAAATGGACTGAACCAAATCCTCCGCGACAGCAGATGATTTAACATATTTCAGTGTGAAGTAATACAGCTTATCTACGTAATGCTCATAAATCTTTTGAAAGGCCTGCTCATTGCCCCCTTTCAATTTTAAGAGATTCACTTTGAGTGTTTCGTTAGTCATTATCCATTAGGCTATAAAACAAATGTACACATTATGTCCATATGTATGAACATATGAATTGTAAATATTTTAATGGTTTGGTGATAAATTATCAACGAACTAATTCAATCTCTGCGAAATCCTGATCAAATACCGATTTCTAAGTTCTCTGGCTTTCCAACGTATAAACAAAACTATCCGCGCGGTAATAACCTATGTTATATTCAATAGCCCTTCTTCCCGGATCAAAAACGAACCGCTTTCGCACTAGAATAGGTTCGCCCTCTTCAATTCTCAATTTTTTTGCCAGCTCACTATTGGCAGCTCTTGCAGTGATTTCCTCTTTGGACAGGTGAGCAACGATGGAATGGTCTTCCTCGAGGATATCATAGAGGGGCCGTGTGAAGTCGTCGTTTTCCGTAAGGTTGGTCCATGGATGGAAATGAGAAACAAAAAAGACGAAAGGTCCATCCTCTCCTCCCCTTAGCCTTTCCATTTTCAATACCTCGACACCTTCATCAATAGCCATGAAATTTCGTATCTCTTGTCTGGGTATTTCCCATTCAAGTTGCAAATCATAATTAACCACCTTGATTCCTTTGCTCTGCATCTCCTGACTAAAACTCATCCAATTTTGAGCTTTACTATCCACGGGGTGAGTAACCACAGTGCCGACCCCTTTTTTGCGAAGCAAAAGTCCTTCATAAACGAGCTTGTTGGTGGCTTGACGAAGTGTATTCCGCGATATTCCCCAGGCTTTTGCAATATCTACTTCATTGGGAAGCAGTTTTCCTTCCTGATATTCAGGCTGTTCTATCATTTTTCGCAGGTTTTGTTCCGCTTGCAGGTATAACGGAACAGAACTATTATGATTTAAAGTAAATTTCATGTACTTCTTTTTATTGTTTCAAATGTATGAACAATTGTATCCTTGATACAAATAAAACACCTCGAGGAGACTATTGTATAGGAAATAAAATATCATGAAACCCATTTTACGCAATCAAATTGTCACAAATCAGATGCTCAGCAAAAGATCATCCACCATGAGTTTATTCATGCTGTTGTTTAGTCTGCTTGCTTTAGTTGATGATGCCACCGCTCAGAAACTTCCAGTAGATTATGTAGATCCAATGATTGGGAATCATGACTCCAGGTGGATTTTGTTTCCAGGGCCCACAAGACCTTTTGGGATGGTAAAACTCAGCCCGGACAACCAAGAATTGGGATGGAAAGCCGGTTATGAATATGAAATTGAAAATATAGCGGGCTTCAGCCACATACATTCATGGACTATGGCTGGTTTGCTAGCTATGCCCGCTAATGGCCCTCTTTTGATACAACCCGGAACTGAAAAGCATCCTGAAAAAGGATATCGATCTAAAATCGACCATTCAACTGAAAAAGCGGAGGCTGGCTATTATTCAGTGATGCTTGATGACTATGGCATCAATGCTGAACTAACCTCTACAACCAGAACGGGTTTTCATCGGTATACTTTTCCTGAAAGCGACTCGTCCCGAATTATTATAGACCTTCTCACGCCTTCAGAATATGGCTATGAGATATTTTACACCAATACAAGTAAGGTTAGTGATCGTGAAGTACAAGGTGTTTCTTACCAGCAGAGTCTCCGCAAAGCCAACTACAATGAGTATGAACTCTACTTCGTGATTAGGTTCAACAAACCATTCAAAAGCATGAATGGATGGGTGAAGGAAGAGATTTATCGTGATGTGGAAAATGTGTCGTCAGGTTTTGGTCATAAGGACGTAGGTACATTTTATTCATTTGAAACAAATGAAGGAGAACAAATAATGATGCAGGTTGGCATCTCCTATGTGAGCGTAGAGCAGGCTCGTCTCAACCTTGAGACGGAGCTGGACTCATATGATTGGAATTTTGATGAGGTAAGAGCAGATGCTAAAGGCGAATGGAACGATTTGCTTTCAACTATTGAGGTGAAAGGAGGTTCGGAAAAGGATAAAACAATGTTCTACACCAACCTTTATCGGGTCTATTCTGGCAAGACAATCATGAGTGATGTCAATGGAAAGTACAAAGACATGTACGAAAAGACTCAGCAACTTGCAGATCCTGACAGGCCAATTTATGGCGGTGATGGTTTTTGGATTAGTATCTGGAATATCAATCCTCTGTGGACTCTGGCCACTCCCAAAGTAGCCAGCAATTGGGCCAATTCATTTATGGAGATCTATGACAAAGGTGGGTGGATTCCAAAAGGACCGGCGGGTATCGAATACTCAGGTATTATGGTGGCATCCCACCAAACCAGTCTTATAGCCAGTGCTTATCACAAAGGCATCCGGGATTTTGATTACAACAAAGCCTATAAGGCCATGTATGATATGCAAAAGCAGCAAGGCAAGCCTCATGAAGGCGGTGGATATGTAGGCAATAGAAATCTAAATGCCTATATGACTTACGGTTTTGTACCAGATGATGAGGGGCCAATTTCGAATACCGTCGCTTATGCTTATGACGACTGGACAGTAGCTCAGATGGCTAAGACATTGGAAAACAAGGAGAAGGACTACAAAGAAATGACTCGTAGAGCATACAACTATCAAAATGCTTTTGATACGGAAGTGGGGTATATCAGGAGGAAAAACAAAGATGGATCATGGGTTGCTGGTTTTAGTGAATTTGGAGATGTGGCGTGGTTAGGGTCTGGATATGTAGAAGGCAATGCATGGCAATACACATACTTTGTGCCTCACGATATAAATGGACTTATTAACCTGATGGGAAAAGGAGAATTCAACGACAGGCTTGAGAAAGGGTTTGAAACCTCTGCTCCTCACAACTTCAATTCGGAACACCTTGGCAGTAACAGTCTTGATGGAATGGGTGTACTTCCCGTCAACCACGGAAACCAACCCAATATGCAAGCGGCCTATCTTTTCAACTATGGAGGCAAGCCCTGGCTCACCCAATATTGGGTGCGGGAGATTATGAACAAGTACTATGGCAGCACACCAATGCACGGATGGCTCGGCGATGAAGATCAGGGACAAATGGGCGCATGGTATGTATTGAGCGCTATGGGTCTTTTTCAAATGGATGGAGGCGCTTCCATAGACCCTGTTTACGAAATAGGAAGCCCAACTTTTGATGAAATTAATATCAAACTCGATCCTGAATACTATCCGGGAGGATCGTTTACCGTGAGGGCAAAAAACAACTCTGATAAAAACAGGTACATTCAGTCAGCGACATTGAATGGTGAAAAACTAGACAAACCCTGGTTCTATCATAAGGATCTGATTAAGGGAGGAACTCTGGAGTTGAAAATGGGTCCAAAACCCTCCAAATGGGGAAGCGATCCACAGAGCGCCCCTCCTTCAATGAGCACAGTGTTATCATCAAAAGAAAAGGAAGAAATCATGGCTTATGACCGACAGGCAGAAGAACTTGCTGAATGGAATAAGGCAATCAAAGCATATTACTATCACAGAAAATCTCATTTTGAGCTGTTGCCCAACACCGAAAATGAAATCATCTTCCTTGGCAACAGTATTACTGATGGTAGTGAGTGGACGGAACTTTTCGGGAACAATCCGGATATCAAAAACCGTGGAATTGGCGGAGATGATACTGATGGAATACTTGAGAGGCTCTCAGAAGTCACCGAATCCAAGCCGACCAAAATATTCATGATGATTGGAACCAATGACCTGGCTTATGGAAAATCTAAAGAGTATGTGATAGGGAACTACAAAGCGATTTTGGATCAAATAAAATCAGAATCTCCCAACACGAAAGTCTACGTTGAAAGCATTCTTACGGTAGATGAAGCTGTGCACTATACTAGACCAAACAAATCCATTTTATGGATCAATGAGGAATTGAAAAAGATATGTAATGACCGTAACCTAACTTATATTGATCTGGAAAAGATTTTCACAGACGGTAGTGGAAAACTGAACCCAAAGTACAGTTATGACGGGCTTCACTTAAATGGTGAAGGATATGAAGTTTGGAGAGATCTAATCATCGAATATGTGAACGAATAAAACACAGGTCGATTTGAAGTTGACCTGGTTATTCTATTCCATCCCATCACTATTTCGCTATGGGTGAATAGACCGCTTCCTTCACTCCTTTCAGCATGATCTTGTTGTACGGCTCCTGCGGGAAAACCAACTCTGTTACGACCCTTTCTCCATCATTAACAAACACCTCTAAGGACGTTTTATCAACAAAAATTTGGATAGTCTGAATGGTGATATCAGCAAAGTCAATCTCATGCTTAACACCAAAGCCTTCTTCAAAATCAACATGACCTGATTGAGATCGATCAAAAGAAAAAATTCCAGCTTCCGATTTGATATCAACGATTTCTCCCAATTCGTTAGAAAAATTGATTGAAAAATTCTTGGCATCTGTCACTTCGAAGCTTACTACATAGGCATCCGCTGTAATCTCCATTTCGTTCTGAAAAGAAACTTCACTATTGAAATATTTGTCGATTTCCTCCACTGGCACTGACCACACCTCATTCCCCCTTTTGGTATTTCTCAAGATCAATTCTCTCGGCAAAGTCATTGCACTTCTAAAATCGTCAGCCGGAACTACCTGAGCGTACTGCCAATTACTCATCCACCCTACAAACAACCTTCTACCGTCAGCTTCAGGAATATCTGCCCAGGTTACACCAGCATAATTATCCGCACCATGGTCAAGCCAGCGTATGCTTTCATCGTCTGTCTGAAACGTCTCACCATCAAAATCTCCAATGAAATATTGTGTAGCCGAACCCCCTCTCGGCCCACCAGGATTGATGCTTACCAGCATCACCCACTTTTCCTCGCCCTTTTGATTTTTAAGTTTGAAAAGGTCAGGACATTCCCAAACACCGCCGTGTGCTCCAAGTGATTCGCCAAAGTCGCTTTCTTTGATCCAGTTTATCAGATCGTCAGAAGAATAGATGCTGATGTGATCTTTGACCGCCAGGATCATGATCCATTTTTGAAATTCTTCCATCCATGAAACTTTCGGGTCTCTGAAGTCAAAGATGCCAGGGTTTTCAAGAACAGGGTTGTCCTTATACTTTTCCCATGTCCTCCCCTTGTCGAGGCTATAAGCAATGCCCTGTGTCTGAAAATCAAGTCTTCCTTCTTCAAGACCAACAGGATCATGATAGGTGAATATAGCGACCATGGGTGGGCTTTGCTCAGTGCCTAATCCACTTGTGTTTTTCCAATCGATCACTGCACTACCACTAAAAATATATCCCAGATCATCAGGGTATAGTGCGATAGGAAGGTGCGCCCAGCTAACCATATCAGCTGAAACTGCATGTCCCCAGTGCATGGGGCCCCATACAGTGCTATCTGGGTAATACTGATAGAATAAGTGGTATTCACCTTCGTAGTACACCATTCCATTAGGGTCATTCATCCAATTGGCTGGTGGTGTAAAATGAAGGAGCGGACGGTACTTTGAAATTGAAGGTGGAATTTCCTGTGATTGGTTTTGAGAACAGGCTAATGCAAAGACTGTTGCGAGGGTTATTATTAAATTGAATTTCATTTTTGGAAAGTTGGGGAATAGTAAACTTATCCAGAAAAAGACTTAGCCACAAAAAACAAACGAGCTAATTAATCCACTAAATTTCACTGTAAATGAAGGTTTTGATTCATAAATATTGATCAAATAAGTTTCAATCGATTGTAGGGAAGTAGATTTTTTACCAATTCTCAATAATCCCATTTGACACCACCTGACCAGATGGGATCATTGATGTCATGATGTTGATTTGGTCCGGTTTTAATGCAAAATGCTTTGCTATCAGTTTCGATAAACTGAGTTGAATTTTTGCAACATCAGCAGCAGACCAGATAGTAGGTAAGTAAAGGTGGATCATCGCTTCATGCGACTGCCCAGATTGACCATTTACAACAATCCAGTTGATGGTAATATCATCCAGTGCCACTCCAATCTCAATTGACCAGCCTTCTGTCAACGCATCGAAAACAGACTGATCGAAATACTTCTCTTTTAAATAACAGTTTGCAATGGGCATTATGATGGTAGAATGTATGTTTTGACCAAATCTCCTTCCTGATAGGCACCAGCTTCTGAGATCAAGACTATGGCATTGCCCAGCCCCATGGAGTGTAACATAGCAGAGCTTTGTCCTTGCAGGAGTGTCACCATATCGTTTTCCAATCTGGCCTTGAAAAAAGTCGGCCTATCGGATTTCATCACGTACTCATGGGCAAGCGGCACCTTCAGGTTGAGCAACCCTTTTGATTCTTTGTTTCCAGAGATCTTTTGAAGTAGCGGCAAAACGTGAATGTAAAAACAGGTCAAAGCTGACGCAGGGTTTCCCGGAAGAGCAAAAACGAAGACTGCATTTCTCCTGCCAAAATATAAAGGCTTGCCGGGCTTTTGAGCTACTTTGTAAAAAAGCTCTTCAACTCCGTTTTCTTCAAGTGCTTTTTTGACAAAATCATAGTCTCCTACAGATATGCCACCTGAAATCAGCAAAACGTCATTCTGCTTTAGCTGCTCTTCTATCCCCGATTTGATGGCGTCAAAATCATCCTTTATTTGCGAAGTATTGTTGCAGGAAAAACCAGTTTGAAACAGTGCTGCTTGCAGAGTGGGGCTGTTTGACTCATAAATTTGACCGTCTATAAGCCCGGTTCCTGGCTCCACAAGTTCGTTTCCAGTTGCGATAATGGATATTTTTGGTTTGGAATATACTTCCACCTTTTGAAGGCCTAGAGAACTCAAAGTGGCCACTACGGCCGGCGTAATAGTCTGTCCTGAACTGAATACCGCATCTCCTTTTATCAGTTCACTGCCTTTTTTTCTGATATTCTTTCCTTTGACCACCTCCTCCTTCACATTCAATTGCCGGTTATTTACCAGGGTCTTTTCCTGCATGATTACCGCAGTAGTGTTTAATGGCACTTTTCCGCCTGTAAAAATCCGCATGGCCTGACCTTCCTTTAGCCCACTTTCTACAGCATCTCCAGCGGCTATTTCACCTATGATATCATATACCACCTGATACCCGGATACAGCATAGCCATCCATGGCCGAATTGTCAAAAGGAGGTAAATATAATGGCGCCAATAGGTCACCAGATATGCAAAAACCCAGAGAATTCTTTACGGCTCTAACCTCCACATTTTTGGAGAGGGCCTGACCCGAAATTATAGCTTGTGCGTCCTGTATGGAAATCATAATATTGTGATTTATCCGCCTATCGAAACCATGGAGCGGTTTTGCTCATAATGACCTGACTCCATTCGGACCATTCCGTCTCTGGATTTTTTCTTGTTGACAATATGATCCAAAATCAATGGTTCCAGTTTTATTCCCTTTCTAAATGGCGTCAGTAAGTCAGCTTCAGATGTGGCAAAAAGACAGTTTTTCATCTTGCCATCTGCTGTTAATCTTATCCTGTTGCAATCATCACAAAAGGGATTTGTGATGGTGCTGACTATCCCAAAACTACCTTTGAAATTTTCTATCTGAAAATTTCGTGAAGTACTGTGTTTTGGGTTATCCAAAGTTGTTACTTGACCAAACTTATCTCCAGCAATGCGGAGTATTTCTTCCTCACTTATGCCTTTGTCCCAACTCCATTTATTGCCCTTGAAAGGCATGAACTCAATAAACTTTACATCGAGTTTTTCGAACTGAGTTAATTCAATAAAGTCGTTGATTTCCTGATCGTTAACTCCTTTTATCAAAACCACATTGAGCTTGATATTGAATCCCCTTTTGAGTCCTTCTTTCACATTGGCCATGATGCGATCGTAATAATCACGCTTGGTGATAAAAGCCATTCTGGTTTTATCCAGGGTGTCCAGGCTCACATTGATCGACTTCAGACCTATTTCTTCAAAGAGATCATAATATTTATCAAGCAATATGCCGTTGGTGGTTAGTTTCAGCTTTGTTCCAAGGCTGGCCAACTCCCGCATCAAAAACTCAAAATTCTTGCGAATAAGTGGCTCACCTCCTGTGAGGCGAATGGTGTCAACACCAAGATCAACGAAGGCTTTTGAGATCGCGATGATCTCTTCCAGTTTCATAACATTGGCCTTTTCTGTCAACTCACTTCCCTCTTCAGGCATGCAGTAAAAACACCGCAAATTGCACCTGTCCGTGAGGGAAATGCGGAGGTACGTGTGTGGCCTGCCAAACTTGTCTATGATCCTTGGTTCGCTCAATCGTGTCTCCCTCCTTTTAAAACATGAAAAACATGAAACAACCCTGGCAAGATGGAGTCTATGGCTTCTGAAGCTCCTGCCGTAGAGCCCGGAACAGCCAAAATCACATTGCCGTTTTTGATGCCTGCCACAGATCTGGACAACATAGCAAATGGCATTCGGTCCTGACCATATCGGCGCATGGTTTCCTCTACTCCTTCGAGCCTTGTCTCTATGAGTGGAATCACAGTGTCGGGGGTTTTGTCTCGAGGGCCAGCACCTGTACCTCCAGAAAATATCAATAAAGAATGCTGATTATCATTGACCAGAGCTGCGATTTGATCTGGTTCATCTGGGATGATTTGGTAGTCAATTTCAGTAATATCAAAAGCCTCGAGCCTGGATTTGATTGCCTTGCCGGCACGGTCTTCTTTTTCTCCTTTGGAAATAGAATCTGAGCATACTACGATACTTGCAGACAAACCTCTAGTGTTAGGCTTGTTGGATGACTTACCACCCTTCTTATTCAGCAACTTAATAGCACTTATCTCAATGCCTTTATCTACTGGTTTGAGCATGTCATACATGGTCAGAGCTACTATACTGACTCCATGCATGGCCTCTACCTCCACGCCCGTTTTGTATATAGTCTTTACCGTCATCAAAACTTTGATCTCAAGCCCGTCTATCTCGTATTCTATTCCAGTAAACTCAATTGGAAGCGGGTGGCAATCAGGAAGAAGGTCCGGTGTTTTCTTCACTCCCAGCAATCCGGCAGCTTTTGCCATTTCAAACACATTGCCTTTTGGCACCTGATTTTCTTTGATTAACCTAATGGTTGCATCACTACTAACCTTCACAATGGCCTGTGCTGTGGCTACTCTCAGCGTGCTCGATTTGTGTGTAATATCAATCATTTATTCACTTTCCATTGGTGAGTGTTGTCCTCAAAAATTTCTTTGCCAAATACCGGCACTTTCTCTTTTATTTCTTCTACCATATATCTGCATGCTTCAAAAGCTTCTTTTCTATGGGCTGAGGATGTAAACACAAAAAGGCATATTTCTCCGGCTTTTACCGTTCCTAAACTGTGATAAATATGAGAACAGGTAAGGTCATACTTTTCAAATGCAGTTTCCCTTATTTCATGAAAGGCATCATTGGCCATTTCTTCGTAAGCCGTATATTCTATTGCCGCCACGGGTTTTCCCTCTATGACATCTGCGCGAACTTGCCCGAGAAAAATATCGTGTGCTCCAATGTTGGTCTTAACCTGATGATTGGCTATTGAGTTGGCAATCTTTTCAGGACTAATCGGCCCTTCCACAAACACTTTTTTTCTTTTCTTTTCACTCATATTTCTAAACTCAAAATTCCTCCTTCGAGGTTTGTCAGGTTATCAAAACCAAATTTGTTTTCCAGTACTTCAATCGCCTGCTTACTCCTTATTCCGGACTGGCAAACAACTTTTACTTCCCTGTTTTTGGGTATTTCCTTGAATCTGCTTTCCAATTCTCTTAATGGAATGTGCAACATATTTGATGCGTTCAAAACAGGCAGTTCGGACAAGTTTCTAACGTCAAGGTAAAAGGCATCATGATCGAGTTCACATTGATTTTCAATGGTTCTAAGTCCTCTTTTCTTGATATCAGCAACGGCGCTTTCGTCTCGCTCAAACTCGATGGTTTGTTCACTGGCAAAGAGAGTGTTTATCAATTTGAGTTTTCCTGAAAGCACATTGCCAATGCCCAAAATAATCTTGAGTACTTCTGCAGCCTGCATGGTTCCCAATACACCTGGCAGCACTCCTAGTACTCCCACCTCTTCGCAATTATCCAGACCTGAAGACTCTTTGGGAAAGGCACACCTGTAAGTAGGGCCATTTTGATAGTTGAAAGCGGACAACTGCCCTTCGAATTTAAAGATTGAGGCCGAAACGAATGGTTTGTTTTCTATGACACAAGCATCATTGATTAGATACTTGGACTGAAAGTTATCTGTGCCATCCACCACCACATCTATTTGCGATACCAGTTCCTGAGCATTTTCTAAGCTAAACAAAGCTTGATGTATGTTGATTTTCACGAAGGCATTGAGCTCATTCAGCTTCCTTCGCGCCACTTCGACCTTTGGTTGGCCAACATCGGCACTACCGAAAAGGATCTGACGGTGAAGATTTGATTCATCTACCAAATCAGGGTCGATGAGCGTTAAGCTGCCTACTCCTGTGGCGGCCAGATATTGCGCTACAGGACAACCAAGTCCTCCCACTCCTACGATGAGCACTTTGGCGGATTTGAGCTTCTGCTGTCCATCTTCGCCCACTTGATCGAGTGCAAGATGCCGCTTATATCTAGATATTTCTTCCTCGTTTAACATTAGCCTCCCGCAAATGGTGGTAACAAAGCCACTTCGTCCCCGTCGGCCAGCTCACAGTCTTCAATCAACTTTTTGTTTACAGAAAGTCGATATGTAGCAGCTTCAAGGTCAGGGTATTGCTTTTCCAGGTTTTTCTGCAGCAATGAAAGCTTTTTGGTTTCATTCATCGTTATTTCTTCACCCGATTTCCCTACTGTTTCGGCCACAGCCCCAAAATATTTCACCGTTACTTTCACCCCGTTCATATAAACATCAATTTAATACTCGCCATCAACAAGACCAATGACAAACACCATTTTAGTATGGTGAGGTTCCACCTGAAACTACCAAGATAAGCACCAATGATGCCTCCAGCTACAGCCACTAAAACATACTGCCACATGTCGGTTACAATGAGAGAGTTGGCACTATAAATGCCCATAAGGCCGGCCAGTGAGTTGATCCAAATGAACGCCGCAGATATGGCCGCCGTTTGCTTCATGTCGGCCCAGCCTAAAAGTAAAATAACAGGGCTTAATATGATACCACCGCCAATGCCAATGAGGCCCGAGAAAAAACCAATAGATGCCCCGATAATTAGAGCCAATGCCCAGCGTATCTTCCTGTGGGTTTGGACCTGACCGAATATTCCCAGTAACCTCAATACAGCAAAAATAAGAAGCACTCCCAGGATTCTTTTGTACCAAACAGGGTCAATGCTGAGCATGCCTCCCAAAAAAGCCATGGGAATAGATGCAATAATGAAAGGCAGCAATGTTTGCCATCTGAAATTTCCGCTCCGATAAAACTGGATAAAGGAAATGCCTGCAACAAATAGGTTGAGAATCAGGGCGGACGGCTTCATGGTTTCAGGAGCAAAGCCATAAATACCCATGAGTGCCAGATAGCCACTGGCTCCTCCATGCCCTACGGATGCGTAGAGAGCTGCTATGACGAAAAGAATGATTAGAAAATCAACAGACACGAATGCTTTAAATAATGATACAGAATAACTTTTGTGCGGTGAGGTCTCTTTTGACTGTGATGAATCAAAAGTAAGCCAGAATGTCCGTAGTACGTGCAGGGAACTTAACCTAAACTTTACCGGGGTTTAAATCACAACGGGCGTTGGCGTTTTTCAGCACTGATTCGTCGTTAATAGTAAGGAATTTGACTTTGCAGGTCTTCAGCAGCTTTTGCATGCCGAATTTTTCTTCCTGAATAAAACTCTGAATTTGGCCTTCACAGCGGGGTGAATAGATGGCCAGGGTGGTTTCATAAAACTCACTCTGCCTGCGCTTAAAACAAAGAACATCATGGTGACCATCCCATTCATCTTTCAGCAATGAGATCGTTTCAACATTTACGTTGATCAGGTCACAAGCCACAACCAGCCAGGCGGACTTGTTATCAAAAGACATAGCCGAATGCAGCCCACCTATTGGGCCTATGTCCGGAATTATATCTACGACCTTTCGATAAACATCAGGTATAGAAGCTTTCTGAGAAGCACTGCATGATATGTAAGTCTCCAGACCAAGGCTATTCAGCAAGGCATACAGATGCTGGTATTGCGGTTTGCCGTGGATATCCAAAAGATATTTGTCGGTTCCCATTCGGGAACTCTTGCCGCCGATAAGAACGAGAGCTTTGATAGAGGTCTGACCCATGAAATAAAGATAGCGTAGAACTCAGAAGATTGTTTCAGGCTTGTACATTTCCTTTGAATGCATATAAACAGAAACCGTCCAAATAAGGACGGTTTCTCAACGTAACGAACAACTACAAACTAAAATCCTACTAATTTTTCACGGCTCTAAATACCTGCTCATCAACCCTGATAAAATAGACACCTCGCATCAGGTCACCTAAGTAGAGACTTCCTGCGTCTGTATTCACTTTCTTAATCAAGCGACCTGAAATGTCTGTAATGCGAATTTCTTTGGACTCATCTAAACCTTTGATTTGTAAAAAGTCATAAAATGGGTTTGGGTACACCGATACAGATGCAAGTTTAGAGCCTGTGATAATTTTGGATGACCACTGGCTCATGAGGTCTGGAACCAACTCAGGGTCAATGCTCTGATCAAAAACCCTCACTTCGTCCAAAGTTCCTTTTAAGTCATATTGAGGGTCTCCGGCCAATCTTTTGCCAAGTGATATTCCAACATCGGAAATATTGATTTGGCCAGAATGATCAACAAATGAATCGAGCTCACCATCCAGAAACAACTGCATACTGGAGCCGTCATATACTGCCACAACGTGGTACCACTGTCCCACTTCCATATCTCCGCTACTGTCCAGATCCTTGATTCCATCGGTAGCATTCACTGTCCACCTCAGTTTTTTATCTTCTGTCGTTGATAGTTTCCATCGCTTTTCCCAGCTTCCATGTGAGATCAAAAAACGTTCTTCAGAAAAATTGGTAAAATTCACCCATAGTGAAATGGCTATTTGATCCCAGAAATTGAGTTCGTTGGTATTAGAAACCAAAAGCTCATGCGACGCACTTGAGAATCTGAGAGCTTCCAATGCTTCTTCCGTTGGTCCATCTACAAAAGTCCCTCCACTTAATTGCGTGTTGAAGTTGTTTTCACTTTGATCAACAGATGTGTTATTCATGGATAGCTGCAAGACAGGAGATGCAGTGGGCTGCTGCTCCACAACCAAAACACTATGACTATCAATGCTTTCCTCGGTTCCATTTGAAGCTTTAATGTTCACTTGCAATACACCCGGGCTTTCTGATTTGATATGGGCTGTAGTGCCATCTGTGTCCACTATGGAACCATTCTCTACTGTCCACTCATAAGTCAAGTCCAGCCCCTTTGGGTCGTTGACGGATGCTTGCACGTCAAAAGTGACGTTGGGCCGGTACCAGTTGCTCTCTGTTTGGATCGATTCAATTACAGGTGGTTCTGGAATTAACTCAACCACTTCGAGAAGTATGCTGTCACTAACGGATAGTGCCCCATCAGTTGCTATCACTTTGATGGTAACATCTCCAAGGCTAGAAGGCGTGTAGTCAAACACTTCGGAGACGGCAGTAGCATCTGGAGTCCCATTTACAAACCATTGAAATGTAGCCTCATCTGCTCCATCAATTGTGCAGTAAATTTTGGTGGCTCTATTGAACTCAAGTTGTTCAGATGCGGAGGCAAGATTTTTAATTCTTAGCTCTGGGTCGAAATCATATCCATAATGATGGTCAACAACAATATCGTCGGTATAGAGTTTGCCGTTTTCATTGTGCATCTCAGCCCCTGCTGGTAAAAGACTTATGAGCATGACCCCATTGGCCGGTATGGTGATGGTTTGGGCTCCTGAGACATTGCTTTCAATCAACTCTTCAGTGATGGCATCATAAATGTCTTTTTCAGATTCCCCTATCTGAATGGTAATGGAGTGTTGCTGGTTATGGGGGTTGAAATAGAGATAAGATGGAAAATCATTAGAAGCATAAAAGTTGGTTACATTCACATCAATCTGAAGGATGCCTTCAACTTCCGTTGGCTCAACTATGGCGCCCAGATATCCAACATGTGAAGACCCGTAAAGTCCCAGGTTTGTGTCGGCCCATCCGGCTGATTTGGAATCACCGCGGGCATAAAGACTTGTGCCATTCCATTGCTCTTTTATGGCTTCATAAGCGATCACAGCGTAAGGATCATTGGCCTGACACCATGCGTAATCAGATTGTTGGTTTTCTGGGAGAAAAGAGGAATAAAAAAGCCTGCTCGCGTTGGTCATGTTTAGGATCCATTTGCCAATGGCCTTTGCAAATCGTTTATCATATTTGACTAAAGGCGCCAGCGCTGCGGCTTGCTGAAAGCCATTCATAATAAACACATAATCATTGCCCTGATCGTTAGCTTCACCAATTAAACCCGAGACATCTTCTCCTCCCCATGTGCCCACTACACTACCCCAACCTCTGAGGTCTCCTCTATCGAAACACCAATTGAGTAACTTCTCGATATCATAATCGGCACCAAGCTCAGCGTTGAGTTTAGCTGCGGCTAGTGCTCCATAGGGCAATTGCAATTCATATGAAGGGTTGCTTGTTTGGTTATCGAGAAAATCCAGAGTCCATTGTGCTCCGGTCAAATATTTTTTATCCGCCGTATGCTGATAAGCCTGATACAATATCCAGGCGATAGCACCAGCTGCTTCAGGTTCTTTCACACCTGTTTCCAAAGGCGTCATGTCCTTGAGGTTCCATGCGCGATAGTTCATATAAGGCTCTGTCCATGGCGCATCACTGGCGCCCATGGCTTTTACAGCCGCAAGCCAACGGTCGGCTACCATGACAAATTGGTCATCAAAATCTGTAATTGACGGATACAGGTCTTTAAGTTGATAAAAGAAAATATTAGGCATGGTTTCATACCACCAGTCGTGACCAGACCTGTCTGATGGTCCATTGAGGTAAATCAGTTCGTCATTTTTCAGGTTGTAAAAATCCCTGACTTTGTCCACCCAGTTCACTCCAAATTGGGAGGTCTTATCGATACCCACGAGTGAGGCTCCTATAATTGCCGGAATAATGTTTATTGCTTCGCGCTGCTGCCCATGAGAGCTGGAACCCACATAGCTATCCATGAAAATGGGAGCTATTTCCGGATAGTTGACACCTTCTGAACCCAGAAACACAATTGGCAAATGTTCTCCTGTTTTACTGATGTCGAAAACTAGACTATCGTACTTCCTGGCCACATCCTTCCAGTCCCGCAAGTGATATGCGGCCGGCATATCGGGCATTTGGCTTACCCTTGTAAGGTCTATCTGCTGAGCAAAGAGTGGTGGGCAAACAACCGTAATGATTACCAGTAAAAACAACGATTTTGGGTGCATATATAAGAGAATAAGTAAGGGCAGCTGATAGCTGCCCTCCCACTAGACTAAACTTGAAATGAAAATTATTCTACTACTTTTTCCACATCATAAATAGATGAAATTTGAGTTGCCGTAAGGACTTTGTTATAAATACGGATTTCATCCAAAGACCCTTTGAAATAGCCACCCCAGTCAACATAGTAAGGACTGGTGTCATCTGAAGAGTAAATTGACGTTGGCAAGTCCTGACCTATGGTTAGATTAACCGGTGCATCAGAAATAGAGATGGCAGTACCAGGTGTGTTGTCCCATCGTTTGATTTCTTGTCCGTTTACATAGAAAGTCATCTCACCTCCACCAAAAGAAACGGCTATATGTAACCACTCTCCCTGCGGAAGCTCCGGGGACTCATTATCTCTATCATAGTAAGCAGGATCAGCTGCACCGTCTACGTCTGCTTTTACAGTCATGAAGGCTTTATTCGCGCTTTGCAGCTGGAATTTATAGCCATTCCATCTGTTCAAAGAAAGCATGTAGTTATTGGCCCAGATAGGATCTTCTACATCAGCATTTACCCAAAGTGAAATTGTCATTGTTTCAGGGTTCAAAGCTGTAGCATACGGGATTTCCACGTTGGCACCATCACCGAAATGGAGTGCTTTTCCTGCATTGCCGTATCTGTCAGTAGTCCACTCTGGTGAACCTGCACCCCAGTTGCTGTGACCTGCAGTCAAAGTACCGTCTCTGCTGTTTCCAGAAAAATCCGAAGCTGAAGAGCCCTCTCCCTCGTCAAATGTCCAGTGGCCTACCAAAGCATCCGGCTCAATTGCGATTACTTCTTTGGCTTTGAAATCCAAAATAGCCTGATCTAAAGAAGTTGTAGCATTGTCAACTTGATCCTGAGTTACATCTTCAGAGTCGTTTACTTGAACCGCCAGGCTAACAGCGGCTTCTAATACTGCCTTGGATCCAATCTGAAATTGTCCTTCAGCTGTACCTTCCACACTGGCATCCAGCACATCATTGGCTTCTGTAATTTTAGCCGAAAGCTGAGTCTTGTCAACTTTCGTTTCAGGATCATCGTCAGAGCAAGAAGCGAGCATTGAAACTGCTACCAGCGAGAAAATCCACAAAAAGTGTTTAGCATTTGTTTTCATATCCATTTGTTTTAGATTAATTGTGTTTACTGTTTTTATTAGTTTATTGCTTGATTTATATCTGTTTCAGACAATGGCAATACGAAGTACCTGTGTTCTTCGTAGCTAAAGTTTGTGGAGGACGAAAGTGCCCCCTGGGCTGTGGTTTCACCATATCTCATGAGGTCATAGAACCTGTGAAACTCAAGGCCTAACTCCACCCGACGCTCATGTCTGATTGCCTCGCGTAGTTGGTTTTTGTCAGTTGTAGCCACGTCGGGAAGTAGCTCTGCAGGCACAGCACCAAAACCCGAAAGACTTTCATCGAAGAGATAACTCTCTCTTGCTCTTTTCCTTATCTCGTTGAGTGGAGCCAATGCTTCAGCACCTCTGTTTAGTTCGTTCAGTGCTTCTGCCTTCATAAGCAACACTTCCGCGTAGCGCATAAAGACATAGTCAAGTCCTCCATCACCCTTGGTTCCTTTTGGCACTTCGACCAGCGGCTGTAAATGCTTCTTTCCTATAAATCCAGTTGGAGACCATGTAGGATCATAACTTTCGCCATTGAGCCATGTACTGCCCTCTCTGCCCACGCTGTAGTCTAACCTTGGGTCTGCTACGTCCCCACTGGTTGCCTCAAATTCGTCTACAAAGTCCTGCGTTGGAGCATTAAAGAAATAGCCGTTTTCCGTTTGCGGCGCAAAATACTGATTGAGATAAGAGCCAAGTTTTGGAGATGTTCCTGACAAATGTCGTATGGAGAAAATAGCTTCTTGATTGGCTTGGTTTCCAAGGGTGAAATTATCTGTGTAAAGAGAAACAAGTCCATAAGGAGCCACAGCATCTAATTCTGAAACTGCGTCCAGAACTCCCTGATAATCTTCTTGAAACAATCTGGATTTGGCCAACAATCCCCATGCCGAACCAGCTGTAGCACGCCCATCAGCCTCTGTTGGAAGGATCATGGCTGCCGTCTCCAGGTCTTCATCTATTTGATCATAAATAGCTTCTACGGTGCTCAGAGGAACATGAATCTGATCTGAAGTCAAAGGCGGTTTGAGTTTCAAAGGCAACTCACCGAAAAGATTCACGAGGTGGAAGTAGAAATAGGATCTTAAGAAAAGGGCTTCTCCTTCTATCTCGTTTTTTCTAGTTTCGTCCATTTCGATAGTCGGCAGACTGGCCAGTAAATAATTGGCCCTGGTTATTCCTTCGTAATAGTGTTTCCAGAGATTATTTAGGTATGAGTTGCTCGGCTGATAGCTGAATTCATCAATAAACTGAATATCATTTTGATCACCGGGCTGTCCGCCTTTCACTGCGTCATCTGAAGCCACATCCCCAAAGACCCAAAGGTTATTGCGTACATCGCTGAACGAAACCGCATTGTACACCCCCGTCAGAGCCAGCTCTGCATGCTCTTCAGTTTGGTAAAACGTAGAGTTGGAATAGGTGCCTTGCAAATCTTCCTGCAAGAAGTCGTCGCATCCAAATATGGATGATCCAAGCAACGATATGTAAAGAATATTTTTTCTCATGATTCTTGTGATTTTAGAAGCTCAGGTTTACGCCAATGTTGTATGATCTGGCCGACGGATAAGTACCCCAGTCGATACTCCTGGCCATGTCTCCGTCCCCGGTGGCATTGTCGCTGGTGGTCATCTCTGGGTCCAGGCCGTAATATTTGGTGAAAGTCAATAGGTTCTGACCTGACACATATATTCTCAAATTGGTAAGGTTGAGTTTATCTAAAACGCTCTGAGGAAAGGTGTAACCTATCTGCACGTTTTTCAGTCTGGTGTAAGACCCATCTCTAAGAAATCTGGTGGAGATGCGGGTGTTGTTATTACTTCCACTCCATGAAGCTCTGGGGTATTCATTGGATGTACCTTCACCGGTCCACCGATTATCGTAATACTCCTTTGTCAGGTTGAATGGCCTATAAAACCCCTCTATGTCATGAAAGGCTACATTGTAGATATCAAAGGCATATGCCCCTTGAAAGAACAGCGTTGCGTCAAAGTTTCTATAGGTACCTGACAGGTTTAACCCTGCTGTGAACTTTGGAATAGGGCTACCGACATGTTTCCTGTCATTTTCGTCTATAAAATTATCGCCATTCTGGTCTTTGTACTTTACATCCCCGGGACGAATGCTGTTGCTCTGATATGCGCTGGTAGCTATATCTAGTTGATTCTGAAAAATCCCACTCATTTCATACATGTAAAAGGAACCAACAGGGTGTCCTTTTTCTGTTTTGGTGGTAAAGCTGCTACCGATAGCCCCTCCCGAAATGAAGCCGTCCATGCTCAATACTTCGTTGTGTAGATATGCTCCGTTTCCGGAAATATTGAAACTGAATTCGTCAAAGGTTTTTCTATACCCCAGTTGCAGTTCCACACCTTGATTGAGGATTTCCCCATTGTTGACCCAAGCGGCAGAAGCATATCCTGCACTCGGAGGGTTGGGAGCTTTCACTAACATATCCGTGGTGAGCTTATAGTAGTAATCCAATGATCCATAAAGAGCCCCTTGATTGATTTCAAAGTCAACCCCAGTATTGAACTGTTTACTAGATTCCCATTTCACTTCATTGTTGCCCAGTTGTGTGACGGCATAACCATCTGAGTAAGAGCCTGAACTGAACGGATAGTTGTAGTTAGGGCTTATCAGGTCTGAGTAGGCATAGTTGCCAATTTCCTGATTTCCTATTTCACCATAGCCCACTCTTAACTTCAATTGAGAGATGAGGTCTGAGTTGATCAGGAACGCCTCGTTGTGCAAATTCCAACCACCGGAAACGGCGAAGAAAGTACCCCATTTGTTTTCTGAGGCAAAACGTGAAGATCCATCCTGTCTTATAGAGGCGCTTACCTGATATTTATTATTGAAACTGTAGTCGGCCTTGCCGAAAAAAGACAACAGTGTGAATGCGTATCGGCCTTCGCTCACAGATGGCTCACTCATGCCATTGCCCAGATATACAAGGTTAGGGTCCTGATCTGGAAAATCCCGACCAGTCTGGCTCGCGAAATATCCTTGAGTCCTGATAGCTTCTGACCCCACCAAAATGCTAAACCTATGATGGTCCAATTTCTTATCAAACTGCAGCACATTGTTATTTGTCCATGACACAGCGCTGGTTTGCTGCACGTTCAGTCTGTTTGGATTATTGATTCTGTCGTTTGATCCCCAGTTTCTATCAAACCTTCGCTGTAGTCTATTCTCTGAATCAAATCCAAAATTAGAGGTAAGCTTTAAGCCTTTTGCCAGTTTTAAGATGCCGAAAACCTTACCAAAGTACCGATCAGTTGTCAGTTTGTTGTCAGCATATTCGGTAAGCCCAACAGGATTGTAACCATCTCCAAAAAAGCCGGGGTATTCTGGCAGATCCACAAAACCACCATTTTCATCATAGATGGGAATGGCTGGCGTTCGGAATAAAGCATAGCGAACGATACTGCCACCGTTACCACCTGCTCCATCACCCGAGCTGCCTATGATGTCTCTATGTGATCGTGAAACGTTCAGATTCAAACCAGTAGTCAACCAGTTGTTCATTATGGTGTTGAGGTTGATTCTTCCAGAAAGGCGATCATAGGCACTGCCTCGTATGATACCCTCCTGATCAAAATATGTCATTGATAAGAGGTACTGCGTCTTGTCATTGCCTCCACTTGCGGTGATGCCATAATTTTGGATCATCGCAGTTCTAAAAATTGATTCAAGGTGATTTACATCAGGAAGGCCATCGGAAATTTCGTCAGTTATCAGCGCTCGCTTGAACAAGTCATCGGTAACAAAGGCATTATCATTGTTAGCGGCTTCATTGTACATTTCGATATACTGATCACGGTTGGTCATTTCGGTCAGCTGACCATGAACCTGTACACCCATCTGTGTATTGATGCTGATAGATGACCTGTCCTTTTCACCTTTCTTGGTGGTGATGAGAACCACTCCATTGTTTGCCCTGGAGCCGTAAAGAGCTGCGGCTGACGCATCTTTGAGTATGGTGATCTCCTCAATATCCTGTGGTGAAAGAATATTTAAAACCTCCCTGGTTGGCACTCCATCTACGACATACAGAGGATCATTGCTGCTATTGAGAGACCCAATACCTCGAATTCTTACAGAGACACCTTCGCCAGGAGCACCGGTCACCTGGGAGATATTGACTCCCGGGGCTCTGCCCTGAAGCGCCTGATCTATTCCCGCAACAGGAAGTGCGTTGAGCTCTTTGCCTTTGACGGAAGTGAGAGCGCCTGTTACATCTCCCCTCGTCTGGGTGCTATACCCCACCACGATTACTTCGTCCAGCTGTTTTTCATCCAGTTCCAGACCGACGTTAATCACAGATTTTCCCGCAATGGGAATGATTTGTGTAGAATACCCAATGAAGGACACCACCATATTAGATTCTGAAAGAGAGTCCGGAACAGAAAACGCGAAGTTTCCTTCATAGTCTGTGATGGTTCCCAGCGTGGTGTTCTCAATAAAAACACTAGCGCCGATAACCTCCATTCCTGTTTCATCTGTAACCTGGCCGGTTACTCGCTGCTGAGCCCAGGCTGACCAGCTGGTCAGCAGCAAGCACATCAAGAAAAGCAACTTGTATGTTTTCATCTTATTTTGATTAATTCTTCTGTTATACATCACTTATAAGCGACTATTTTGTCCTCTACAAAGTACTTTCCGTCCCTTTGCTGCACATTAGCTCCGTGAGGCAACACCACGATGAGTGCAGCTTCATCTGCAGGTATTTCAAAAGCCCCAATGCCTGAAACTCCTGCTGCCACCACAGTATGCGTGAGCACATTGTAGAGATCCACAGAGTTTGTTTCCCGGTTTTCAAACTCCACGCTTTTGGCCTCCGGAAATGGGTTGTAGTAGAGATATGTCGGAAAACTATCCGTGCTATAAAAGTCAGTTGCATTGCAATTGAGTTGGAGGATTTTCTCTTGGTTGGTTTGCTTTATGATAGCCCCGTAAATACCCGCATATGCGGAACTATAAAGGCTAAACATAGACTCCTCAGGCTGGCCAGGTAACCAATTAGGACCATCACCCAATGCTACAGGCTCTACTCCTTCTAGACTTTCTTTGCCATAAGCATCAGTTTTTCTCAACCCCTCATAGGCAATTACATTTTTGGTTATCACTTTCTTTTCAGGTAGCCATTGATGCTTTTCATCGATTTCGTATGGATAAAAAAGCCGAGCAGCGTTGGAGGCATTGAGCATCCATTTACCAATTGCTCGGGCAAAAGCAGGGTCATACTTCACCATGGGAACCAGAGGCCATGCCATGCTGTGGGTATTCATGAGAAATGCATATCCGCCACCATCGGTAATACTTCCCTGCAAACCGTGTACATCATACGGTCCCCATTTTTCTGATATTACTCCCCAGCCGGTTCTACCTCTCTCCGCTTTGCAGCCATCAAAAGACCAGTTTAATATTTTGAGTACGTCATAGTTGGTGCCGTGCTCTGCATTTAGTCGAGATGCCACATATGCACCAAAAGGCAGCAATACTTCATAAAACCGACTTTCCTTCAAGCTTTCAAGAGCTTCTATAGCTGATTTGGCTCCAGCCAAATATTTCTCATCGCCAAACTTGTTGTAAGCACTCAGCAGTACATAGGCGTGCCCTGCAGCGGCATCTTCCTGTGGAGGAATGTGATTATTCATTCCTTTCATCATGGCATAATCAAAGTATGAATACTCATAATTTCCTTTGAGTACTGAGTCCGCTTTATAAAACTGCTCTGCCACTGTTCGCTGGATTTGCTCCGCATTTTCCACGTTGGGGTACAAATCACTTACGGCATAAAAAAGCAAGTTTGGATAAACGTCATACCACCAGTCGCGACCATAACCACCCCCTAGCATTGCTATATCAGGGTTGGTGTTGTTCATCACAATATCCCATCCATTGTCGCTGTTGAAGTAGTTTTGGGACATCTTCACGAAGTTGAATCCATTCTGATTGGTCTTGTCTATTCCTGAGAGTCCGGCGCTCATCAAAGCGCCCAAAGAAGTCAAAGACTCATGAAAATCAGGATGAGCCTTGAAACCCTGGCGCACATCTCCAATCACTGTGAAGAGACCAAAAGTCTCCTGTTCTATGTTGCGTTTTGAGGAGTCCAGCCAAATTAATGGCATGAACTCCCCTAGCTGGTTAGGATCAAAAACGTATTGATCGAAATTGATAGCTTTTTCCTTCCACTTGAGCTGCTTATATGGCTCAGGAAGATTTGGCATTCCTTCCACCCTGCTGATGGCAGTTTGCTCTAGTTTTTCTGGAGCCTCGCTACATCCACTAATAATGAGCGACGCAGTGAACGTGAGCAATAAATACTGTTTTTTAAATAGTTGTTTCATTTGCTGCTGCTAATACTGTTAAAGGTTTTTCGTCTGATTCTTCTTGTTTTCCTTCGTAAGAATCTGCTTGTTTGGTGATATGCTTGGCCAATGGAATAGAAAGCAATTGCAACATTGCTACCACAATGAGTGAGTATTTCAGGGCAAAAGTTTCTGACACATAGGTGGCCAGAGCGATGAACAGCCCCAAGCCAAAGAATCTACCCAGATACAGGCCAAACTCATGGTTGAAAATGTAAGCAAACTCATTGCGCTTCTCTTTTGCAGAGACCACATCAATCACACGCATTTGAATTGGGAAATATGCGATATCATGTAGTGGCTGAAAAAGCACTTTGCACAACACAAACACCATGACACCTATGGATGAGAACATAATCCCATTGACCAAGGTGCCAGCCGCGAAAATGATAAGTCCTGCTGACAAAATTGCTATCCGATGTTTGGGTTTGGCCATTCGGCCAATGAGGTAAAGCATGACGGCTGTGAAGGCGCCACTCACACCTTGAATAAGGCCAAGAGACCCTTCATCACCCACAAGTCTCATGATCAAAATGGCTGGTGCTGTTACGAGGTAGCCCTGCACCATTCCTTTGAGCCCCGCCAGCACCATGAGTTTATTCCATAGTTGATCAAATTTGAAATAAAGAAATTTCTTTTGGACAGGGTTTTTGAATTTATCCTTATGAATAACAATGCTTGAAATAATAGTCAAGATCACAACTGCCACTGTAACCATGCGGTAACTCTGAGCCATTTGCCCTCCAAACCAGCCATTCCTATTTGCCGCTCCTAAAAACCAACCCACAGCCAATGGAACTAATATGGCAGTGATGGTATAAAAGAAGGTCTCAAGTCCGTAGTAATAGTTTCGGTTGAGGTTGTTGGTAGTGCCCAATGCCAGATAGTCTCTGTTGGCCCAGAAAAAGCCAAATGAAGCTCCCATAAGAAAACCGGCAACAGCCACACCTTCAAAGGAAAGTGTTTCCAGCCCCATCATGACAAACATGGAAACGCCACTGAGTAGCATCCCGAAACTGTAGAGGTTGCTAATCCTGAACCACCTGAGCAAATAGCCATTGATCATGAAGGTGAATGGAATGCCCGTATAAACTGTGAGCTGATATAGTGCTACGATTTTAGGGTCGTTGCTGCTGCGCATGATGTATGCGCCCACAAAAATCTCAATCACAGGCAGCACAAATGCATAGATCATGTTGGTCATAAGCAACACCTGCATATCTCTGGGCTGCTCCTTGAAGAAGCCTGTTTCTTTAGTTAGTTTACTCAGCAATTTCATATACCTAGAGATTTTAAGATTTCATTGATAGAAAAGGTCGCTCCGCAGATTACTTCGTCGCTCGCCCCATAATAGACCGTCACTTTGTCACCATCAACCAGATGGCCATTGGTAAACACTACATTTCCGAAAAAACCTGTTTGCTCATACTCAGCATTGGGCTCCATGATTGGCTCTTCGCTTCTCGCGATTACTTTAGACGGGTCATTCAAATCCAACAACAACGCACCCAGACAGTAGCGATGATTTTCATCTGCCCCATGGTAAATTTCTAACCAGCCGGCAGTTGTTTTAATTGGCGCTGCTCCAGCACCAACGCGTGCACTGTCCCAGTATCCTTTTCTGGAAGTAGCAATACATTTATGATTGCCCCAATGCTCCAGATCCGGAGATTCAGCGGTCCAGATATAATTGCCCCCTATGGATGGACTACTCGGTCTGTGTAGCGCATAATATTTGCCGTTGATTGGCTCTTCAAACAATGCACAATCTTTATTGTGAGCAGGGAAGATCATCCCTTTTCGATCAAATGTTTTCCAGTCATTGGTAGTAATCAAACCAACGCCTACCCCAGTTGGAGATACCCTCGTATATGTCAAATAGAAAGTGCCTCCGATCTCAGACACCCGGCAATCTTCAATCCCAAACGTCTCTTGAGCACCCAAAGGAAATATAGCGCCGTATTCAGCATCTTCAGTAAAGTGAACACCATCAACACTGCTCATTAATTTTAAGTGCGACAGTGTGGATAGGTAATTCACTCCATCATATTCGAACACACGCTTGTCACTATCATCAAACTTTGGATCATCGTTTTGGAAAGTAAGAAGTTCTAGCTGACCATCCTCATTATATATAGGTAAGGTCGTTTTGCCTTCTTCCTGAACGGGTCTTTCCGCCACTCGCACCAAAAGCCAGGTCTTATTGTTGTACCTGAATACTCCTGGGTTTAGCAAGCACTCAATCTTCATAGCAAGTGTACTTGGTAGTACATCTTTTGGCGCAAGAATCGGGTTTTGGTCAAACCTTCTTGATATATCCATAATTATTATGATGAATTATTGTTAATGAGTTAATGTAAAGCCCTTCAAAAATCAATTAATTGTGAATTTCATAATACAATCAAATTGATGTGTCCTCTCCGGTTCAAATTGTGTTTACTATATTCCAGAGGTCGAAATTTTCCTGATTTTCTTACTATTTTGGACACAAAAAACACCAGGGAGGACAAGGACATGAATAGAAAGCGGTGGGTATTGATTCTTATATTGAATTCTCTTGTTTGGACGACAGAGCTATATGCTCAGGTAGATTGGCCAATGCAACATGTAGATAAGCGCTCTGGTCTTTCCAACAGTGCTGTCAATGCGATCTATATGGATCACAGGGACTATGTTTGGTTTGGTTCGTGGGATGGACTCAACAGGTATGATGGCAATGAGATTGAAAGCTATAAACCTGTCACAGAAGATACTTTATCTATCAGTAACAATATTGTAAGACAAATATTGGAGGATAAAAGCCGTAATCTATGGGTGGTCACCCACAATGGGATCAACAGGTACGATAGGAAGCTCAACCAGTTTCACCGCTACTTTAACAACTTAAAGGATATTCCATTTTTGGAAAACAACCTGAAAGCCACACTTTCAAGGGATTCTACTTTGTTTATATCACTGGTAGGTTGGGGTGTGGGAAAATATGATTCAGACAAAGACGAGTTCGAATCAGTAAACCTACCGCAAGCTTCCAAAAACATTCACAATGTGGGTGTGCATGACGAGATTGTCTATGCCATAGATGATAAAGGAACCCTATTCAGCACGGGAGGTACCAAAGAACCAACCAAACTGAACTGGTCTCCTAATATTCATTTCCAAAGATTTGTAAACATCGGCAGTAGGTTTTTCTACATCTACCAGATCAAACCCAACCAACTGGAAATAAAGGAACTAAAAGATGGCATAATTACCAACGCCTATACCTCACCTACCAATCAGGCTATAATAACGGGATTGAGCAAAGCCAAGGATGGACAATCAGCATATCTGGGAACAAACGATGGCCAGTTGCTAAAGCTTACGATCACCAATCAGCAGATCACAGTTAACAGTTTGAGCGATAATATCACATCGATTTCTGATCGCAAACTCAAAATATTCTCAATTTATGAGTCTGCACAAGGTATTCTTTGGATTGGAACTGATGGAGATGGTGTGTATAAATATTTAACCAAGGACAGAGCGTTTATGCCCATTCCTCAGGGCCTGTCCGACGGAAAACTTTCTCACAGTATTGTCCGATCTATCTACCTCAACAATAACAGCGTGTATGCCGGAACAAGAAGTGGAGGACTCAACATTATCACAAACTCCACCACTCAGGTTCTGGACAAGACGAATGGCCTGAGTGACAATACTGTGCTCTCGATAGCACCTGACAATTCGGGTAATATTTGGTTGGGTCTGGATAATGAAGGTGTTGATATGATTGAAGCTGGAACGGGCAAGGTGCTCCACTTTCCGCAAGACTTTACCAATGCTCCCAGTGACCTTTACTTCGGGGCAGTATATAAAATATTTATAGATGCATACGGGCATTTATGGCTGGGCACAAGCGGATATGGCGTGGTTTACATGGATATAATAAAAAAGGGTGCCGGTAAATATGAATTAAAAGAATATTACTCCATCACACCAGATAAGAAATTTGGCAACATCTCATTTAAAAGCAACATTGTATATGCCATCACATCTGAAGAGCCCAATATCCTATGGTTCGGCACGAGGAACGGAGGCTTGTATAGATACAACTCCCTGACGAGGCAATTCACACACTTTCTTGAAGAAAGTGATGCCGAACGCCCTGCGCTCAACAATAACGATATTTTGAGTTTACATATCAGCCCTCCAAACGAGCTGTGGGTGGGAACCAGTGGTGGTTTAAATAAAGTAAACCTGAACGACTATTCGGTGAAACAATATAGTCAGTCGGAAGGGCTCGCCAATAATACTATCCATGCCATTTTAGAAGACAATATGAAGCGGCTCTGGCTTTCGAGCAACAATGGTTTGTTTGCCTTTACTCCTACCACCAATACGTTTAAAAATTTCAATTGGACAGATGGACTGCTCAACTTCGAGTACACTGATGGAGCCTACTATATGGATGACGAAAACAAATTGTTGTACTTTGGTGGCACCAATGGGATTGATATTGTAGATCCTAATAAAATCGATACCAGCAGCACGTTCCCTCGTCTGGCTATCACTGATTTCTTCATCAACAATGTACCAATAGCTCCCAGTGATAGTTCCGGTATCCTTCAATCCAACATTGATTTTCAAGAGACTCTGGAACTCCAGTATGATCAGAATTTTCTTACTTTTCGGTTCACCACTTTGGATTACTGGCATAAGCAGCGGTGCACATATCGCTATCAGCTTGCCGGATTTGACGACAACTGGAATGAGATTGGCAAACAGTCCAATATAAATCTGACCAATATCCCACCGGGCAACTACACCCTACGACTCAATAACAGCAATGAAAATGGTGATTGGAATCCTGAAGTAAGAGAACTAGCTATCAATATCAATCCACCATTTTGGGCTACTAACTCGGCTTATATCGCCTATGCTATCATGGCAATTCTGATGCAGCTTGGCTTGATTCAGATCTCTCGAAATCGTGCCAAACGCAAAAAGGCTCTGGAAATAGCTAACCTCAAAAAGGAACAGGCAGATAGCATCCAGAAATACAAATTGGAGTTTTTTACGGATATAGCGCATGAATTCAGAACACCTCTTACCTTGATTTTAGGGCCTGCGGTTAAGCTTTTAGAAAAGACCAGGAATAGCCCTGAACTTAACAACGCCGCGCATTCGATTTATAGAAACTCCCTTCGTCTGCAAAAGTTGATTCAGGAACTGATACAATTTAGAAAGGTGGAAATGGGCAAAGAACAATTGCGCATTAGACCGATCAACGTTATCTCATTTACCGAAGAGCTACTGCTCAGTTTTCGGCAGTATGCCCTGGACAAGGAAATCACACTGACCTATGATGCTCCTGATGCACTTGATGCTCAGATGGATTCTGATATCCTCGAAAAGATCCTGATCAACCTCATTAGCAATGCCCTAAAATACACTGATCATGGAGGCAAGGTGGACGTTAAAATTTGGGGAGAGGCTAACAGGGTATGTTTCTCCATAAAAGACAATGGGATGGGAATTCCTGAAAATGAATTAAACCGAATTTTTGAGCGATTCAACAGCATTCACCATGAAAAAGATGAGCCTGCTGCAAATAGTGCCGGAATTGGGTTGTCTCTCACCAAAAAATTGATCAACCTGCATCATGGCAAAATAAACGTAACCAGCAAAACGCATGAGGGCACCTTATTTACCTTCTGGCTGCCAGGAGACTTACCTACTCAGGAGCAGGAGCATCAGGACACAGTTGACAATGCGATGCTGGCCAAACTCAATGACCATGTGCAGGCAGAGTTTTATCATAAGAATAATCTCGACAAGGAGCTCATCAATATAAGCCTGGAGCGTTTTGACAATAACCTACTGATAGTGGATGATAATGAGCAGATCCTGAATCTATTAAAAGACCTACTCTCCCCTATGTATAATGTGACATCCTGCACAAGAGCCAAGGAGGCTCAACTCATATTGGAAAACAAAAAAATAGATCTTGTAATTAGCGATGTGATCATGCCGGAAATGAGTGGCTATGAATTGTGTGATGCCATCAAATCCAAAATAGAGACCAGTCACATACCTGTGATATTACTTACGGCCAAAGGTGAGTTGGAGGAGCGCATCGAAGGGTTAAAATCAGGAGCAGATGCATATATCCCTAAGCCGTTTCACCCGGATCACCTAAAAATAAGAGTGGAGAAACTTATAGCGACACGCGAACTTCTAAAGAAAAAATTTGAAGCATTCGACACTCAAAACGAAGAATTTTCCACCTTTGGAATAGGCGAAAAGGATGATACTTTCTTCAAACAAATAGATCAATATATCAAAGAAGAAATGGGCAATCCGCAGCTGGATGCACAGCATTTGGCGAATCATTTGGGAATGAGTAAAACGTCTCTTTATAAGAAAGTAAGAGCACTCACAGGGCAGACGCCCCATGCTTTGTTTAATCAATACAGACTAAAAAGAGCTGCTTATCTGCTGACCAATTCGGATCTCAACGTGTCAGAAATAATATATAAAACAGGGTTTAACAGTCGCTCCTATTTCTACAAGTCGTTTCAAGAACTATTTCATTGTTCTCCATCGTCTTATGGCGAAAGGAAGATGTGACCCGAAATCGGAACTGAGTTGAATTTCACAAATGGCTATTAACATTATAAAACAGAGTTAAGGATACCTTGATTTTGCTTGTGTTGGCAGTAAACTAGAAAGCCTTTCAAATTTATATTTGAAAGGCTTTCTTTTTGGTGTTGAAATTGGTTTTAACCAATCGAAATACTTTGTTTATAATGAACCTCAGGAAGTGCTCTAAGTGTAGCGGCGGCTTGTTCCGCTGTGATGTCCCTTTGAGGATTGGCAAACATCTCATATCCTACCATAAACTTTTTGACGGTAGCCGACCTCAACAATGGTGGATAAAATGAATAATGAAAATGCCAACCAGGATAGGATTCTCCATCCACGGGCTTTTGCTGCATACCGGCAGAATATGGAAATGAGCACTGAAATAGGTTATCGTATTTGATTGTGATACGTGATAAAATATCCGCAAAGGCTCTCTGCTCCTCTTCGCTCATATCTGCAATGCTTCCAAAATGTCTTCTTGGTACTATCATTGTTTCATATGGCCATACCGCCCAAAATGGCACCAAACAAACGAAGTGTTGATTTTCGACAATGATTCGTGCGCCATCTTCTAGTTCCTGACTTAGATAATCACCCATTAAACTCCGTCCTTTTTCAGCAAAATAGGTTTCTTGTGTCACGGTTCTTTTAGCTATTTCGTTAGGCACTGAGCTCTGAGCCCATATTTGACCATGAGGATGTGGATTGCTACACCCCATGACTGAACCTTTGTTTTCGAATATCTGGACATTGCCAATTTCATCCCGAGCGGCTAATTCCTCAAACTCCCTTTTCCATACTGCTACTACTTTAACGAGCTCTTCGACCTTCATCTCAGGCATAGTAAGGGCATGATCAGGAGAGAAACATATTACCTTACATAAACCACGTTCCTCTTTTACTTTCATTAGCCCCTGCACCTGTTCTTCAACTCCTCCTTCTTCCAATAGTGCTGCAAAGTCATTTTGAAAAACAAAAGTCTGGTCATATTGAGGGTTATGCTTACCTCCTGCTCGTTCATTGCCAGGACACAGGTAGCAGGATGGATCGTGTGAAGGCCGCTGCTCTCCTTCCAGGGCTTCTACTTTTCCCTGCCAGGGGCGCTTGGTTCGATGAGGTGAGACAAGTACCCATTCATCGGTTAAGATGTTAAATCTTTTGTGCGTTTTGTCAAAATCAATCATAGCTATTAGTCAGTATTTTTATTTTCGTTTTCGATCCTTTTACAAAATTATTTTATTGAATCAATAGTTTGGCTTTTGCTTTGATAAGCAAGAATTAATTATCAGCGACCGCTCTTCCACAAGACGATTTCATCTGTGTCATTGGCAGTTGTAGCACCCCTTCTGGTATAACCAGCAGCAACATCAGCTTTCAAATCTTCCAGTAACTTTTCTGCAATTTGAGATTTCTCCTTATATAGGTTTTTAGTTTCTCCCGGATCTGCTTCCAGGTTATAAAGCTGCGCTACTGGCGCACCTGCTGGCACTTCTTTCTCCTTTGGTGAGGTCCAGCCACCAGATCCTTTGGCCAGGAGCAATTTCCATTGGCCCTGCCTATAGGCAAAATGCCCGCTGATCGAATGATGGATGACTCCTCTCCTTTCCGTGTCGCGTGGTTTACCTTGCAGTGTCGGTAAAAAGCTAAAACTGTCCTCCGCGCTATTTTTGGGAAGAAAGGTGTTAGTGATATCAGCCATTGTAGCAAATAGATCCGTGAGACAAATCAACTCGTCAGAAACAGTAGCCGCTTCCACTACCCCGCACCAACGGACTATAAAAGGCACTCTGTGACCGCCATCCCAAAGGTCGGCCTTTGATCCTCTCATATGCGCACTTACCAGGTGACCTTTTGCGGCAAGCTCCTCGATATTGGCAGCCTTTGAGCAACCATTGTCGCTAGTGAAAATTATCAAGGTATTGTCAGATAGGCCATTCTGCTCAAGCGCTTTCATTACTTCGCCAAGCACATTGTCTGTCTCCATCACAAAGTCACCGTACTTCCCCATCCCACTCTTACCCTGCCAGGGTTCAGACGGCACAATAGGTGTATGAGGGGAGCCCAACGGCAGGTATAAAAAGAAAGGGGTGTCTTTGTCTTTGGCGCGCTCATTGATGTATGCTACTGATTTTTGAGTTAGAAAGGGCAACATTCTGATTTCCTCTTCATGCTGAATGACCTGGTCATTTTCGATGACCTCCTTCATACTTCCGGCGTGATGGAAACCGTAGTAATAGTCAAATCCTCTCGTCAAAGGACCATCCAGAATTTTCGTCCCAATCGGTGCTTTGAACTTCCTGTTTTTTGGTTTGTCAATTATCTGCTCCGTTTGTGGATTGACGTATTGAAAATCCAGATGCCATTTACCCAGAATAGCCGTATGATAGCCCTGGCTTTTTAAATGGCTTGCGACAGTCGCTCTTTCTGGGGCTATTAGATTTGGAGCATAACCTTGTAGCACGCCCTTTTGCAATCTGGTTCGCCAACTATAACGCCCCGTCAATATACCATAACGCGTTGGGCTGCAAACAGATGAACCTGAGTGGGCATCAGTAAAAACCATTCCTTCACTTGCTAGTTGGTCCGCATTGGGAGTAGGTATTTTAGAAGTCAGAGGGGCCAATGCATGTATATCTCCATAGCCCAGATCATCACATATGATATAAATAATGTTTGGTTTCCGGCTCTCAGCACAAGAGAACAAGACAAAACAGCAAAGGCCAAAAACCACGCTTTTTATAACTATTCCGAGCCAGTTTCTCACCTTTTCGAATGAATGTAATCTCATCTCTTTTTCACATTAAAAGTCACTGTTTCATCTTGACTGAACATCTTCGGTGCTTCGAAAGTAACCTCTCCAAAACCTTTCAATTCGAATAATAATAACCTCAGATTTCCATTGAGAACTGTTAGTGAAACTTGTCTTTTAGAATCCGTACCTGATATTTCTACCGTTCCATAATTATACCCATTTGACCAGAAGTATGTGCCCGGTATAGAGGTAAAGGATATGGACTTGTCCACCGCCGAATAGTGAAACCCGGTAGTAGCCAACACTCCGCCCCACGCCATCATACTTCGAGCGTAATGATTGCCATATTCCGCCTCATTAAATGGGTTTCGCTTGCGACCGTCATAGCGATCTCGAATATCAGAGATGGTTTTGAGACCTTCTTCGATCTGACCTTCGTACAACATCCCTACAGCTGCCGTGTGCTCAAAGCCCGTCATCACTTCTGTGAAATACGGAAAAGGCTGCTCCGGTCGCTCGCCGGGATATGCTGCCATCAGCAAGGCAGACTCAGCGCCATATGCATACGAGCGCATAAAATTCGGATGCTTTGTTAAAGTCTCTCTGTAGTTGTATTTGAGGATAGATTCATTGGTTTTTTTGATCTGTGCTTCATTGGCCAAGTAGCCTAAGTCAAGGGTGTGTGCCATCACCTGTCCCACCAGCTGATCTACCAGTACGCCTTCACCCAATTGATATTGGGGATCATCCGGGACAAGTCTTCTTTTCACGCGAATCAAACCATCGGCGATGCTGTCCAGTGACATGGGTGGTACAATTTCCTGAATATAGTACTCTCCATTGAACAGATGTGCATCCATCCAGGCTGACCCATTTTCGAATAGGGATATGCACGTTTTGGCGAATTGCTCTTCACCTAAGTAGGTGGCCATTGCTGCTGTTGCCTTCAAGGCACCCAGGTACCAAAATCCCATTTGAGGGTTGGGGCCGTAATACTCAACATCCATGGTGTTGTGCTGGCTGCCCTCCATCACTCCGTCTTTATCGGGATCCCAACCATTTTTCACCCAGCAGAACTTCAACGCCCGTTTGACATTCGGCCAGTTTTTCTTTAGAAACGCGTCATCTCCGGAGAGTTGCCATTCGCGGTAGTACTTCATAATACTGCCCATTTGACCATCCGCAGCAGCCAAACCGAAACTTTGCGCTTTGGTGTTCAAAGGCAGGTTTATCCGATAGCTCATCATGCCTTTTTCATCCGTCGCAAAGCCAAACTCTACTTCACGCATGTTTTGAGCGATTTCTCCGAATAGGAAAGGAATGGTTTGCTCATAATTCCAGACATGGGTGCACGAACCTGTTCCACTTCCTTTGTTGTCTCTGGTCCCCTCCCAGCCCATGTAGTAACCAGATTTGGTTTTGAAAAGCAACTGCGTACGGGCATGTGCCAGGTTAAACAAGGCAGCCTCTTTCACAACTTCAGGTATATCACTGCTAATGAAGGCATTGACAAATGCGACGGTTCGTTTTTCCAATTGAGGAATCCTCGGTATGGTTTGTTTGGCCACATCCCACGAGTCTTCGAATCTGGTGGCATAGAAGTTTCCTACATTTTCTTTGTAGGTCCAGTCGGGGCGATTGGGAAAATGCCAGGTCAGAAAGAACCGAATTTCTTTTTCTTCATTAGGAGCCAGATTTGTTTTCACTGCCAGTGACCCCATTGGTTTATTGCTATCGGATGTTCTGTTTTCCAATATGCCATCATCTGTATAGTCATCCCAGAATTCGACAGTGCTGTTCCCCCACTCTCCCGGTTTCCAGTCGGTACGGTATGAAATCTCTCCTTTGCTATTGGTTGTTAAACTAAATGTACCCCACTGCATGCTATCCCTGTCCATACTGTCTGATGTGAAATGTATGCCTTTGAATCCATTTCCTTCCAGGTAAGTATTTCTATTGTTCTTCGCCTTGCCTCCTGTGCCATCCTCACCGATAAAATTGGGTATGCTGCCTGAAATGGAAATTGTGATAGGCTTGTCGGATGTGTTCTTCACCGTGTAACTTATGATAGCAATGGGCAAACTACTATCATCTACATTACCAGGAATGAGCGGGTTAAATGCACCAACTGTGACCTCCACAGGCAGTTTTTTGTCTTTCAAATTTACTTGACCGAATGGGTATGCAGTTTCGAATGTTGCTTCATCGAATCTTGGTAAACCATGATTAGCTGCAGTGGACCCGTAATAACCCTCGCTGTACCTTTCCGGGATAGGTCCCTCCATGGCAAGTGCCTGACCTTCTTTATTTTCTTCTTTGATATAAATAGCAAAAAAGGGAGCACGTTTCAACACTCCTAAGCTCATCTGAGGATTATAGCCTTTGGCAGGACGGCTCATGATCTCCCAGTCTTCGATGGAGCCACGACCTGTAAGAGAGACAGTGCCTGTACCGATTCCACCAACAGGCATGGCAATGCGATCCAAATGTTGCTGATCATAGGTTTTGAGTACCGGCCAATTGTATGATTGCTGGCCACAAAGGAGATGTACTATGGTCAGAAAGCAGATAAATATTAAAACTGTTTTCAATTTCATCATCATTTTAAAGTAAGGGGTTCTGGATTTTCTACAACCCCGACCGGACGGGCATTTGCTGTGATTTCACTATCAAATTTTTGCATGGCTACTTTGAGCTGAGCCACTATCTCGGGATGCTGATCTGCGAGGTTTATCTTTTCTGAAATATCCGTTTTCAGGTTATAAAGTGCTTCTTCTCCTTTGACAACTCTAAGTTTCCAATCCTTCCAGCGTACGGCTTCAAGAATTCCCCAATGGGAATAGAAAAAATACTCATGGGGACTTGGTGCACCTGAGGTGAGCACAGGAAGTATGTTTTTTCCATCGATGATCCGATCTTTGGGCTCCTCTTTACCCATCAGCCTGGCAAAGGTTGGCAGCAAATCCATTGCCGTCATTAGTTCGTCACTATCGCTCCCAGCCGCAATGCCCGTTGGCCAGCGGATTACCGTAGGCATGCGCATGCCTCCTTCTAGAGTGGTTCCTTTCCCTCCCGCTAAGGGTTTTAGTGATTTTTTTCTCCCTCTTCCTGCCCCATTGTCACTTGTAAAAAGAACGATGGTGTTTTCATCTATACCCTGCTGTTTTAATGTAGCAAGTATTTGTCCCACGGACCAGTCTATCTCATGAATGGCAGTTTCATATATCGCTGAAGAAGCGTTTATTCCATTTGCGAGTGCCTCGTGGTAGGCTGCTTTGATTTCAGACGAGGCGGCCACAGGTCCATGCGGAATAGGGTGTGGAATGTACAAGAAGAAATTTTCATTCTTGTGATCCTTGATGAACTTCACTGCTCGTTCTGTAATTCTTCTGGTCAGGTAATCAGCGTTCGGATCCAGCTCTATCACCTCTTCTCCTTCCATCAGGGGCAATGGCGGAAAATTGAAGTACGCCTGATTTTTGCGTTTCGGCGTGATATCGTGACTATAAGGCAGTCCAAAAAATTCTCCAAACCCTTGACGGGTAGGTAAAAATTCAGGTTGATCACCCAAATGCCATTTACCAAACATGCCTGTTTTATATTCTGCCGATTGGGCTATTTCCGCGATGGTAATCTCGTCAGGGTTTAAGCCATGTCCATCGGCTGCCAGACAAACCGGAAACCGCTTGCCGTCCTGGACATGAGGTAAATCAACTACTAAACTTGACGGTGGTTCCATGCTCACACGTCTAGGGTAACACCCTGTCATCAACGCCGCTCGTGAAGGTGTACAAAGTGGTGCAGCTACATAAAAGCTTGTAAGCCGAGCGCCCTCTTTAGCCATCTGATCGATGTTGGGAGTGTAAACGTGTTTACCTCCAAAGCAACCAAGGTCTGCATAGCCCTGATCATCAGTAAAAATGATGACAATATTGGGTCTTTCTTTCGGTTGTGAACATCCGGTCACTCCCATCAGGAATGATAGGAATAAAATGCAAAACCAAATTCGGTTTAAATAAAGGGTCGTCATTTTTTTAATCTTCAAGATCTTTTGCTTGTGGTGCTACCAGATCAGGCACTCGCTGGTCGGTTCCTATTATATCAACATCGCCCAATTCCGACCTGATGATTTCAGCTTGCTGTTGCAGCATGGCAACCACTTCGGGGTGCTTATCCGCCAGGTTGGTAGTTTCTCCTAGATCCTCTTCCAGATTATAGAGTACATAATCTTCCAGGTTGATGAATCCCTTATCCACTTTTGGGTAGGTCGATTTTGACCAGAATGGCTGATCATCTACCGTTCTAGGCAAGTGTAATTTCCACTGATCCTTGCGTATAGCCTGCAGGTTGGTACCATTGTAATAATATGTGTATTCATATGGGGATTTATTGGATTCTCCTTTCAAAACACCCAGGATGTTTTTCCCATCAATTTTACGATCCTTCGGCATTTCCACGTTCGCCAAATGACAAAACAGAGGCAACAAATCCATACTTGAAATTAATGTGTTGGAGGTCTGACCAGCAGGAATCTGTCCCGGCCAGTAGAAAATACCTGGCACCCGGTGACCTCCTTCCATGGTGGAATATTTGCCGCCGCTAAGCCCTCCTGTAGAACCTTTCCAGGTGGGGCCATTATCAGAAGTGAAGATCACTAATGTGTTTTTGTTTAGGTGGTTTTCTCTGAGTGCTTCCATGATCCTGCCCGTGCTGTAGTCCAGCTCCTGAACAAAATCCCCATAAGCGCCTTTTTCAGAAGTGCCTTTAAAGTCATCGTCTGGCAAGAGTGGATTGTGGACGATATGATGAGATACATAAATGAAAAACGGATTTTCTTTTTGCTCTTCGATAAAAGAAATAACCTTATCGGTATAGGCGGAAGTCAAAATTTCACAGGCCACATTTTCCTGCAGCACCTCCCTGTTGTGGTATAGGGTATTGTTGTCTATTTTATTTTTTGGATCATAGTTTCGGGGAATTCCCAACCACTCGTCAAAGCCGGCATCTAAAGGGTGTGATCCTTCTACGTTCATACCCAAATGCCACTTGCCCACCATCAGGGATTGATAGCCAGCAGGTTTTAGAAGTTCAGGGATAGTTATCTCCTCCTGAGCAAACCCATAGTGCTCATATTTTGAAAGTTCGGGCTTAGTGGCAATTGGGTACCCGTTTCTCATAGGGTATCTACCTGTTAGCAATGAAGCGCGTGATGGACTACAAACATTGGCCGGAATGAAAAAATCGGTACTTCGAAATCCACCTGTTGCTAACGCATCCAGGTTTGGTGTTTTGATGCCTTTAGCCCCGTAACAGCCCAAATCACCATAGCCCAGGTCATCCGCAAAGATGACGATGATATTTGGTAGTGAAGAATTGGTTTGTTCATTTTCAGGGTTGTTACAACCTGATAAGATTGTAACAAGACAAGTAATCCAGAAAACATCTAGTTTTTGAATGTAGTTTATCAATATCATCAGTCAATGGTATGTTTTTCAATGTTTAAAAGGGTTTTCAATCCTTCCGGATCAGGGTGTCTGTTGGAAGTTGTCGTTGCATCTCCATACCAGTAAACGCCCACACCATATTCCATTTGGCAATCTGTCCAGCTCCAGACTTCCATATCCAGCTGCAGTGAGCTTCCAAAAAGCATCACATCCAGTGCCCTTGTTCGTGTTTCCGTGCTATACAATTGGGTGTTTCGATCACCGAATTCTGCTTCGGTTTTTCTGTTGTTTTTATTGTAAATGTTGCTTGCCGGCTGTGCATGAAAGGGGTGTTCGTAGAAGTCATTGCTCATGCCTCCCCAGGAATATCCGTAGTAGTCTTCCGTGCCAGTTCCAAAAATGGAAGGAAAATCCTCACCATCTACCCGGATCTTTTCATCTCCTTCTCCCCACCATTTTTTGACTGGGTTCCAGACGGTCAATGCATCACCCACATAGACTCCACGCCCTTTGAGTGCGACGTAATTCCAATCTGAAAATGGACGGGTAGCCACCGGATATTCACCTTTCCATCCGGCATTGAAGTACATGCTGCTTTTGTCCCATGTGTAATCATTAACTATTGTTTCCAGCTCGACATCTACTGGTTCTTCACCAAGATTCAGTACTGAGACCTTTGCAGATTGCTGATAGGGCATCACCCATCGGCAAGTCATAGTGCCATCGTCAGAGACTGTTCGGTACCATCCCTGAAAAGGATTGAGGCCTATGCCACTTCCAAAGAAATCACCTATCGGAGACCATACGGTTTGTTGCCCATCAAACACGATTTTTAATACTACTGAACGGGTGACTTTAGCGTCTTCATAACTACCTAATTTTATAGATAAATTTTGAATTGCATTGGTACCTGAAGGTAGATCCAAAGACTCTTCAACACCGTTTGCCAATTGCGCTTTCAAGTCTAGCCTTTTACCTGCTGTCGTATTTTTAGGAACTATCAGCAACTTTCCAACTTCTTCAATTTGTTGGTTGGTAGCTTTAAATTCATCTAGAGAGAAGGTTTTAATGTCCGTTCCCGCATCGTATTCCCGGTAGGTGAACTGGAAGAAAAATGGTTTCTCGGTGACCGTCACTTTGCAGCTTTTTGCATAAGGAATGGGGAAAAATGAAACTGCTGATCGCAATGACTGGTGGGCAAACGGAAAAGGAATCAGGCTGGTACCATCAAGAAGGCTTAACATATTTCCTTCCAAAACCGGTTCTTCTGCACCATCAAGATAAAATTTAATGTTACTGTTGGTTCCCGGTTTTTTTGCATTTAGAAAAGGCATCCATGTCCTTACGATTGCCCCAGGCCCTTGATGGTCCATAAGTACCCACTCCTTCGCTCCATTTTTTTCTTCGATACGAATAAAGTTCTGATCCGTTTCTTTACTGTTGAAATCATGATTATTAAACCACCCCACCGTGTCCTCAGGTGTTTTAGATGCTCGGTTGTAGCTACTTTCTTGCTTCAGTCGAAAGTTTTTCTGCGGAAACCTTGTCACAACATCGCGATCAACCATTTCATTGAGCAACGATCTGATGCTAACTTCCTCGGCTTTCTTACTTTCAATGCATGAAGTGGAGAATAAAGGCACCCCTATCATGAAAATGGGAAAATGGGTGATCAATATAAGTTTGTGATACAATTGGTTAATTCTCATGTGTCTCATTTCTTACCGAGGTTATCTTTCAATTCGCTTAACCGAGCATCCATCATGGCCAATACCTCCGGATATTGGTTGTATAAATTTTGAGTTTGATTGGGGTCGGCTTCCAGGTCGTAGAGCTGAGCAGGAGGTGCGTCCGTTTTGATTTTTCCGTTTTCGATATCACTGTTTTTACTGCCCAGAAGTTCCGCACCAGCAGGACCACCCCAAGCGTGATGGTGTGGTTTGGAGCCTCCAAATCCACCACTACCCTGAGCTGGTATGTACATCCACTTTCCTTGTCGCAATCCAAGTTTTTTTTCTCTTCTTGGTGCTAAAAGCAATTCATTGCGTAGGCTTTTTTCATCACTGAGGAACGTGGACAAAACATTGAGGCTGTTTTTATCCTTTAATGGCAGACTTTGCTGCTGCCCTGTAAGCGCAGCAAAAGTGGCCAGCATGTCCATGTTCGAAATGAGCTCGTCAGATACAGTTCCGGCAGGCACTTTGCCTGGCCATTTGACAATAAAAGGAACTCTGTGGCCACCTTCCCAAACGCCAAATTTAAACCCTAACAAATCGCCATTGATCTTGTGTCCTTTTTCCACCGCAATGCGACCGCCAAGGTTAAGCATAGCGCCATTGTCACTAGTGAAAATGACCATGGTGTTTTCTGTGAGTCCGTTTGCTTCCAAAGACTTTACGATCTCTCCTACCATCCAGTCGAGTTTATGGATGTAATCTCCATAAAGCCCCGCCTGGCTCGTTCCTTTGAATCGTGGTGCCGGAGTAAAAGGATGGTGAATATTGGTAGTAGCAAAATAGAGAAAGAAGGGATTGTCTTTGTTTTTTGAGATCCACTCGGTTGCTTTCTCAGTGAGATAAGTTCCCGTTTTTTCATCATTGTAGATTTGATGCGCCTTAAGTGCTCCTGCAAAAAGGTTTGGGCTTTTGACTGAAGCTTCTTTTGCGAAAGTTGACGTAGGTGATGGTTCTAAATCACCCTCATACCCTCTCCCCAGATAAACAAGTGGATCATCGGACGCATGACCTACTACCGTTTTATTTTCCACATAGACATACGGACTGCCGCTATTGACAAAAGGAATCCCCCAGTAGTAGTCAAACCCAATTTCGTTTGGGCCTGGCCCAAGTGGTACCTGCCAGTCGTTTTCCTCCGTGCCAAAACCCAAATGCCATTTGCCTAAACACGCAGTAGCATACCCCTTCTTTTGAAACAGCTTGCCAACTGTGAGTGTGGTGGTGTCAATGATGAGTTTGTTGAGAGTCGGCAGAGGCCCCCAACTGTTAACTCTCATGGGATATTCACCGGTGAGCAAGGTATAGCGAGAAGGTGTACACACAGCAGAAACTGTATGTGCATCGGTGAATCTTCGACCCTGCTCTGCCAGTTTGTCTATGTTTGGTGTTTGGACTTTGGTGGCTCCCTGGCAGCTCAGGTCTCCATAGCCCAGATCATCGGCATATATGAGGATGACGTTGGGTGTTTGACTAACTTCTTTTGTACCAGAGCAACTAGCAGCCAAAATGCTAAAAACGAACACTGCAATCAAATGAAGTTGGTTAGTGTGACGTTTTTTATAGTTCATATTATGGATTTTTAAGAAACAGTGATGTGTTTTTAGTTCAAAGAGACTTTCGGTAAAACCCGTGTTTTTCCAGTAAAATGGCCGTTTGCCAAATCTCCACCACAAGCTTCAATCAGCTTTGCTTTTAGCGCTATGAATTTGTCCCGGTGATCAGCTATGATATCGTTTTCCTCTTTGTAGTCCTTTGGTAGATAGTACAGTTGGAATAGGTCTGCCTGGGTAAAGTAGCGCAACTTCCATCCGTCGTTCGTTACCAAGGCAGGCCCCATAAACGACGCATAAACTGTAAACTCCCTACTTGGTGCCTCCGACTCTCCCATCAAGTGAGGCAGATAAGACCTACTGTGTTTATTATCCGGCAACTTCACATTAAACAGGTCAGCAAAAGTTGCCATCACATCATAGTTAGCCACCAATTGATTGATGGTTTTGCCTCCTTCAATTTTATCTTTCCAGTAATAAATTAATGGCACGCGCACTCCGCCTTCCCAGTTGCTGCGTTTGAGGCCAGCCATGCCATCATTTCCATCAAACACGTCTACTGCGGCTTCACTGTAATACTTGACATTGATATTGTCTAATTTCTGGCCTGATAGGTTCTCTTTGTTGGATTTGACCAATTTGCCTTCACTCGGGTAATACAGCTCATGGCCATTGTCTGAAGAAAACACAATGATGGTGTTGTCCATCAAATCCAATTCCTCTAGCCTATTGACGATGGCACCCACGTGCTCATCCAGCATTGTGACCATAGAAGCATAGGTCTTTTCTATTTCTGTAAGGTTTGGATTGTCAGCGTAATCTTCATGAATTTGAGGCACTGCAGATGGCCCGTGGGGCAACTGTGTAGGATGGTACAAAAAGAATTTTTCGTCCTGATGGTCTTCCAAAAATGTCAATATTTTGTCAAGAAAAAGGTTTTGCGAATACTGCTTTTTTCCAGTCATATCCCAGCGGTCTTGATAGCCGCCATTTTCATCATATTCTGCCGTTTTGCCACAATCTGCACGTGTATTTCCTACTAAGTCTATTTGCTTACCATTTTCGAATAAAAATGGTGGATAAAACCCATGACATCTGACATGATCATAGTACCCGAAATAGTAGTCCCAACCGTGTCTCTTGAGCTGATCGTGTGTGGTAGCAAAACCCCAATCTAACTTACCCACCTGGCCAGTGACATAGCCTGCTTGCTTGAATACCTCAGCCAAAAAAACTTCGTCTTCCGGAACGTCTCCATACTGTGTGTTCAATGCTTGCTGAACCATGCCATGATTTAAACTGTCATTGTGTGATATTTCTTTGTAAATACCTCCGTTAGAGATTTTCCATTTATCCGTTTGGCAATCGTGATATCCTGTGAGTAAACTTGCCCTGGCTGGAGCACAGTACATGCTTCCATAAGCATTTTCAAACCGAACTCCAGCTTTGGATAGTTTGTCAATGTTTGGTGTAGAAATTATCTGCTGTCCTTCGCTTGACAATAAGCCTCTCCCCAGGTCGTCAGCATAGATAAAAACAACATTTGGGAGGTTTTCAACCTTTGCACTTTCGGGACGCATGCAACTACCAAATGCGAGTATTTGAAGTGCAAACAAGATACAGTTCAGCTTTTTCATCTGCTTAATTTTTGAGCATTTCGAATCTCATGAGGTAGGCATAGCCCTTGCCCTGTGTCATAGATATCCCCCAGCCGGGTGTATCTACATCCGGATTACCGGCCTGCAGGTGCGGGCGGTATAAGCCTGGCGCCATCGGGATGTTTTTCAGACTATCATATTGCATAGCAAAGCTCAAACCATCTTCAGCATGGTTGATGGAATGACTCAGAGATGCCAAACAGGAAACACCCTCTCCTTCTTTCCAAATAAGCACTTCGTGTCCTCTATCCAGAAGTGAGCCATATTTGACAAATGGTCCCTCTGGGGAATCGGCCATAGCCACACCCATTTCAGTGAGCTTTGGTCCTTTTTTGCCATGCTCAATACATCTGCCTTTGTAGTAAAGCCAAATTTTCCCATCTCGCACCAACATACTTGCATCATCTACTCGGTAGCTGTCAAAATCTGATACCACTTGACTGTGGCCAATCACAGGGTTGTTTGGCAAGCGAACAAATGGGCCATCTGGGCTATCAGCGACTGCAACCCCAATGGCGGTAAAGTCATTTGTGCTGTTACCTTCAAATTTCCCATCAGGCGTTCCTGGTGTGGGTTTTACTGCGGTATAATACATATAATATTTGCCGCCATAAGCCAGAATATTGGGTGTGAATACAGAATGACTGTCAAACGTCCCTTTCTTGCCCAGGCCTAAGGCCATGCCCTGCTCTTGCCAGGTATAACCTTCATCCTCAGAAGTAGCATACCAAATCGTACCCCAGTAACCCGACCGGACGGGGCTGTCCATACGGGTGTAATACACATAGTATTTACCTCCTACCTTGATGACATCACTGGGATCACGACGGTTATAAACAGAATCTTTTCCGATTCCCTCCACTTCCTGATAGGTAAAACTTGCTGTCTGTTTTTGTTCGAGTTTGGAGCTGGATTCTTCCTTATTACCTTTTGGACTGCAGGCCGAAAACATGAAAGAAGTGACAGTGATAACGTATATTATTTTTTTAAATCGTTGCATTGTGAATAATATTTTGGTGCGAGGGTCTTTCAAATTTTTCCCTGGAGATTATTGAATATCAAGCTCTCACCTTGTGGTATTTCATATTCCTGATAAAGGCTACCATACCGGAGCTTGGCTGGGTTACCCAAAAGTGATTTTATTTTCAGTTGTTCCAGTTTTCCTTCCGTCCAGGTGATGTCAACTTCAAAGCCTCCACGTGCTACTATGCCTTTGATACTGCCCGATGGCCATGCCTGAGGAAGTGCGGGTAAGACCAGAATCTCGCCATCCTGGCTTTGCATGAGCATCTCAGTGATACCTGAAACCACGCCAAAATTTCCATCAATCTGGAATGGAGGGTGAAGGTCCAGCAAGTTTGGCAAGGTGGACTTTCGCTGAAGCGCCAGTATGTTTTCATGGGCTTTTTCGGCATCCTGAAGTCTTGCAAAGAAGTTGATGATCCAAGCTCTACTCCAGCCCGTGTGTCCCCCGCCATGAGCTAGTCTATAATCAATGGTTTTCTGTGCGGATTGAAACAATTCGGGCGTTTTTACTTTAGAAATCTGATTGGACGGATGCAAGCCATACAAATGTGAAATATGGCGATGGCCCGGCATGGGTTCTTCAAACTCCTCTACCCACTCCATCAGTCGGCCGTCACTGCCGATCTCCAATGGAGGCATTTGATCCATTTTCATTTGTAATGCATCGGAGAAAGATTGGTCTATGCCCAAAATATCTGCTGCTTTGATGCAGTTGCTGAAAAGCTCGAAGATGATTTCTCTGTCCATGGTTGGCCCCATGTTGATCGTGGCTTTTTTTCCATCGGCGGTATTGAAGTTGTTTTCAGGGGAAACAGATGGCCCGGAAACCAAAAGGCCGGTTTCAGGGTGTGGCACCATAAAGTCTATCATGAATAGAGCAGCTTCTTTCATGATTGGGTAGGCATGGTTTCTCAGGTATTCTTCATCTTCTGTGTATTCATAGTGGGTAAACAAATGCTGACAACTCCATGCAGCTCCCATAGGCCACATACCATACCTGGCTTTGCCAAAAGGGGCAGTCGCATGCCAGACGTCACTGGTATGATGAGCCACAAACCCGCGAGCTCCATAAATTTCACGGGCAGTGATTCGCCCCATTTCCCGTAAGTTTCCGATAAACTCCAAAAATGGCTCATGAAGTTCGGCAAGGTTGGTCATCTCGGCCATCCAGTAATTCATCTGAATGTTGATATTGAGGTGATAGTCGGAGTTCCATGGTGGCTTAAACCCATTTGCCCAAATGCCCTGAAGGTTAGCTGGTAAAGTACCCGGACGTGAACTACTGATCAATAAATACCTACCATACTGATATTGCAAATGTGTGAGATAGTTATCCACTTTACCGACTTTCACACTATCTAATCGCCGGTTGGTGGGCAGGTTTACCCCTACACTATCGGATAAATCCAAACTCACGCGGCTGAAGAGTGTCTGGTAATCTTCTATGTGTCGTTTTAACAAGTTGGTATATGTGTTTTCACGAGCCTGAGACAGATACAGGTCGGTGAGCACTCCAGGGTCATCACCTCTGTAATCACTGGCTGCTACTATTCGGAGTACTACTTCATCAGCTCCTTCTATCACTAATACTCCGTCCTCTATGGTTGATTTACCTCCTTTTAATTCAAAGTCAATGATCGCTTTGAATTTCACTCCATTTCCGTTGGACACATGTTCTGAAAACTGTATGCTGTTTTCAACCACCTCAATTTTCGTGTTTTCTGTTCGGTTTATTGATGCGTTGAAGTTGACTTTTCCCGGCTGATCAGCACCGTATTTGATCACCATTACTTTGTCAGGATAGCTGGAAAAGCTCTCTTGTGTATATGTTACACCTTCATGCTGAAACTGGGCTGTAGCCACAGATTTCCTTAGATCTAAAGCCCTTTTATAATTTTGGACGGATGTCAAACCCGGCCGTGATATAAGTAGGTTGCCCAGCATCTGATAGCTGTGTGTTCCTGATGGGAGTCTTTCGTTCAGCACCTTAGTTTGAACCAACTCTTCGGCCTGCACATACTTGCCATCAAAAAGCAACTGTCTGATGGAGTCCATGTACAAATGTGCTCCGGGCATGTCGCGATCGTAATGTTTTTGTCCTGACCAAATGGTTTCCTCATTCATGCAAATGATTTCTTTGGCGGGACTTCCGTAAAACATGGCGCCCAAACTACCATTACCGACTGGAATTCCTTCATTCCACTTATCAGTCGGAGCATCAAACCAAATGGAAAGTGGGGGCTCAGGCGTAGTTTTTTCGGCCTGTTCACATGAGACCAGAGTTATAAAAATGAGCAGTAATGATCTCAAAATTGTTTTTATGCTATTCATTGCATCATTTGTTTTATTTAACGCTGATCGTATTTATCACTTTAGAAGGAGTAGTCATTTGTGGTAACAGTCCTAAAAGTCAGTTTTTTTGAGTTGACATATTCAATCCGATAGTTTTCTTCAATATTCTATTCTTTTGGATGCCTAATGCGCACAACACATGAGCAACTGGTGTTTCGTCCTGCAAAGTTTACACCTGATGCCAAATACAGATACTGTGGCTTGCTATTGATCATTAATAGCTGCGGGCGTTCAAACTTTTTCCCTCTCAAAACCTTCACTCCTTGCATGGATTCCTTCCCGACATACTCCTTTATTCTTTCGAAACCGAGTAATGGCTTATTGAAACTTATGCCATCGGTAGATTTCCAGAGGTATCCTTCTCCTGCTTTATTGTGGGTTGTAAGCAGACAGATTTTTCCATTTTCAAAAAAGGCATATCCGTCTTCAATCTCTGAATCGTTGCTGGTAAGTGGGGTTTTATGAAAGACATAAGGTCCTTGCAGGTTATCGGCAATAGCCACTCCCATGCGTCTGACATCACCCTGTTTCATTGATTTATAATAAAGGAAAAAGCGGCCATCGGGGTGGGCTAAAAGTGCAGGGTTATTCACCCCAACAACGGAACCACTACTCCAGACCGTAGTATCTTTTGGTGGTGAAAGGATCAAGCCATCTTCACCAACCTTCGTCCAGGGGCCTTCCGGACTATCTGCTATCATCATCCCAATTCCTTGACTGGCAACCTTTTCTTTTTGAGAACCTCCCCCATTGGCGATGTAGAGCAATACGTATTGATTACCTACTTTTTGAACATGTGGGTTATGTGGAGATTTTCTGTCCCATGTATTCGTTTCAGTGCCCGTGAGTACGACTTCTTTAAAAAGAAAGGGACCTTCGGGGCTGTCACTCACATAACGCGCAATTTCACTGTGTGTGATCCACGCTTTGAACCCCGCATCAACTGGCCAACGCGAAACGAACAGATGTGTTTTTCCACTGGGGCCTATTACGGGTGAAGAGCCCCAAACATGATATCCAGGTTCTTCTACAGCTACTCCGATATATTCAAGTCGGTCAGCCCAAGAGCGGTTTTCATTTGTGGGCAATGCCTGAGCTAGAGAAAACAATGGCAACACAAGCAGCATGTTCAAGAGGACTGCATTGAAGATTTTGTTATTGATCATATTTTCTGAATACTCTTTTTCATTTCAAAACTCTAAAACCGATACAGGTGGCAAAGGCACCTGGTTTTTCTTTCTCCAGTCGGTCAGTTCATTTACTAAACTCTGAGCCACTATCTTATTTTCATCTGCCAAATTTTCTCGTTCTCCCAGGTCTTCTTCCAGATTGTACAACTCGATTTTTCCGTCATTTAAGAACTGAATAAGTTTCCATTTTCCTTTTCGGATAATCGAACAGGGTGGGTTTCTGTACTGGCTGGCTATATGCCAAAAAAGAGATCGATCGTCAAATGCCTCCTGTTGATAAATCGGCATCAGGCTATGACCATCCAAAATTCCTTGATAATTATCGATACCTGCTACATCCAGGAATGTGGGAAAGTAATCTAGCCCTGAAATCGGAATATTAGTGTTGCCAGGATTGATCTTGCCTTTCCAATAAGCAAAAGCTGGCACCCTCAAACCTCCCTCGTAAACAGTTCCTTTTACTCCTCTTAAGCGATTGTTCGTACTTTGCAATCCGTTGAAACCATTGTCAGAGGTAAATATGATCAGTGTGTTTTCAAGCAATGCGTTTTCACCCAAATAAGCGAGTAAGCGTCCCACGTTTTCATCCAAAGATTGGATCATGGTAGCATATCCGGCTATTTCTTCAAGTCTTTTTGTTCCTTGCCCAGTTAATGAATCCGGCTGTTTGGTCACAAATTTTTTCCACCAAACAGAGTCTCTCACCACAGTAGGTCGATGTGGTGCATAGTAGTGAAGGTTGACAAAAAAAGGATTTTCCTGATTTCGGTCTATGAAATTGATGGCCTCTTCTGTGAGCCGGTCTGTGAGCCATTCATCAGTTGGTTTACCCTTGATAAATGGGTTCTTGAATGGTGCTTTGTAACCGCCACTTTCTGATTTATATCCTTCGTCATAACCACGCGCCGGGTCGCCCCACCAGGTACCACCAACGTTTTCGTGAAATCCTCTGCCCGTAGGATAGTAAGACTCAATAGGCTCAGTTTGATGAGAAGCCAACCAGCTAAGATCTCCATTTCTCGGTTGAGACAATGGTTCATCATAGGGATAAAGCTTGTCCTCTTCTTCCAAAGGCGCTGGCCCAACGATATGCCATTTGCCCAGGTGGATCAGTTGATACCCGGCAGCTCTTAATGGTTCTGCATAAAGGGTATGTGATTTATCTACTGTCCATCGAGAGTACAGGTTTTTATCTGGCGCATGTTTCTTTTCCAACACCGGAACAGTGTACACCTGAGTTCGGAAAGACTGCTTTCCCGTGAGCAAAGCCGCACGGGAAGGTGAACATGTTGGGTACATGTAGGCCTGATTGAAAACCAGACTTTTGCTAGCCAGAGCATCCAGGTTTGGAGTCTCAAACCACTGACTGCCCATAAAACCCACGTCCTGCCAACCCAGGTCATCGGCCATGATAAAAATGATGTTTGGTTGCTCCGTAGTGGCCATTGAACATTCTGTACTCAGCAATGCCAGAAATAAAATCAGTAGTTTATCTCGAAATATCATTTCAAAATTTTTATTGTGATCAACCAACCCAACTGTCGATAGTTAATGAGCGCCATCCAAATCCACTTTTTTAGTTCCTTTAAAGGCATTATCCACGTTTTGCTCTATGGCATTTGGTGTATGTTGCTCGTTTGTCGTGACTATTTCGAAAGCCCACGCGTACTGACTTTCACCTAAGTCGGCAGGTGGAATAATGGATAACCCTTCCGAATCAATACTCCATTTGACGTTTGCGTCAGAGCCGAGTAGCTTCACAGATTTTACATCTTCTTGTGCCCAGTGCTCAGTCTCCTCAATTGTGAATGCGCCAGTAGGACGATCCAATGCGATGGCATAGAGGTTTTTTCCTTTGGTAGTAAAAGCAAGGTTTCCTTCCTTTTGATGATTGACCTTCCAGTAGCGAGTGCCGTATATGGCCTTACCGTTTATGGTCAGCCATTCTCCCATTGCTTTTAAACGCTCCACTTGCTCGGGCACTAAAGTCCCATCTGCCTTCGGACCGATGTTGATGAGGAAGTTACCATTTCGACTCACAACCTCCACCATTTCATGGATCACACCCTCAATACTTTTGTATGTATCGCCTTCCAGATACCCAAAAGAGGTGCCAAATGTGGTGCAGCTCTGCCACTTAGGACCTATTACTTTGAGTTTGAGGTTGTCCTTTTCAAAACACCCAACTCCATCTGGCCAGTTTCTGTTTTTGCCTTTGTTATTGACATATACTTCCTGACTATTGGCAGCACCATTGTTCATAAAATCCGTGATCAGCAATCGACACTGATCGTAGAGGTATTGGATTTCGGGTTTAAAAACCTTCGGCTCTACCTGTGAATTATTGCCATCACGAGTGAAAATCGGGATATCATCTATCCACAGCATGTCAGGCTGATATTTATCCTGAATCTCCTTCCACCTGGCCACATACTCATCTATCGCTTCTTTGCTAAAACCAAAGGGTCCATAGAGGCTTTCTGCTTCGGGCATGCGCTTGATTTCTTCGAGAATGTCTGGTCGGGGTTTGGCGTCCACCACATACTTTTTGGTAGTGAAGAAGCTGGTGTGTCTTTCCCGATGATAAGATGGTGCATATTTGAGTCCTTGTTTTTTTACGGCTATACCTAAATCTCCCACCAAGTCTCTTTTTGGCCCCATATTCACGGAATTCCATGGGGTAAGATCGGAATCCCAATTGGCCCATCCATCGTGGTGTTCTGCGGTCAATACCACGTACTTAGCTCCTACATCAGCAAATAGTTTTGCCCATTCATCAGGGTTCCACTTTTCTGCTTTAAACATAGGGATGATGTCCTTGTAACCAAACTCAGGAGGAGCTGCTCCAAACCGCTCCCTCAAGTATGGGTAGTAGTGAGCTGAGTCTTCATAGATCATTTTTGGCACGTGCTCGGCGTACCCTCTTCCGCTTTTGCGATAGCCGATGGCACTATATGGGCCCCAGTGTATGAATATGCCTATTTTACCATCATTGAACCAATCGGGTACGGGCATCTGCTGTAGCGATTCCCAGCTGCCATCATAGGGCGAATCCTGGCTTACTAGCTTTTCCTGTGGCTGACATGAGCATACAGCCAGACTCATTATGAGCATGCTGAATATGGTTACTTGAACATTGCGTATAAGTTCTCCAAATCTCATTTCAGGCTCTTTTTTAAGTATTTAAAAATAGGTTTACCAAGTTGCTCGTATCCCTGCTGGGTGTAATGCACATCGTCATCACCTTTCCCATATTTGCGATGGATAGGCTTTGACTTTTTGTAAATGTCATTGACTGCTACATTGTGTGCCTTCATGACTTGCTTAGCTGCATCATTGTACCGCTGCACGTCTTTAGAAAACCTTCCAGCCTCTTCATTAGGCACATAGGTTGTTGTCACAAATATTAGCTCTGCATCTGAGTACTTTTTGATGAGCCGAACCAGCGAATCGAGATTGCTTTTGTAATCTTCCAGACTATAGGTAATGGTTCCGTTTACCTTGTCTCTCTGGCCTTGTACCTGAGACTCAGGATGTCGATAGCACAAATCCCAAAGTCCCCAATTGAACTGAATAATATCCCAACCAGTCTCTCCTATCCAGTCTTTGATATGTTCCAGCCCATTTCCGGTATGTTTGGCATTTCCCGGGTTGTGCGCGACTTCTGCGATCCCTTCCAGATTTTTCATGACGTACGGAGTGTAGCCGTTGGAAATAGAATCTCCGATGATCAGCACTTTGGGAAGCGTGGGCTGGAAACTAGTAGAAACCAGCAGAATCAGAGAAAATACAGCAATTTTGCCTGACTTACTCATAACCCTTCTGACTTAAAGTTGATGAAACGTCAGATAGAGAAACACCCAAAACCTGCTGAGCGATTTGGTTCAACGCACGCTCATCTCCTTCAAAATGACACGTGAATTGCGTATGTATCCCGGATTTACCAGACTTTAGCGCTAGTGCCGGTGAGGATGTTTCCAGTTCGTAAAATGGCCCGAGTGGTTTCACTCCGGGCTCAGGAGGCCCGTCGTTATAGGAGTTGACCACATCCCCGGCATAAGGCTGATCCTGTATCTCCCACATAGAATTGACATAGTCAGTCACGCCATCAGGTTTGTTGTATTTTACGATGGTCAGGATGCCATTGGTCGCATCGTATGAGCCAAGCATATTCTTCGCACGGCGAGGTGACAACCCGATTTTACTTCGGTACTCACCATCTCCGGAAAAGAACAACACACTGTCTTTGACGACCAGTCGATCTTCCGGCACTTTGCCAAAATAAGCGTCGTTTACTTTCACCCCTAATTCATCTACATTGCCCGGCAGGAAAGGGATCACGATGGTGGTGGTAGGCGAATGGTTGAACATTCCCAAAAGCCAAATAGAAAGCAGGCCGGTTTCTTTTTGCCAATCTGCTAACCCTACGTTGGTTATTGTATTGGTTGTTTGGTATGCTACAAAATCAAGCTCTTTTTTAGGTTCGATTCCCAGTTTGTTAAACACTTCCTGGGCTGGCAACAGCTCCACTTTTCGTTCTATAGCCAGGTCAAATTGAAAACCTGAATAGTTAGTCAGTGAAGCCGATTTTACAAATACAGCGCTGCTGCCAGTGCGGTCTTTTACCTCGAAGGGCTCCAAGTCAATGAGTTTCGGCGTGTACCAATTGTCCAGGTTGAACTCAGCTCCATGTTCGAAGAAGATGGAATACTGCCCTCCTTCCGGCCCCAGCCAAAAACGCTCTTCTCCACCGAACACATTGATATGCTCCATGGTATCGCCAGAGGCAAACAATTCCCTGTTGATCCACCCATAGCTACGCCCATCTGATCCGGCTGAACTACTGGTCATCACTCGGCCCTGCAAGGCTGGTGATACAGCAATTCTTCTCTGCCCACTAACGTCGATCAGTTCTATCAGCTCAGTGTATTTTTTCATGAAATCCACATCACTGGCATAGTCTAAAGGTTGCGTTGCTGTCTTTCCCTCACCCGGAGATTTCTGAAAGGAACAACCCACGGCCCCAGCAAAAATCAGTAAAAATGAGAGTAGATAAATGTAATAATAGCTTTTTCCTAAGTCCATTTGAGCTGTACTTTTAATCTTTTTTGACTACAAAAGTTATCCTTCGACCTTCTTCAAACTTCTTTCCCTTTTTAAACTTTACTTGTCCAAAATCCCTCAGTTCGAAAGACTTAAGTGATAAATCTCCATTGAGCACTGTAAGGGAAATTTCTTTCTGCGAGCTGTTGCCTGTTACCGTAGCAGTGCCATATTGATAGCCATTGGACCAAAAGTGTGTTCCATTTGTCGCTTTGAACTTCATGGTATTTTCAACTCCCGAATAATGGAATCCTGTTGTAGCCAATACACCTGCCCAGGCCATCATACTTCGTGCGTAATGATGTCCTGCCTCAGCTTCGTTAAAAGGACTTCTTTTTCTTCCGTCATACCGATCTCTTATGTTGCGGATGCACATGATTCCATTTTCTTCCTGGCCCTCCTGCAACATGCCCACGGCTGCTGTATATTCAAAGCCAGTCATCACTTCCGTGTAATAAGGGAACGGCTTTTCAGGCCTCTCATCCGGATAGGCCGCCATGAGTAAGGCCGACTCATCACCCAGGGCATAAGAGCGATGAAAATTGGCATGCGAGCTCATGTTCTCCACGTAGTTATATTTCATGATCGACTTTAGGGATTGCTTTATGTTTTCCTCTTTGGCGAGATAACCCAGGTCGATTATGTGAGCGAAAACCTGACCGACCAGTTGATCTACAAGGACGCCCTTGCCTAACTGGAAGTCTGGAGAAGTGAAATCTGTAGCATTGATGCCGGAAGTAGCGCCGATCAGTGACGGGGCAACATTTTCTATTGCCATTGGAGGTTGAATATGCTGTTCGTAATATTCCCCGTTGAATAAATTATCGTCGATCCACTGTGACCCTTGCCGGTAGAGTTGGTTACAGGTCCTGGCAAATGTTTTATCTCCAAGGTAAGTTGCCATTTCTGCTGATGCCTTGAGTGCTCCGAGGTACCAAAAACCCATCTGTGGATTGGGGCCAAAGTATTCCACATCCATGGTATTGTGTTGTGAACCTTCCATCACACCATTTTTGTCGGCATCCCACCCTCCAGGAATCCAGCAAAACTCCATCGACTTTTTCACGACGGGCCAGTGCTTCTTCAGAAATTCATCATCGCCAGACAGATGCCAATCGCGGTAAAACTTCATGATGCATCCCATTTGCCCATCAGCTGCAGCTTTTCCCCATTTTTGTGCTGAGTCCAGCGGCAGATATGCCCTGAAGCTCATCAGGCCAGCGTCATCCGTGGCATAACCATACTCAACATCTCGCATGGTTTTAGACAACTCTCCGAATAAAAAAGGTGTAGTTTGTTCGTAATTCCACACATGGGTACAAGAGCCAAAGCACGAACCCCGATCATCAAAAATCCCCTCCCATCCCAGGAGGTGGCCTGTCTTTGTACGAAATGCCAGTTGGGTACGCAAATGTGCCAGGTTAAAAAGAGCTGACTCCTTGACTTCTGATGGGAGATCACTTTCGATTAGTGCATTGACAAATGTGATGGTTTTGGTTTCAAGTTCCTCAAGACGTGGTAGGGTACTGGTGATGACGTCCCAAGAGTCCGCGTACTTAGTGGTATAGTAATTTCCAACAGTGGCCTTGATCATTTTTTGAAATCCCGGCTTGTCCCACGTCTGTCTATTTGGAAAGTGCCATGCAATTAGAAAACGGAAATTCTTTTCCTCTCCAGGCTTCATTTTGGTTTTGACTGCTATGGAACCCAAAGGAGCATTGGCTTCATCATTTGTCCGATCTTCCAAAAGTCCGTCAGCACTAAAATCATCCCAATAGTCGAGCCTTTTTTTATCCCACCGACTTTCCATTTTTTGCCAGGCAGTGCGATAGGTTGTTTCACCCTCATTTAAAGAGACAAAACTCATTGTGCCCCATTGTTCACTCTCAGGGTCCACACCATTGGTGGTATAATGGATACCTTTTAAGTCACCTTCCTCCCGGTAGCTATTGATGTTGTTTAATGCTTTTCCGCGTTTTCCATCAAATCCTATGAAATTTTGTATGCTACCAGCAAGTGATATTGTGATATCCTCCTGACTATTGTTTTTGACCTTGTAATCCAGAATGAATATTGGAATACTGCTGTCGTCTACATTGCCAGGTATTATCGGGTTATATGCGCCCACAACTACTGATATGGGAAGATCTTGATCCTGCAACAGCACCTGTCCGAACGGGTAGGCAGCTTTAAATGTAGCCTGGCCAAATCTTGGTAGTCCGTGGTGATTAGAATAAGCCCCCCATGCTCCTTCGTATGAGGACACATCTGGAGGTCCTTCCAGCAATCTGGTTTGGGTATTACCTGCACCGTCTTCTACGTAGATAGCGAAGAATGGTCCTTTTTGCTTTGCCGGCCCTCTGTTCTCCAAGGTGGGATTAAAGCCTTTTGCGGGCCTGTTCATAATCTCCCAATCCTCCAATGAACCTCTTCCGGTTAATGAAATGGTTCCTGTTCCAATGCCACCAACAGGCATTTTTATCTTTTGAATGTGCTCCTGATCATAGGTCTTCAGGACTGGCCATTCACTCTGCTGTGCCATTGCAGGTGAACAAAATCCCCAAATTAGCAATATCAGAACTGACAAAACTGGACTATCAAAGACGATTTTAGTCATCCAACTATTATTCATTTTCCGTTTATATTATTTAGGTCTGATCCACATACAATGTCCTCCACCGGGAGCCATCACTGTTTTTACCACATCTCCTTTTTTCAGCGTACCGGTTCTAACCTGATAAGCCTCCGGGTTGGTCTTTCCATGTGTGTATTCTGTGTCTTCATAGTAGGTTACTTCATATTCTTGTCCCTCTTTTAGAAAATCCAGATTAACCTCCAATGTGCCGCCGTACGAGTTGAAGACAGACCCGATAAACCACTGCTCTCCAGACCTTCTGGCTGTGGTGATATAAGAATCAATTTTGGCATGAAGCACTTTGCTTTCGTCCCATTTACCTACGGGCAGTTTTTGAATAAATTCAAATAAATCGGCTTTCGCAGCATAGGCTTCCGGTGCATCAGGAATGCAAACTAAACCACTGTAAATGATCAGCGTGCGAGCTGCTTCCGACACCACCGTGGACATATATGAGTTCTTCTTCTTTGGACCTTTTTGACGCTTTCCAGCATTGATACCAAGCAAGTCAAAATTTCCGTTGTTCATATCAAGTGGTCCCTGAATTGCGTTGATCAAAGCCATTTTGATGAATGTTTCCGGAGTGAATGCGCGTCTGTAGTCCTGCTGTGCGTGACAAAACTCCCTGGTAATGGCATTGGGCATAGTTCGCTCTACTCCTGTCATAGGCACTGGCCCGTCATGAAAATCTATAAGGAGTTTATTTTCAGCGCTTTGTTCTATGACATTGCGAGTAAAAGATTCATTGCTACCCATGAAGCCATATTTGATGCCCTTCATATTGAGTGAGGCGTAGTATTGAAAGAGTTTGTCGTCTCCATATTCGCCATGTCTGCGGTCGTAATACAAAAGCAAATCCACTTCTTTTTCAGCTGCATAATCGATCACCTCCTGGAGGTCGAGTTTATCCGACAATTCAAAATGACCGGATGTGGCACGTGTGTACCAGGCGTCATCTATTAGAAAGTATTCTATATTTTTTTCGGCCGCAAAGTCAATAAAACGCTTGTAGCTTTCCGTATTGATACCATATGTGAAGCCCTCTGCTGTCGTGAATCCGTGCACACGCCAATCCCATAGGGTTTTGCCTGGCTTGACCCATGAGGCGTCTTCCAACTGTAGCGGAGACGCCAGGTTGAGTGGCACAGTATTCGTGACCAGGTCTCCCATTTTATCGTCGATCAATATGACTCTCCAGGGAGTAGTCAGTTCATCTCCATTCACCTGAGTTTTATTTACAGAAACCAGGGATTTCGACTGATCATCATATGCTATGTTCATGGTCTCGAAACTTGGGCGGGCATACAAATCAGACTCCAATATGGATAGATAGGGTTTTCCGGGTTTTTCTACTACAATCGGGATTTTCAATTTGACCTTTTTTTCCTGCTGGCCTAATTCACCAATCTTCAATGGTCCCAGCGGTACTCGCTCTCCACTCGGAGAGTAAACTATATGATCAGGGGGCAGATTATATTGGCACAAAAAAGTAGCTTCTCTGACTTCTTTACCATCTAATCCAAATCGAAACCCCACACCAGTATCATATACACGAATATATAATTTGGCCGTAGAGCCATCATAATTCACTTCCAACACCAATTCGTTGTAATGATCAGTAATCTCACTGAACTGCCCCCAGGTCGGCTCCCAGGTGTTGTGAACAGACCTCAACTCCGTGTTGGTGATTTTGGCTGGCACATCAGAAAAAACAGAGATCTCCGAAGTTGCTATTAACTCCTCTCCTTTGGTGTTAACCGTATAATTGAGCTTTCCTCCCTGGTCCGAAAGTGTTATGGATATACTTTCATCTGGTGAGCTTAGTTTGAACTGACGTTCATCTGGATCGCATGCCGAAAAGACAACAACTATTGCCAGTAGATAAAGAAACTTCATTCTACCACTCATGTATTAGTTAATGATGGATTGAATTTGCTTCCATCCTTCCATTCCTTCGTTTTCCTGTGCTATACCTGCTGTGCTTCTTCCATTTAAAATGATCTCCTTAAGTGCTTCTTTAAGTTCAATCATTTTATCAGGGTATTCATCAACCAGGTTATTGGTTTCACCTATATCTTCTTTCAAATTATAAAGCTGCACAGCGGACAGTTGCAATTTTTCCTTTTTAATATCTCGTCCACTTGGGTAGCTCCATCCACCAGAACCTTCACAAAAGTTCAACTTCCAGTCTCCCTGTCTGATAGCAAATGATCCGTCTATTGAATGGTGTATGGTGTATTTTCTAATATCAGCATCGTTTTGACCTGTGATCAGCGGCAGCATGCTGTAGCTATCCTCTCCTTCCGTATCTTTCAATTTATATCCTGTCAGCTCCGCACATGTGGCGAAAAAATCAGTCGTGCAAATGGTTTTATCTGACTGTACATTTTTCAATGCTTTGGCTGGCCACTCCACAATAAATGGCACCCGATGACCTCCTTCGTAAATATCAGATTTCATTCCCCTAAACTGATAACTAGGATCGTGCTTCACCCTTGCCAGCTCATCAAAGTCCGCCTTTGGGGAGCAACCATTGTCGCTGGTGAAAACAATTAGTGTGTTTTCCGCAATACCTTGTTTTTGCAGTGTTTCCCTGATTTGGCGCACCACATCATCTACCTGCATCACAAAATCGCCATACATATTGGTATTGCTCTTGCCTAAAAATTGGGTAGTCGGTAAAATAGGTGTGTGTGGAGCCGGTAAAGGAAAATATAGAAAGAACGGCTTTTGCTCTTTCGATTTTTGATCAATATAACGGACTGCTCTATCTGTAAGGTCCTGAAGTACGTTGGTATGGTCAAAATCATCAGCTGTCAGGCCTTTTCTCCAAAAGCCCTTTTTATCCACTGAAACGGTGGTTTTAGTGGGCACCATGGTGGGCATATCATTTTCCACATAGACGTATGGAGCCATATCCAACGAACCACAAAAACCAAATGAATATTCGAAACCGTGGCTTTTGGGGCCATTTTTTATTGGCTGTGAAAAGTCCACCTGTGGGTGTGCATTGAGCTTGTTGATGCTTTTTTCTTGCTCATCTAAAAGCGCCCAATCCCAACCCATATGCCACTTGCCAATGAAGGCTGTGCTGTAGCCTTGTTCGGCGAGCAAGTTTGCAACGGTAGTACGTTCTTGTTTGATCAAAGATTTGGAATAGCCACTGAGCACAGACGATTTCAAGGAGGTGCGCCAGTTGTATCTACCTGTAATTATACTGTAGCGGGTAGGTGTACATACGGCAGAAGAAGTATGAGCATCTGTAAACATGACACCATTTTTGGCCATTGCGTCCAGATTTGGAGTGGGGATTTTCCCGTCAGGGTTAAAAGCTTGCACATCTCCATAGCCCAAATCATCAGCCAGGATATAAATGATGTTGGGTGTATCCGGGTTAGTGGTTATTTCGGCCTTTTTTTCCGAACAGGATAAAATGACTGATGATACAATAACTAAAAGAAAATTCGTCCTTTTCATGGCTTTATATTTTATATCAACTCCGCGTTCAAATTCTGATAGTGTTTCTCTTATTGAATAAGTAAATCAAGACATGGAATAAATGACTTCACCAGTTTATCATTGGTGATTAACTATAGATGAGTCTTGATTTTTTTGTGTACGCTATCATTTCAATCTTTGGTTGCTTACCCTTTGGTAAGCCACTTTTTAAATTAAATTTTTCCTGCTGTATACATTAGCATATTGTTAAATAATCAATGCGCACAGCAGTGCGCATTAAAAAAAAGGCATCTATTAAAATTTCCCAATGACAGCATATCCGAGTAACTCAAACTGATTCTCTTTTTCCATATGAATTAATCATTCGAAATATTCTTATGAGGCGGCTCACTGTACTTTGGAGCACCGTTTGTGTTTATCAATGCCTTTACCGCATACTTATCAGTGCCACGCAAGTCCCTGGCTGGAATACTTACAATGTAAGAATGATCTGAAACCTTGTCTGTAAAGTAAGTTTGCTCCTCAACATTGAGATAGGAAACATTACTTATAGCCGCACCAAAATACACATCTCCATCAGTTGGGAAATTCTTGAAATTCACTGTGATTTTATACACATCTCCTTCTTTGGTGATATCGGCCACATTCAACTCGAGAAGCTGGTCGGCCCTAATGAGGGTGGCAGTATTGGTGAAAAAATTAGTTTCTCCTGATGAGTTATATGACTTAACCGAATAGAATATTTCATTCGCATTTGGTTTTTTATCGACATAACTATCACCACTGATGCCATCTGCTATAGGCGTAAAATTGTACGGAGAGGCACCCCGGTAAACGCGATATTTCACATTTTTATTGATGGTGTCCTGCACGAGCCACTTCAAGTGAACACCGGCCTGGGACTCTTTAGCAGCAATGTTTCTTGGCGGAATAGGTAAATCCTCCTTACATATTAAAGCAACTTTTTCTGAAGGTTGACTCTCACCAAGACCATTGTATGCCTTCACCCAAAACTTATAAGGCTCATCATATTGTAATTTTTCTACTCTGTATCCAAATACATTTCCGGCATCATAAACGGACACCTTGCCTCTTGAATCCTGCTGATACACGTTGTAACCATTTGCCCCCTCTACACTTTGCCAAAAAAGTGTGGCAGTCTGATATCGTCTTGCTGTATTGAAAATGGACGGAGCTTCCGGCTTGGAAAACTTAATTTTGATAGGGTTGGAAAAAGAGCCCCTACCTTCTTCATTTATACCCGTTACACTAACCTGGTAGGACGTTTCATATTCCAAATCCTTTAGCTCAAAGCTAGCGTTTGCAGCATCTACATTTATTTCTTTGGCTCCATCGGCAGAAGACACTTGCAGGATATAGCTATCTATATTTTCTAGTTCCCACCATTTCAGCATTACTCCCTGGTCAGTTATTTGAGTACTGAAAATCCGACTTTGCGTAGGCACAATAGTCTGCTCTTTGGTCCATTTGACGAAAGTCACACTGTAGGGCTTTACTTCCAGCTCTTTGGCGTTGGTATTGAAAGCAACAATATCCGATGCTTGACCTTTGCCGTCGGCTGAAAAAATTTCCAGACCGCTGAGGTTCGTCTCGAGATTTGAATTGTTGAATTTGATCACTGGTTTGATCGTTTTGTCCGAGCGATTGCAGATCACCAGATAGTCATATGCCCCTACCCCTCTGAACCCCCGGGCGTACCACCCTTGCTCCTGACGCCCTTTCATTCCGGGAACGATTGGTCCACCCGTCAAGTCAGACTTGAAAGTATAATCTGAATTGTTTGTAGCCTGATGAACCAGGTAAATCGCTTTGCCTTCATCGGAAAACCTGACGCCTGTTCTTAAGCTATCCGTATTTAGTTCTTCCCCATTTTTAAATGCTTCAACAATTTCTTTATTCCAGCTTTTGCCTGGCCGGGCTTTGTTGCTGATTTCGTGAGATCCAATCAGAAAAGCATTTTCATGTTCGAGTTGTCTAAGCGTGTATTCCGCATTGTAAATAGCCGAATAGATCCTACTCAGTGCTCCATTCCATGTGCCAAACTCTGTAACCATCAATGGAGCACCTTCCCAGGTAAACTTCTCTATCTCCTCCATAGCTTGAGGAGAAGTGGCCTGAAGCAACTTGGTGTTTCCACGTCTGTAGGCAGAGTCAAAGGGTTCTTTACCACCGATATGAGGTGCATATGAGTGTTTGGAAAACACGTTGTAATAATGGCCATTTGCTTCCTGATAACTATGAATTTCTCTCATAAAGCCCCATATGCCATCCCAGGTAAAGTTGAGAGCAAGTTTCGCATCGGGAAATACGGATTTAATAGAGTCAGCAAATGGTTTCATTTTGAGCGCATAGTCAGATCCATCATTCCACCAGTATCTATCGCGATTGGGCACGTAGAAGTATGGTTCATTGCAAAACTGCCACGCTTCCACTTCTATATTGTTGTTTTTACAAAACCTGGCCAGTTCGGCCGCAATTTGTGGTGTTTCGGTGAAGCCATTGATTGTGACGACTAGTTTGCCTCCTACACGCCCCAGTACCTGATAAAGGTCTGCGATGGTGTGCGGGCCCTTTATTTGAGTGAATGCATATCCTTTGAAATACTGCGACTGATGATCGAACTGCCAGGCATAATCATAGTCATACAATCCGGTGGCTGAGTTGAAAGCATCACCCATGGTACCTGAAAAATACCTGAGCCAGCCGGGTTTCATACTATCGACCGCCGCTACAAAATCGGGATGAGAATAGCTCCACACTTTGTCTGCAATACGAACATTGAAACCACTCGACCCCTTGATCAAACTATGGCCTCCCTCATCAGATAAATTGATGACTGCCTGGTTTTCATTTTGCTGCGAGCAGCCCAGTAAGGTGAAACAAATTAATAAAGTAAAAATTTTGAGGTTATTCATAGCTGTCGATTAAATTTCTAATTTCTTCTATTTGGCTTGTCACATCCCATTCAGTGATTTTCTGTGACCACATTGCTCTTACCGAATCGCTTTCCGGGAATTGCCCCTGATCCTTTGTTTCTATTACCCAATTATCAAGCAGTTCTCGCATTTCGTTGAGCTTAGCCGTATGCTCAGGTGATGAAGCCAAATTGTTTAATTCATGCGGGTCGGCGATGAGGTCATATAGTTCTTCTATTGGTTTAGTGGATTGCAAAAACTTAAGCTGATCGGCATTGAGCTTATTTTCTTCGGCCAATTTCTCCATCAGCATCCACATGGGGTAATAAGCCTGTTTGTACTTATTGGGCTGCATATAAGGCAATTCCGGCATGTAATTTCTTATGTATTTATAACCTTTGCCTCGGACAGCCCGCACACGCTCAGCTGACTCATCGCACCGATCTCTGGCAGCATAAATATAGTTGCGTGGGTCGGCATCCAGAAAATTAATACCCTGCATTGCCGAAGGAATATCTAAGCCTGCTAACCCCAATGATGTGGGTAACAAATCAATACCACTCACAAGGATATCATCTACAATCCCTGCAGGCTGATTTGGTCTTTTGATGATCAAAGGAATATGTAAGCCCGGATCATACAGCCACTGTTTTCCACGGATGTGGTTTCTTCCATGATCTCCAAAAAGCATCACAATTGTATTTTCTTGCAAGCCATCTTGTTTCAGTTTTTGCATGACCTCTCCTACCATGTTGTCTAACAGCATGGCTTTGGTCAGGTATTTTGCCCAGTCTAGTCTGGCTACAGGATGATCAGGGTAATAAGGAGGCAAATGCACAGAATCGGGGTCTACCAGCAAGGTGTCGGGCATTTTATACATCATTCGGTGTACCGGAGCGAAATTAACCTGAGCATAAAATGGTTGATTGGCTTTCAGGGAATCCCAATGATTGGACTGAAATAGCTTGTTGTGCTTAAAATTCAAATCTTTTTTACCAGTGCCCTTAAACTGATCAAAGCCGTGTTTGATGTTGGCAGTGAAGTATCCATTTTGGGCAAACCACTCTGGAGCTGTTTTGACTGTGTCGGGCAAGGTGAACCCATCACCCCTATGACTTCTGTGATGCTGTGCGCCAATGGTGGTCTGATACATCCCTGTCATGAAGGCTGATCGGCTAGGTGAACATACCGGTGCACTTGTATAAGCCTGGGTGTATAAAGTGCCTTCCTGAGCAATCTGATCAATATTGGGCGTGTGCAGGTCGGTATTTCCATAGCAACTGAGGTCCGGACTAAAGTCCTCTATGATCAACCAGAGAATGTTGGGTTGGGATTTTTGCTCAGCGGCTTGATACTCACAGCCGGTGAACACAATCACTAGCAATATGGTCAACAGCCGAATCATTTGGTGCCGGCCTTTTTAGCGATCATTTTCTTCTCAAATTCTGCATCATACTCTCGATTGGTTTTTAGTCCATATGGAGCATTGTGAGTGCTTCTCCAGGTGTTGAGTTCAGTCATGAGTTTTTGGACTATTAGTGGGTATTGTGAAGCTACGTCAGTAGTTTCTCCCGGATCGCTCCCGATATCATAAAGCAAGTATTCATCGTCTTCCAGATAGTGATGAAGCTTCCATTTGTCCTGCAGTATCACTGATCCAGGCCGGGTTCTAAAGAGTGGGTCTCTGGCTTCATCCTGATACCCTTTATAATCTTGCAAGTAAACAGGGAAATGCCAAACAAAATGTCTTTGAGAAAAATCCTGTTCGTTTCCTTTTAATGTAGGCAAAATGCTCTTGCCATCAAATGGTTGCTCGGCGGTGACGCCCAACAAATCTACAAATGTGGCATAAACATCAAGATTGACCGTAGGTGTATTAGTCGTGACATTTTTTGGGGTTACACCCGGCCACCTGACTATAAAAGGCACCTTAAGTCCTCCCTGAAAATAAGAACCTTTACCTGCTCTGGCTGGTGCCTGACTGGATATTGCCGCTATGCCTCCATTGTCAGAGGTAAAGATCAACATAGTGTTTTCTGTGAGATTCAGTGAATCCAAAGTGTTGAGCAAGCGTCCGATATTTTGATCCAACCCGTGAACCATAGCTGCGTATTTTGCCTGTGCTTTGGATTGGTAGGCAGGATTGCTTTTATAAGTTTCGAACAGCTCTAACTTGGGCAGCAGTGGTGTGTGCACAGTGTAATACGGCATGTAAACGAAAAAACGCTCTTTTTGCTGGTTAGAGATAAATGATATCGCCTCACTGGTCAATCGGTCTGTTAAATATTCTCCTTCCGGACCGTCTGTAATGTTGGGTATGTTATAGGGAGAGAAATAGCCATTTTTGCCGGGATTACCATTTCTACCACCTCCAACATTTACATCTATGCCTTGTGCGAGCGGGTCTTCGCCCACATGCCACTTACCAAAGTTGGCAGTGGTGTATCCTGCTTTTTTAAACAATTCGGGCAATGTGATCACCTCGTTTGTAAGGTGAGCCGTATTCTCCACCGGAATCAATTTTCGGGTTTTGGTATTGCCGCGTGTAGAAGGGCTGACGGTATAGACTCCATGCCTTGGCGTGTTTTGCCCACTCAGCAAGCAAGCCCTGCTCGGAGCACAGTTAGCTGCTCCAGCATAAGCATTTACAAACTCCAGTCCCTCACTTTTTAGTCTGTCAATGTTTGGTGTGTGGAATAAATCAGGGTTTTTATAACCCAGATCCATCCATCCCATGTCATCAACATTGATCAGGATTACGTTGGGTTTGGTGTCATGATTTCCTGATTCATTTTTTACTCCAGAAGATGAACATGAAGCAAAAAAGCCTATGAATAATAGTATTATATATCTTATCATCTTCTCTTAATATTATCGTCTAAATGCTCGTTAATGTGAATACTTGAATTCGTTTAATCATGAGCTAGTTTATAGCTAACAGGCTGTACAAATTCATTTTCGTTCAAGGTCAATTTATCAAAACATGCCGATCTCTTAAAAAACGAACCCTCATTCACATCTCCCCGGTGATAAAAGAATTACCACTCTCCTTTAAACTGTACCACTGAAGCATGATTAGGTGTTTTTGGTGCCTATTCACCCTTGAATGTGAGATTATTAAAACCTCAGCAGCGGGATAGGTCTCAGAATTGATACTTAGAATCGGGTTGTTTTGAGCCCATAGGGCTGTATTCAAGCCAACAATAATGATTAGTATCAAATACTTCCTTGTCATGCTTGTGCAATTAATTGTTACCCAGCCTGATTCCTGTCAATAAGATTATTCGTAGAACCCCATAACTCCAGGCTTGGATGACCAATCTTTCACTTCGAACTTGTATGCATCTCCAGCTTCTGTTTCTTCCTCTGTGGTATAAAACTTGAGCTTGAAAGAGTAGTAATATTCCTGAGAATGAAGCTTGTATTCGTTGTGGGTATGAGCTCGCCATGAGTTGTCCCCACCTACTCCCATCTGTTCATAGTCGATATTTAATACTATGTACTCTCTCTCAATGAGGTCAGTCGTGTGTGTTGGTTGTTTTTTCACGGCATTGCTGAAATCATCTTTTTCATAATATGATGCATTGAAAGCCAATGTTGGATAGCCACTGATCATCAGTCCGTTTCCTTCGGTATCCTGCAGGTTTAACCACCTCACATCGGTGCGATAGCCGCCTTCTTGTGGCCTTATATATTGAAAATACAAGTCCTCAACCTGAGATTCATACACCCCTACTTTAGCCGATAATTTTCTGTCTATGTAGTTTTCATGTGGACCTCTACCATACCAAATGGCTTGATTCAGATCACCACTAATACCCAGATTCAAACCTATACGTGGAATTTCCGGGAGTTTGCGATTTGGTGCTGTGATGTAGGCATAGTCAATTACCATTTCACCATTTTCTCCAATTTCATATTCCAGAAGCAACTGCGCATCAACATCAGTGAGCTTATAATGGGTTTCAACTTTCACAGTACCGCTTTCTGTACGCTTAGCATCAAAGTGATCGAGCGTTCTGTTCTTATGAGCGTCTTTCCAGACACCCAGGCGCGCAACCATTTTATTTCCATAGTCATTGTCTGTCGGCACTCTCCAAAAATCTGCTTGTAGCGTTCTTTTCAAGTAATTCTTCGCACCCTTTGATATGTTTTTCAAATCTCCGGTGACCTGATCAAAGCTGACCTCAAAATCTCCGGCAACCACGTTGACGATACTTCCTGCTTTCTTGATAGCGATCTTTTCCTTGCTTGCCAATTTCTTTTGAAGGCTTTTCGGTTCGTTAAGCAACAGTTGTTCTTCGGCAATCTTTACCACTCCTTCCTGAAAGGTCTCAGAACTGGACATCAACTTCAGGTTTAGGAAACACTCTTTGTCTGATTGGATAGATTGAGCAAATGGAATATTTAAAACGGTACTCGCCCCTGGCGCAAGATCAATTTTCATTTCACCCTGGTTGGTGATAGATCCATTGACCATCACTTCCCAAACGAGTGTCAGGTTACTGAAATTTCTGAAAGAAAACTCATTGGTGATTTTTACCTTTTCAAGTTCTACATTGAAGAGCTCTGCCTTAAAATTTTGATAGACATATTTTACTTCATGGGCATGAGGGTTGAGTTCACGATCGGGGCTGACTATTCCATTGATACAGAAGTTGTTGTCATTTCTCAAAGAATCAGGGCCAAAGTCTCCACCATAGGCAAAATACCTTTCACCGGTTGGTGTAAATGCTTCCATCCCCTGATCTACCCAATCCCAGATAAATCCACCTTGCAATTTTGGATAGGTCTCTATAGCATCCCAATAGTCCTGCAAATTGCCAATGCTATTGCCCATGGCATGTGCGTATTCACATTGGATGAGTGGTCGGTAGTGATAGTTATGCTTGGCGTAGTTAACCATGTCTTCCTCACTCATATACATTGGGGCGAAAATGTCTGTATGTGTCTTCAGGTTGGCTTGCTCAAACTGAACGGGTCTTGTATCTGCCGCTTTTAGCCAGTCGTACGCCTTTACAAAATTTACACCATCACCACACTCATTTCCAAGCGACCAAATAATAACGGACGGGTGGTTTTTATCGCGTTCATACATTCGTTGGATTCTATCCAAATGTGTCAACTCCCACTTAGGGTCATTGGCGATGTGTTTGAGCTCATCATATTCCTTTTGCTTGGCTGCCCCCAGCGCATGAGATTCAATGTTTGCCTCATTTGCTACGTATAATCCATATTTATCGCACAGATCATACCAGTATGGATCATTAGGGTAATGGCTGGTTCTGACTGAATTTATGTTCAATGCCTTCATCAGCTTGGCATCCTTTTCCATCAATTCTCTGCTGAGGTAGTGGCCGGAAGATGGGTCATGTTCATGCCTATTGGCTCCTTTCACCAGTACCGCTTTTCCGTTTACCAGCAGTTGAGCTCCTTTGATCTCCACTGATCTGAATCCGATTTTCTTTTTAAGAACTTTTCCCGAACCATAACTAACAGTCAAATCATACAAATTGGGTATTTCTGCAGACCAAAGCATACAATCGAGTATTTCAGATTCAAATTTCATTGTTGCTTTTGAAGCTGACTTTATTCTGGCAGATTTAGCCGATTCGTAAACCACCTTACCCGATGGATCAGTCAACTTGACATCAACTGTTTCATTTACCTTTTTGTCAGAGTCATTTTGTAATTCAACTTCCATGGAAAACTTCCCATCAGTGTAGTCTTCGGACAAACCGGCTCTGATATCGAGATCTGAAATAAATGTCTTTGGAGTACGGTAGAGGTACACATCTCTTTCCACCCCACTCAATCTCCAAAAATCCTGACATTCTAAAAATGATCCATCGGAAAATCTAAATACCTGAAAAGCAATTTTGTTTTTACCCGGTTTCAGGACTTTCGTCAAATCCCACTCTGCGGGGGTTTTTGATCCCTGAGAATACCCTACATACTGGCCGTTTACCCATAAGTAGATGGCAGCCTTTACAGCTCCAAAATGGATAACTGTACGCTGAGTAGCCCAGTCGGAACTCAGATCTATTTCTCTGATATAAGAACCAACCGGATTCCAGTAGTCCGGCAAACCTGGAGGTTCTGGGTTCTTAGTGAACTCATACGGATGGTTCAAATAGATTGGCACCCCGTAACCTTCCATTTCCATGTTTGCTGGGACATTGATCATGTCCCAATTTGAATAATCAAAGTCCTTTTTATAAAAATTCTTTGGTCGATCCGATGGTTTGAAAACCCAATTGAACGACCATTCTCCGTTCAACGAAAGGTAATTTTCAGAGGAAGGAAAATCCAAATAATCCAAATTCTCTTTTTCGTCAAAAGCAAACACCCGATCATGAGGAGTAACCTTATTGACCCCTACTATAGAAGGATCTTTGAACTCATCAAAAGTCTGACCAAAAGCGAAGCTTAGAGATAAAAGAAAAAGGGCGATATGTGCTGAAAGTATTTTTTTCATGAGGGACGCTTAATCAACATAAAAAGGGTTGCTATCCTCTTGCCCTTCTTCTGGGTGGAATGGGAATGTTTTGTTTATCTCGTGTTGTTCGTCTATCAGTGCGCTAAGCGTGGCGACCATATCTGGCATAGTGTCGGATAGGTCGTTTTGCTCAGTTGGATCATTCACAATATTGTAGAGTTCTACTTTTGTTTGTTTTGGTTTCTTGACATTCAGTTTCACCAGTTTATAATCACCTTTTCTCACTGCTTGTCTTCCTCCTAGTTCATGAAATTCCCAATAAAGAATGTCGTGTGTTTCTTTTTGAGGTTGCCCCATCAAGGATGGTAAAATTGAAATTCCATCCGTTTTCACATTTAGGGAAGCTCCCAGTAAATCAGCATATGTTGCATTCATGTCCCAGAATGCACTCAAGGTGTTGGACTCTATGCCCTCGGGAATTTGCCCTGGCATATGCGCTATAAACGGAACCCTGACGCCACCTTCATAGAGGTCTCTTTTATATCCTCGTAAGCCACTGCTACTGTCGAAAAAGTCTGGGTCTGCTCCACCTTCCTGATGAGGACCATTGTCACTGGTAAAAATCACCAACGTATTTTCAGTAAGACCCAGCTCATCCAGTTTGTCCATCACTTGTCCCACATATTCATCAATCCTGGTAACCATAGCTGCAAAATGAGCTCGTGGTTCTGGTTGAGAGCAATACTTACCTATGACCATGTGGGGGCCGTAATCTCCACCTTCTGACGCCACGTAGGGTTCTCCCGGATTATCTTTAAATAGTTCTTGATAATACTCAAGTATAGAATCCTGAGGCGCTATGATTTCAGCATGAGGCCCTACATAAGGTAAAAACAGGTAGAATGATGAATCCTTGTTTTCCTCTAAAAAATCAAGTGCTTTTGTATGAATGACATCCTGCGCGTAAGTGACGGTGCTGGTCAGATCATTGCCCGGAAGCATGACTTTCTCCTGATTGTCCCACAAATGATCCGGATAGTATCTATGCGCCTCACGCTGACAATTGTAGCCGTAAAATTCATCAAAACCTTGATTGGTGGCATCACCACTGGTGCCAATAAATCCTAACCCCCATTTTCCAAAAGCACCTGTGACGTAACCTTTAGACTTGAAGAATTTGGCTGTGGTCAGAAGCGTGTCGGGCATTGGTTCCTGTCCCTCAGGAAAATACTCTTTGTTTCCTCTGATGGGAGCATGACCTGTGTGAAGGCCTGTAAGCAAAGAAGACCTTGAGGGAGCACAAACTGTGCTCCCCGAGTAGTGAAAATTTAGCTTAACTCCTTTACTCGCAAGCCGGTCTATATTTGGTGTTTTTATATACTGCTGTCCGTAGCAGCCAAGGTCTCCATAACCGAGATCATCGGCTAATATGTAAATCACATTGGGTTTTGTAGGACTGTTGGTATTATCTGAGTTTGACGGACTGCAACCAAAAAGTGTCAAGCCAACGCTGATCCCTGATAAAACTATGGAAATATGTTTTTTAAAGTATGTCATTAATAATTAGTTAACCGTTACCCCGACTTTGTAAATAGTACGGAGGCTAAATGCGTTATTGTAAGTGATGCTATCTGTAACCAGGTCAAAAGAACGATCTACGAAGTATGTTTTTCTCAGGTTATCAAGTTCAAAAGAACCCGGATTGCTTTCATACTCAAGGTAGTATGCACTGAAATCATTTTGACTAACTCCCGATGTTTGAACTCCTCCCTGATCAACACTAACACTCTGAGTTCCTTCTGCTTCTGTCACCGTAAAGACCGGCTTCAAAGCTCTTACCCAATTTCTTTCCGTAAGTCCTTCAGGTATATTCTCGCCAGGAAGCTCAATGTCAACGAAATATGTGGCAGGATTTCCGGCAGTTTTAAGACTCACCTCACCCGTAACGCCCTCAATTGTAAATGATTCAAAAAATGGCAACTCGAGTGCTTTGATATAAATCTCTGAGCTAATCGAGAACACATCTTCATAGCCCTCTTGATTAAACTCAAAATCAAATTTTACAATTTCTGAAAAATCGAGCGCCTGACTTCCTGATTCGAATGCCACTCCGTCATGGGTCAACACCGTTTCATTGGGATAAACAAGTGTAAACTCTGGTGTAATAGAAGTGATATCCTGACTGCTACTGACAGGTGCTGTCATGAAAAACACCTGATCTTTAGACGGATGAACCCGATTCAATGCCGCTACATCGTTGAGTTTGAATTCATCGAACTCTGGAATCTCAATAACGCTGACCAAATATTCATTTTCATCACCATTGGCCGGATCAACTGTATACTTTAAAGGTCTAAACCTTTCTTCAAAATTGACATGCACCACCTGGTCTCCTTTGGTATAATTCTGGTTTTTTTCGATGCTTATATCAGCCGAGGCAGAACCAACTGAAATGTTTGGGATCAAGGGTATTTCCGAACGATTGGAGTATCCGAAATGTTTGTAGTTCAACATAGGAACGAGGATCTCATTATTTGCATTTGGAATGCTCTCTACTGCATAGAAAGAGGAAGTGGTATTGCCGCCGCGAATAAACTGACCAATGCCGGAATAAGTAATCTTGCTAATCGTATTTAAGGTATCTAACACCGTGATATCCTTGAAGGAGACGCTCTCCTTGACCTGGCCATCAGCATAGGAGCTGACAACAAAAGCAACGGTGAAAATGCCCGGAGTAGAGTATGAAAAGGTGGCATCTCCGTTTTGGTTTCCAGGAATTCCCTCATCACCCTGATCTTTTAAGGCATATTTACTTCCTTCATCTCCTGTATAAATAGTATAAAATTCGCCAGAACCTGTGTTTTCTAAACTGACAACTTCAAACGTATTCACAGTTGTCTTGCTCAGCTTAAATGACGAAACTGGGTTTAAATCATCGTCATACTCCTGACAACCAAAAAGAACAATCAGGCTCAAAAAATAAATATTTAATTTCTTCATCACTAATCTCTTGTTTTTAATAACCAGGGTTCTGAACTATAACTCCGCCTGAAGCATCTACTTCTGAAAGTGGAATGGGTAGCAATTCGCTTACACCCTTGACGAATTCTTTTCTGTACTCCGCCTCCACTACACCATTGAAGTTTGCGTAAGCCGACTGTGCCTGATCTGTTCTAACCAAATCCCAGAACCTATCGAACTCAAAGCACAATTCTATACGGCGCTCTCTCCATATTCTGGTTCGCGTGTCGAGGTAATTTGACAGCCCGTAATTAGCTGGATCTGTAGAAGAAGACACCCTTGGGTCACCTGCATTGACAATATTTCTAGCTCGTGTACGTACTTTGTTTACTTCTTCAATCGCTCTAATTTGATTTCCCGTTTCATTCAAAGCCTCGGCATATAACAGCACCACATCAGCATATCTCATGATGGTGAAGTTTTTCACGTTAGCTCTTTCTGTATTAAGCGTGTACCACTTGTAACAAGCTGTTTTGTCTGGAAATGGAGGGTTTCCAACCACGCCACCATCAGGCAAAGTAGTTCCACTTGTCATCACGCTAATGCTGGACCTTGGGTCTGAAATGAAATTGGAAGCAAAAGCTTTAGTCGGTTGCAGAATGTTACTGGAATTTACACTCGTATGAAACGGAGAACTGAGGTTTACCGAGTTATCTGAAAGCACTACATGATTTACCTCAAAGACGGATTCTGACGAAAAATCTGCCGACTCTCTGTTCAGGTATGCGTATTGAAAATTAAGATTGTAAGAATTGTTTGCATCACCCATTCCGGCAGAGATGCCAGTCAGAAACTCATCATCTGTCAGGTGGTCATACACCAATTCTTGTTTTATCCGCTCAAGCTCGGCAGCATCACCCTCATAGAGTTCGTCAAAACTGAGAATATCAGTGGCCTGTATTAAGGTTTCGGTTCTACTTACTATATGATCGCCCACTTCTCTGGCCTGTAGCCATTTTTCACTACCATCGCCAGGTTTGGCCTGATATACGAGAACCTTTAGCAACATAGACCATACGGCCCCTTCGGTAACTTTACCTAGCAGCCCTACATCTGTACCTCCTACTTGCCTTCTATCCAAAGCAATCGCCGCTTCTCTGAGATCCTTTTCGATGTACTTGTAAACTTCCTCTACTGTACTTCTTGGCTGAATAAAATTATCCTCATCGCCGCTGAGTGTAAGCACTTCTGGTTTGATAGGAACAGCACCATAGGTTCTAACAAGGTTGAAATAGAAAAATGCACGGAAAAACTTAGCCTCACCCATCATAATTCTTAGGTTTTCACGACTGGTTTCGATGTTGTTGCTATCAAAAACCCTCAGATCCCGCGCATTGGTTATGACCTGATTGGCTCGAAAAATCCCAGTATAATTAGCACTCCAAAAGCTGCTAACCAGGGAGTGGAGAGAATTTTGCTCCATGTTAAAGAGCTCCGCATTTTGTGAGAAGCGTTGGGCTTCTACCACTACCATATTGTCCCCACGCCCAGTACCTATGTACGCAAAAGATGTCTGAAAATTGGAACGCGTAAGGGTTTCGTACACAGCATTTACACCAAGCTGAACCTCATTGAGACTACTATAGAACTCACTCGCTACTGGGTTTCCTAGTGGTTCTTCATCTAAAAACTCGCAAGAACTCCCAGCAAAAAGGACGATTATAAATACTTTAATTACCTGTTTCATATTACTAAAAATTGAAATCAACACCCATCAAATACAACCTACCCTGCGGATAACTACCGTAATCAATACCTGCTGAGGTACCGCTTCCTCCTACTTCAGGATCAAATCCTTCGTATTTGGTAAATGTCAGCAGATTTTGAGCTGATATATATATTCTCATAGAATTCACGTTTAATCGGCTAAGTATTGGATCAGGGACTGTATAACCTAACTGAACATTTTTGACTCTGAGATAAGATGCGTCTTCTACGTAGAAATCAGACTGATATCGATAACTCTCGTCATTACTGGAAGCGGCAGCTCTCGGCAAAGAAGGGTTCGTATTCCCTCCGTTATACTTATCTGCTATATCCGCTGGCACATCTGTTCCTTCAAAATCCAACTCGGTAGTCCATATATCAGTAAGAATTTTACTCAGGCCTGTGGTGCCATTGTACCCATGTGTATGATAGCGTAACACGTTAAACACTGAGTTACCATATACACCTTGAAGTTGCGTTACAAGATCAAAGTTTTTGTACCCCAGGGTGATAACACCTCCATACGTAAATTTTGGAATGGGGCTACCTAAGAAGGTTCTGTCATCAGATGTGAATTTACCGTCGTTATTCAAATCTTTGAATATGAATTGTCCATCCTCATCAAGTCCATCCGTGACATACCCAAAATAAGAACCTATCGGTCTTCCCACCACCGTCTTAGTTACAAAACCCATGTTTACCGGAATGGCGTTGTTTACCTGGGCGCCAAACACAGGGTCGTTGTTAACGCCTAGTTCTTCTACCCTATTGACCAGATACGTAACGTTTCCTGATATGTCGAACGAAAAGTCTCCCACTGCATTTTTATAGTTCATGGTAAGCTCTATCCCATCGTTGATCACCTCTCCTATATTTCTTCTTGGTGTAGAAGCGAACCCTACAGATAGGGGAACCGGCACATTGAGTAGCATATCGTAGGTCTGTCTGCGGAAAACATCCGCCGTGATGAACAAGTGACCGAAAAGATCAAAGTCCATTCCTATGTTGTAAGATCTCGTGCGCTCCCAAGATATATCCGTATTCCCTACTTCGATTGCAGCATATCCAGCATAATAATTGAGATTATCATCTGAACCATAAGGATAAAAAATGGAGGTACTATTATAAGAAGTTACAAGACTTGTTATGCTTTCATAATTGCCGATCCGGTTGTTACCAAGAACACCGTAGCTTAGTCTTAACTTACCATTTTGAAGAAACTCACTTCCAGGGAAAAGGTCATCTGAGAAGACCCAGGCCACCGAAGCAGATGGAAAATAACCCCATCTATTCCCTTCTGAAAAACGAGAAGAAGCATCGGCTCTTACGTTTATTTGAAAAATATACTTGTTTTCTATACTGTAGTTTGATCGAAACACCAAGCCCATCTGACTCCACTCTGAGGAATTTCCTGCTACATTCAATGAATTGAAAGCATTTCCAAGGTATGCTGACGATTCATTTCGTCCCAAAGGGCTAGCTCCATTAGCTGTTACAGTATTGTACTCCTGGTGCTCCAATGAGAAGGCTCCAGTGAGTGAGAGGTTGTTGTTTCCACTTTTTTTATTGTAAGACATGACCTGCTCCCATAACCACTTGTTGGTAGAAGTCTGAACTTCGGTTATTTCGGCAAATGTGTTTGGACTAAGAGTTTGGTCCACAGCTGTTCCTGGTTTAGAAAAGGTGTGCTTGTCGGTTCGGTTTTGATCTATGCTAAACCGAGAGGTGAACTTCAAATTAGAAAGTATCTTATAGTCATAAAACAACTTGGCTTGCAGATTGTTGATATCCCTTTCATCGACATTATCCTGCGCTTTCCTGAGTGGAGTATCGTTTAAAAACCCGTCTTCATCCAATAGTTCTTTACTAGGTGCGTCGATCACTACCCTTCGAAACAGGCTATATTTTGACTGAGTATCCTGAACATTGCGCTTTCCATTGCTATAAAGCAAATTGACTCTCACCTTCATCTTTTCAGAAAGGTTGAAGGATAGGTCACTTAATACGTTTATTCGAGTAAAATCACTGTTAATGACCACACCCTTTTCATTAAAATAATTGGAAGAAAATCTATACGTGATATTGTCACTACCTCCTGAAAACGAAACACTGTGCTGTTGGCGTGTACCCGTTCTAGTGATCAGATCCAACCAATTATTGTCTTCTGAATTTTCTAGGTTTGTGAGTAGGTTGGACATGTTTTCCGGGCTTCCTCCATTGGCCAACCCGAGAAGTTGGTAATATTCTCTCGTGTTCATGAGGTCTGGCTCGTTCCACAAGTTTTGTATTCCGAACTGGGATGAAGCATTTACTCTTACATCTCCCTTTTTTCCTTGTTTAGTCTGAATCACCACTACACCATTTGCAGCTCTTGACCCATACAAAGATGCAACACTGGCATCTTTCATTATTTCTATGCTTTTAATATCATTTTGCGAAATGTAGCTGATATCATTAACCACTACACCGTCCACCACATAGAGAGGTGAAGCATCTCCTGTGATCGTCCCTACTCCTCTGATTCTGATTGAGGTGGCAGCACCTGGAGAGCCTGAATCTGGTGTTACTTGTACACCTGCTATCCTTCCCTGAAGTGCTTGAGACACATCAGACACGGCTATGCTTTTGATATCGTCCATATCGACACTACTCACAGCACCGGTCAAGTCACTCTTCCTGATTTCACCATAACCGGTTACTATAACTTCATCTAGTGATTTCACATCCAGATTTAGCAATACATTAATTTCAGTTTGGCCGTCAACTGGTATTGTTTGAGGCGTGTAACCAACGAATGTAACATTGAGAATGTCATCGGCTTTTACTTTAAGGCTGAAATTGCCATCAAAATCGGTGACTGTTCCGCTAGAGGTACCTTCAATAAGAATGGTAGCTCCTGGTAGTCCATCGTTGATTTCTCCATCAACAATCCGACCAGACAAGACATATCCATCAGTATCTTGTGCCTGACCAACCAGAGCTACTAATATGAGGATAAGGAATAATTTAAATGCTTTCAACTGCATACAAGTACTGTCAAAATTCAACTAGAAAAAAAATTACAAGCTGCCGCGAAGGCAGCTTGTAATACAACTCACTCTTTACTTGATAATTAATTTTGAACTACCTACAACTTCTCCTTGTGAAGTGCTGGTAGATATTGAATAGATACCTGCTTCCAGATTTGCTACGCTAATTTCAGTAACACCTGAAGCGATGCTTCTTTGAAGCACGGTTTTACCAGTCATATCAACCAAGGTGATAGTAAGACCTTTATCGCCAGTGTTGTTAATGTTGATTATACCATTTGTAGCAGGGTTAGGGTACACATTTAGATATTCAGCAAACTGAATAGACAATGGCACCTCATAAACTACGGTACGTGTTTCTGATTCACTCGATGCTCCCTGTATGTCGGTTGCTACTGCTTTGATTACCGCAGTTCCTTCAGTTTCCAGACCATCCCACTCAAAACCATACGGCGCTTCAGTGTCAGTGAAAATCAAGTCGTCTCCATTGAAGAATTCAACTACAAGTCCATCGATTTCATCACTTGCTGTAGCTGCCACTTCGATAGTTTCGCCCACTTCTACAGTTGTGTTGTCTGTAGGTAATGTTATGCTTACCGAAGGAGGTGTGTTTCCAACGATCAAAACATCAATTGGCATTGAAAAAGATGAGTCATTGGCATCAAAAGCAACCGCAGTTATTCTTGTAGGCTCACCTTCCGCCCCTGCAGGGATATTTTCCCAAGAAAGGGCATAGTCCCCGTCGGTAGTGGTTCCGATCAACTCCCATGTATTAAAATAATCTCCTGTATAAAATTCAACTTTGGTAATTGCATCTCCTTCAGGGTCATTCAAATCCACAGCAATCGAAACCGTAGAGCCTTCCACAAGAGTGGCTCCATTTTCCGGACCTGTGATTGTGGTTATTGGTGCCGCATTTAAGTAATCATTAGCACCGATTTCAACTGCTGGTCCTACTGCTTTCGGGTCAGCTGTAATATCGGCTTTTGCAAGACCATCATCAAAAATAGCCAATGTGCCTGAAATGGTGGAGAAAATAAGGTTACCGTTCAATTCTTCAACATTTTTTTGAAGCTTTTGATTGAATCCATCCACATCATCAAAAACCTTGTAAATCAAATATCTATCTTGTTTAGATAGGTTATCGAGTTCTGGTACATCTGGATCTGAGCCATCTCCTACAATATCCAGAGCCCAGATATCATAGCTACTTTGACTCCCTCCAGTATTGGCGGTGAAATACATTCTGCCATTTACCACTGTTTTGTTTCTTGGAAAAGAGCTCGTTGTGGCTCCCGGATAGATGTCCGCTATTAACTCTACACTGTCAGTTTCTGGGTTATATGCGCCCAACTCCTGAGCAGATCTTGGATTGGTTTCTGTAGATCGTGAAGCGAAATTAGCTTTTAAGAATAGTTTTCCATCGAAAACAAAAAAGTCATCAGGAAATGAGCTTCTTCCTTGTGTATCAAATGGAGCGATATCAAAGCCGAGTTCAATTCCCTGATTTCCACCTAAAAGATTATTCATTCTTAGTAGCTCGGTACCCACACCGTTGCTTCCACGGAAATAAACTTTGTTGTCGAATATTGCTGGATTAGCAGCACCAGAATTGGTTGTAGTATTGGCTTCACTACCTGGAGCAGGGTTGATGTCTTGCAAAAGGTAAGTTCCTTTTGTCGTTCCATCTGTCACCCAGTAATTGTTATCCAGTGTAGTTAGCTCATCCTGTCCATTCCATTCGCCAGGAGTTTTAGCTCTAAATATGACTTGTTTTTCATTTGCGGTTAGCAACCACTGTATGTTAGAGTTATCTGTAGGAGGGTTGATATCAACAAGCATTTTTGTACCCCATGGCTCAGGAGTACCATTGGTCACCCATATCTCTTCGCCCACGATAAGTTCTGTCTCGCCATCTACACCAACTACACGATCAGAGGCTCCACCAAAGATTGCAAGTGTATCTCCTATAACCTGGAAGTGACTGTAAGTTTCCTCAGCATCCATACCAGTTGTTTTTGGTTGAACTCCCTCCATGTTGTCAGCAGAAAGCTTTCGAGTACCCTCTGGGGTTCCGTTTGAAAACCACAATTGCTGACGAGTTTTACCATCTCCATAGTCAGAAGAATTGGCATCTACGGCCGCAAAAAGGAATCCATCTTTAAATGGAGTAAGCGTATTTGGCTCAGAGCTGGCCTCACCTGTAAATAAATCGGCCAGAAGAGTGGTGCCTGATTCGGTACCGTCTGTAACCCAAATTTCTGTACCTTCAGCTACCGTAGTGGCGGTGAAGTAAACAGAACCACCAACTCCTATAAGGTTGGCTGGCAGTGAACCGGCAGCCCCAGGGTTGATGTCTTTGATCATTTTAGTTCCTTCTCTCGTTCCATCTGTCACCCACAGTTCATCTCCGGAAGTTTCATTAGAAGCCATGAAGTAATATTGACCTTCATACGAAAGAGCTTGTCTTCCACTGTAATTTTTAGCTCCTCCTCTTCTACCATCACTGGTCACAGAATCGGCCAGGGTTGTCAAAGCCATGGCTGTTCCATACTCATCAGATATGCTCTGAACATTCTCGTATTCCTGCGCGAAACTTTCAAATAAAGTCAGCAGAATCAAAAGACACATTGTAAAAAGTTGTTTCATAATAGGTTTCTGTTATTTTCAATAAAAAAAGATCAAACTGAGAATTTGATAAAAATCAAATCCAAACAAATCATTCAAATCAGAATGTCACAAAGCTATGATCAATTGCAATATTTTAAAGGGGGTGGATTGCTAATAGACGGTATAAACATTGCTCAAAATACTTTTTCAGTGCGAAAAAAACGGCTTTTAAGCAATTTAGAGCAGACGTTTAGGAGCGTCCATTTTGACATCAGAAGGAAGTCTATTAAACTCTTTTTTGAAAATACCTCTGAAATATTTTACATCATTAAACCCAACAAAGAAAGCCGCTTCGCTTACATTCATTTTTCCACTTGCTATCAGCTCTTCTGCTTTCTTCAGCTTTAATTTTCTGATGAATTCATTGATGGAACATCCAGTGACAGATTTCAGTTTTCGGTACAGAGATGCTCTGCTAAAGCCTAGCTCTCGTGCCAGTTCATATACGCCAATGTCCTTCCCGGTTTCTAGTCTTTCGGTGAAAATGACATCTTCGATCTTCTGCAAGAACTCCAACTCTATCTGTATTCTCGGCTCTTCGGACTCTCTTTCTAATTCTGGTGTCTCTTCGCTAACCTCCGAATGACCAATGAAATAACTCTTCAGCAGAACGCGATTCTTCAAAAGGTTTTCCACCCGCGTGAGAAGTACTTCTTCGTCGAACGGCTTGATCATATAGCTGTCTGCTCCTTCGGAATACCCGAGAATAGTATCCTCTGAAGAATGCTTTGCAGTGAGTAGAATAATAGGTATATGACTTGTTCTGTTGTCTTGTTTAAGCTCTTTACACAAATCAATGCCTGTTTTTTCCGGCATCATTACATCGGATATGATCAAATCAGGGATTTCTTCAAAAGCCAGCGACACACCCTTTTCGCCATTGGTGGCCACATATACGATGTATTTTGATTTGAGCACCTGCTTAAGGTACATGACTATGTCTGTATTATCATCTACAATGAGTACCCGCTCGCGCTTGTCATTTGGGTCTACATCCTGATCAGGCTCTTGACTGATATCTTCGGCAATACTGTGTTTTGGAATCTCCAGCCCCAAGGATCTGGTTTCGACAAACTCCATTTGTCCGAGATGCTCTTTTCCTTTAGGAATAGTGAAATAGAAATCTGCTCCACCATTATCTGAGTTTTTCACTCTTATCACTCCTCCGTGTAGCTCTACAATCTTCTTTGTGAGAGCCAGGCCTATTCCGGTTCCACTTACATTCTTAGAATCATAAACTTGATAGTACCACTGGAAGATGGTCTTAATTGAGTCTTTGGGAATGCCAGGTCCGGTATCTTTTACAGAGATGGTGACTTTATCGTCCTGCTCGTATAAACTCACAGTAATGCTACCTCCCGCTGGGGTGTATTTAAATGCATTGGAAAACAGATTGTTCATGACAATCTCAAGCTTTTCTGCATCTATCCACAACTCTATTTCGTCCTCTGGTGGATCAAAGTTCAGGCTCACATTTCTGAATTTCGCCAAATCCCTGTAATTGCTGAAAATATCCTGAAGTACACTTGAGATATCATATTTGCTTACCTCTAACTTAAAATTTCCTACTTCCGCTTTTCTAAACTCTAGCATTTTGTTGATCAGGTTGCTGAGTGAGAGCGCATTTCTTTCGATCAGTTTTAAACCTTCGCGAACCTCATCGCTAATTGTTTTGCCTATTAAGCTTTTTAATGGGCCAATTATCAAGGTAAGCGGTGTTCTTAGTTCGTGCGAGAAATTGGTAAAGAAGCGTATCCTTTCCTGATTTAGTTTGTGCTCCTGAAAGCGTATTTTCTTTTCATATACCAGTGAACTTCTAAGCTTAATTTGGGTGGTATAATACCAAATAAACAACATGAGAATAGCCGCGCCCAGTACTATGTACAACACGAGAGCGTACCATGTCTGCCAGATTGGTGGCTCTATGACGATATTTAATTTTCGTACATTTTCTGATAAGATATTTTTGGTTTTGGAAATTTTAAACGTGTACGCACCCGGCCTCAGGTTACCATAAGTAATGGCATCAGATCCCTGTGCAGTGTTCCATTGTTTGTCACCTCCCTCAAGCTTATAATAGAGCATTTGCCTTGAAGCGACTGGATAATTGAGTATTTCAAACTCAAACGTGAGCACATTCTGATCATGTGGCAAAACAACCTTGTCTTTGGAAAAAAGTGGCGATTTGTTGTTACCAAGGTTTGTTACTGATTTACCTACAACTATTATATCTGTGATCAATGGTCTTTGACTCGTGTTGTTTGTTTTGAGGTCGCGCGTGTCAATAATATTGAGCCCTCGTGTGCCTCCAAATGCAATCATTCCATTTGGAAGCTTTGCTACTGAGCCTACATTGAACTCTCCGTTTTGCACATTGTAGGATGCGCCAAAGTTTTTAAACTCATTGTCGGCAACTTTAAAAACACTCAACCCACGGTCGGTAGATATCCACAAATCACCCAAAGAGTCAAACTCGAATGCACGAATGCTGTTATTGATCAGACCATCATTTTCACCAAATACTACGTAGGTTGAATCCTGAGTATTGTACTTGATCAATCCATTGTATCTGGTTCCAATAAACAGTTGATCTCCGTCGAGTCTTATGGTAGTTATTTTGTCTCCTTTAAACTCACGTACAATATTGGCATCAATTTTAATCAGATTGCGGTTGTCGGGATGGTAGTAAAAGAAGCTTTCATTGTATTGAGACATCCAATATCCGCCATCGGGTGTTTCGCAAATGGATCTTATATCCATACCCTTAAACTCGCTGACGGTTAGGAAGTTGTTTGTCAATTCATCAAAGATTTGCAGTCCTCCTCCATTCGTCCCAACAAATAACCTTCCTTTAGAATCTTCAAAAATCAAGCGGACGTCATTTCTATTTATACCGTTTTGATTGTTCCGGGACCTCTTGAATATCTTTTTGTTTTTTTTCTTTAAGTCTATTCTAATGAGCCCTTTCTTATATGTGCCCACCCACAAAATATCATTGGAAGCATGTAATACTGAAAGTACAGCCAGGTCATCGGATAATCCATATTTACTCAAAATACCCACATCGACCGATCCGGTTTTCAGGTTAAGTGAGTTGAGCCCTCCTCCATCCGTACCTATCCATAAGATGTCATTGGTATAATCCAATCCCCAAATACGCTGATGACTAAAGTGTACATTGGACTGAGGGTTTTCATCGATTAGCCTAATAGATGCCCGCTTAGGTCCAACATAGTTAATCCCGGAACTCCATGTTCCCATCCACATGGCTCCCTCTTCATCTTCATAAAAGGTTTGTATGGTTTTACTAAAAACACTTGAGCCGTCGGATCGGGGAACATAATAATCGAATTGAATATCTGCATTCAAATCCGTTACTTCTTGTTTGCTGATGGCCAGTCCATCTTCTCTTGTGCCCACCCAGAGATGGTTCTCTTTATCTAAATGGCAAACTACCACGTCAGTGTTGTCAAGGTAAGTATTCCCGGATGACTCAAATTTCCGAGTCTTTGAATTGAAGACAAGCAGGCCAAGGTTGGTGGAAATAGTGAATTTTTCCAAAAACGTACCGAAATGGTTTAAGGATATATCATCCTCAATTTGTATTCTTTCCGTTGTATTCCTTTTCAAATCGTGAATCAATACATGCCCTCCTCTCTGACCTATACAGACAGCAGTATCTCCCATAAAGGAAACATAACTTGCTTCCGAAAATTTGGACAATTGATTGTGATATTTAATGCCATGTCGCTGGTTGTAAACCAGAAGTGAGTTATCTAAAAAGGCAACAGCGATATCTCCTTTCGAATTTTGTGCGATTCCTGTGGATGCCTGATTAAGCCCAACTCCGTCTAAAGAATCTAAACGCGAAAAATCCATTGTTTCAAGGTCCAAAAAACCAAGCCCCAGGCTCGAACTAATCCAAATCCGATTGCGTTCAGATTCGTACAAGAGGTCGTTGAGATTATTACTTAACAGCGAATTCGGCTCGTTGATATCATGTCGAAAGACTTTAAAGCCATTGCCACCATATCTGCAAAGACCATCGGCGGTGGCCATCCACATGAAACCTATAGAATCTTGCGCAAACCTGTAAACCAAATTGTTTGGTAGACCGTCTTCAACGTTGATGTTGGTAAAAGACTTGTTAAACGCATCAAATAAACCCTGAGTGTATCCCGAACTCGGTATTAAAAGAAATATTAAAAGAAATAATCTAAGGGAACCTTTCACTTTTTTTGAAACTTGATGCTCTCAATTATTAAAGTTTAAGTCGGCCCTATCCACAACAGGGAGTTAGCACGAAAATCAAATTAAGGTACGTTCTAGTGAAATTCCTCAAATATTTGCGTTTTTCTCTATTCCAAAATAAAAATCAAGCAATATCCTCTGGGTTGAACGATCAGCTCAAAGATAGGTGAATAACTGAAGGAGAATGGTTTACTCTAAGGCACTTTTTAGATCGCTTTTCATCTGATCGAGTCTGTCAGTGTGTATTGACGCCAGGTTGTTTTGCTGTCCTATATCTGCCTTCAAGTTGTAAAGCTGATATTCTCTGGAGTTACCTATTTCGGTATTGACTTTTTCGTTTACAGCCGGACCCTCATAAGGCGGTATCATGAGCCATTCACCTTTTCTAAGAGCCGTTTTGCCTTTGGCTTCCAAGACCAAAGTTTCCCTACCTGTACCGGATTTTCCCAGAAACACATCCAGCAACTCTTGACTGTCTGTTGGTGGAACCTCTGCCCCTACTAGTTTAGCCAAAGAAGCCAGCAAATCTACCTGACAGATCAGCGCATCGGACAATCCGGCTTGAATATTTCCTTTCCAATAGGTAATGAAAGGAACCCTGGTGCCTCCCTCAAAAAGGCTGTACTTGCCTCCGCGCAGATCCCCTGCAGGCTTGTGGTTACCTAGTTTTTCAACGGCATCATCATAATACCCGTCATTCAGCACCGGACCATTGTCGCTTGAGAAGATGATCAAAGTATTGTCCAGAACTCCTTCTGCTTCGAGTGTTTTCATAAACTCTCCAATGCACCAATCTGCTTCTAAAATCACATCTCCCCTGGGGCCCATCCCTGATTTTCCTGCAAAACGGGGGTGTGGTGTTCGAGGTACATGGGGCTGCTGCATGGCGTAGTAAAGGAAAAACGGGTTTTCTTTACGCTCCTTAACATACGCTTTGGCTTTTGACAAAAAATGATCGGCCATATCCATGTCGCTCCACTGAGCGGCCTGGCCACCTTTCATATATCCTATTCGCGGGATGCCATTGACTATGCTGTTATTATGCCCGTGATGCCATTTCATAGTAGTTAGCTCGGGATTGTTCTTGCCTGTGGGCTGCCCTTCAAAATTGCTTTTATAGCTCACCGAAATGGGGTCCTCCGAATCCAATCCATCGACATATCCATTTTCAATATAAACCGTGGGCACCCGGTCTTGTGTGGCTGCAAGGATGTATGCTTGATCGAAACCTACTTCGTTTGGCCCTGGAGCCACATGTCCATTCCAATCTAAATCACCTGCCCCTAACCCTAAATGCCACTTGCCGATAATGGCAGTTTGATATCCTTGAGATTTCAGCATTTTCGGCATTGTGACCTGCGCTGTGTCAATAATAAGAGGTGCGCTTCCTGAGAGGATGCGTGCTCTTTCATTTCGCCAGGGATATACTCCCGTGAGCAAAGCAAACCTGCTCGGTGTACATGTAGCCGAGGTGGCATAGCCATTTGTAAAACGCAGACCGCCATTCGCAAGTGCATCAATATTGGGGGTCTGAATCTCAGTAGCGCCGTAAGCACTCAAATCCCCATACCCCAAATCATCCAGATAGATAATCACAACATTGGGTTTGGCAATGCTTGCTTCCTCTTTGGGTAAAGGCTGACAAGAAACAAAAACAGAGCATGCCGTAATTAGCAATATTCTGACTATTTGATTTCGAAATATCATACTTCCGATCATGGGCTAGACACTCTTTTCTTTGTGAAATATTTTATTTGCTTCGCTTACGTTTCTCAAGTGGAAACTCAGGGTGCTCGGTTCTGGCCGTGGACAACAATTGTTTTAAAGCCTGAGCTTTTTCATTGTTATCGGTGTACAGGTTTTTTTCTTCAGACGGATCTACTGTCAGATTATAGAGCTCATACCTGCCCCCATCAAAACGAATAAGTTTCCAGTCATCTTTTATCAATGCCTGCACAGGGCCTTTCTTTTCGTTAAACTCCCAATAGAGGCAATCGTGCAGCCTCTGATCACTTGCTCCAATCAAAGTAGGTAGATAAGAAATGCCATCCGTACTCACTGATGGTTCCTTTCCTATAATATCACAAACTGTAGGGAGGAAATCCCAAAATGCAGATTGGTGGTCACTTGTGGTTCCTGGAGTAATATTCCCTGGCCATGTCGCCACGAACGGCATTCGGATACCACCTTCATACAAATCTCTTTTTCGCCCTTTATAAATGCCATTGCTATCGAAGAACTCATTGTTCAAATCGTCATATTCATGGCCATTATCGCTGGTGAAAATAACAAGCGTATTATCATCTAAGCCCAGCTCTTCCAGCTTATCATATATAGTGCCTATATCAGCATCGAGCTTACTTACCATAGAAGCATAGGTGACATGTCCATTTTTATCATTTCGATAGTGCCCCATTTTCATTTCTCTCAAAGGCCAATCCTTAGCGGAATACTCCTTTTTGTACGTCTCAGGAATAGTGAGTTCATAATGAGGAATAGTATAAGCGAGGTATAAGAAAAATGGATTGTCTTTTTCGCGCTCCATAAAATCGAGTGCTTTTTCAGTAAAGAGGTGCTGAGAATATTGACCTTTCTTTTCTTTCATCACATTTCCTTCCAGGGACAAAAGGCTGTCATTTTCCCATATCTCCTCCGGGTAATAGTGATGTGCAGGCCCGTGTCTATTGAAACCGTAGAAATAGTCAAACCCCTGATTCAGTGGTTTTCCTTCGTCTAGATTTTCGGCCAAGCCCCACTTACCAACGATACCCGTGGTATAGCCTGCTCGTTGCAGTTCTTTGGCCACAGTGTTTTGGTCAAGCGGCAAATCTACAGGCTTGCCAGATTGTGTCCACTTTGGGTTTCCCCTAACCGGCGAATGGCCCGTATGCAAACCTGTCATGAGTGACGCACGAGATGGTCCGCACACTGTGGAGCCGGCATAGTGCCGTGTAAAAACCATCCCCTCGGCTGCCATCTGATCCAAAACTGGTGTTTTGATCTTTGTTTGACCATTAAAACCAACATCTCCATAACCCAGATCATCTGCCAAAATGAAAATTATGTTGGGTTTTGACGCTTGCTGGCTACCCGAATCACTGTTGCGTACTCCACCACAACTCAAGAGACAAACTACCATTACTGCAATGGCGTATATATAGGATTTCATTTTCTACCTTCTGTTTTCTTTATGTATTTTATTGACTCCAGAAATCGCTCAGTTTCTTTGAGTGTGAGGTGGTAATGCTCTTCACTCTTGTTTTTATTGAAAAACCCATGTTTCTGACCTTCATAAAGAAACAGCTCGCTCCTACTTCCCACTGCTTCCATTTTCTCTTTGAAAAGCTCCGCAGTTGTTACGGGGATGAGGTGGTCAGCAGTTCCTTGAAATACGATGGTTGGTGGCATTCCTTTACGGATATTATGCAAAGGAGAGATTTCTTCATACCTATCACCTATTCGCTCATATCCATAACCGCCAGGGCCATTATCGATCACCGGGTTAAACAAGACAAGGGCATTGGGCACTGAACTGATAGAAGTATCTTCTCCAGGCTCGTTGAGTCCTTGTATAGTGGCAGTAGCAGCGGCCAGATGCCCTCCAGCAGAGCCTCCCGCTCCCACGATTTTCTTTTCTTTAATGTTCAGTTTTTTGGCGTTTTTCCTTAAAAAACGAACTGCTGTTTTGGCATCCTGTACTGCTTCAAAAGGTGTTGTCCCTTGCCTTTTCTTAACTCTATAATCAGCCAACACGGCTATCATACCTCGCTGAGCCAGGTATTTGGCTTGATTTTCAAACTGAGCAATGCTCCCACCATTCCAACCACCTCCAAAGAAAAATATGATGGTAGGGTATCTTTTGCTCGACTTAAAATTGTCAGGATAGTGAAAAACCATTTTGAGGGAGTCCTCGCCCACTACCTTATAAATAAGTTCCGAAGGAAATTCGCTACCTCCATCCTTTTTGAAATTGTCTGGAACTTGTCCATGAGAAACCACTACTGACAAAATCAGTAGCACTGAAACCCAAAAGCTCTTTGTATCTGTCATTTTTATATAATTACTAGTTGACCTCACAGCACCATCAGCAAAATACGATGTACACTTCAGTTGACTCGCCTGAGGATTCAAAAAAAAGCATGTAGAGACTAAACTAACGGGTGTTATTTGCTCATTTATGGGATGAATAGCCTATACACTTAGTGTGTGATCTTCTATCTACCAATAAAGTTTTGCGATTATCGCATTATTAACATTATAATTTATCAATTAATCAATTTCATAATCTTTTAGAGCTTATTAATTATACGTTTAACAATTTACCCCTAATGGTTGAGCATTCTGCCCCACTAGTTTTTGTCTAGTTGAATAGAACTTGATACACTAAACAAAATCTATAATTATGATAACAACATTACAAAAAGTAGCACTCTTATGTGTCCTCATGAGTGTGACCATGATGACTCATGGTCAGACTCTCACCATTGATCCCGGTGACAAAAATCAACAGGTAACATTTGGTGGCGATGGCAAACTGACTATCAAAGATTGGGCTGAGAAAAATGTTAGCACTACTGCGCAAAAACTCTTTGGGGATATGGACCTCAAAATCATACGCGTTCCTATTTTCGCTTTGCAACCCATCACTGATAGTATTTATGACAATGTGATTACGGTCATTCAGGAAGTGCAGTCAGTAAATCCCAATGTCAAAGTATTTGCAAGTATTGCAAACGGTGATGGTTATGGGGTTAATCACCATAATGCTGATAAATTTCCGAGTGGGTGGATCGGTTGCTGCAGCTACAATGTGTACAGTCTTAATTTGACTTCTTATGCGGCATATCTCGATAGTTTCATGAATCGTATGAGCACTGCCGGAATCACAGTGGACTACCTGGGGCCGTGGAACGAGGATCCTGCGGATGACTCTGACCACAGAAAAGTATTTGATCAAATGAACAATTTGGGCTCCACTCAAAAGGTAGGTTTAGAACGATACGCCTTACAAACGTCGATTGATGATGTGAATGATGTAGAAGACCGAACGGATATCATCGGTTCCCATTTTTATGATGACGGTACTTTGGGTCAAGCAAACTGGGAATCAAAATGGGCATCATTAGTTTCACTTTCTGCTGACCCTGTATGGTACACCGAATCAACGAGATACTCTACAGCTGACAACCTGGGACTTTTGGTAGATGGCATGGACAACATCTTCCCGGCTATCAATGCTGGAGCGGAAGCTGTGGTTTTCTATCAGGTTGTGAAGCGATTTGTCTATGCCAATGGCAATGAACTGCCTATCAAATACAGTGGGTTCAAAGCGCTGGTCAATGGATCCGAAGGCAAAGAAGTAATAGAAACATCGTCAAGTGATAGCGATATTCAAGCTGTAGCGTTTGCCGACAATAACACTGCCGAGGTATACTTACTCAATAGAAGCAGCTCCTCCAAAACGGTAAACTTCCAGCTTCAAAGCGGGTACAAAGCATCCGGAACAGTAAGTAGATGGATATGGGATGCTACCAATACAGAAAAAGTAAACACTTATTATTTGGGCAACAATGCGAGCTGGAATGTCACAGTACCTGCAGATGGTTTTGTGAGAGTACAGGTGCCTCTGAGCGCTCCGGGTTCAAGAGTGGCGGATGAGTTGGTGGAAGAAGAGCTCGAAGAGCTTGAAGGCTTCAACATCTATCCAAATCCCGTACTAAATGGAAAAGTAAGTATTTCAACTCCTGAACTGGATATTGATCTCCCGGTCAACATCACACTTTTCACTATAGAGGGCAGAAAGATTCAGGAAGTAACTTTCCAGAATTCTCAAAAGATGGAGTTGAATATCGGAAATAGTATGAAAGGGCTTTTCTTGTTAAGAATCGTTCAAGGCGACTTTATGCGTGATGAAAAAGTGCTTTTCAGGTAGAAACGAATAGGGTTAAAATTTCAAAATATTAATACGCTAATGATTAAAATAGCACCGGAGAAATCTTCGGTGCTATTTTTAAATGGCATTATGTAGAGCGTTTAATTATCCGTTCTCCTTATTTTATTGAAGTGACAATTGCCTTCCCATTTTTAAGGTTCTCAGAAGAGGCCGTGATCTCTATTTGTCCTGGTTCGTTTCTCTTGCTTTTAATGATTAACATGCACAGACCATTAAATGCCTTTCTATAATTGGCTTGAAAGGGCTCAGTAGTAGCAGCATTGCCATTCCCTACTGCCGCAATTGTTGCTGGACCTGAAACATCAAAGGTCACCAGGTTGTCTGCTAATGGGCAGAAGTTTCCGTTTTCATCTTCTATCCTCACGGTTATAAAAGAAAGATCATTTCCATCAGCATCAATTTCTGTTCTATCAGGGATTAGTTTTATTTGAGACGCCTTTTGCGCAGTGGTGATTTTCTTTTCTGCAACCTGCTCCCCATTTCTATAAGCAATGACTTTGAGCTCGCCCGGGGCATAAGCCACATTCCAGTTGAGTCTGTATGGTGAATCCCAGGTCTTCTCCGGTTGTCTCCACCAATTGAATTCCGATGGTATAGTTGTCTTGTCCACACCCATCACTTTTTTACCCAAAGATTTTCCATTGAGAAACAATTCAGCTTCATCACAATTGGTGTAGCAATAAACGGGTATCTCTTTATGAGGAGTGTCTTCCCAATTCCAGTGTGGCAAAATATGCACAATAGGCTCCACTGTCCATCTGCTTTGATAATAATAATATCTGTCTTTTGGGAAACCGCATAAATCTACAATGCCAAAGTAAGAGCTACGTGATGGCCAATCGCCACCCCACTTTCCGTTCGTTTCATTATCTCTTCCATTGTACGGCGTAGGTTCTCCCAAATAATCAAATCCTGTCCAGACAAACTCCCCTAACGAGTGAGGCATTGTTTCCTGAGCATAGGTTTCGAAATCCGGCGGATATGCCCAGGGTGGACTTATGATATCATAACTAGAGACTTGTAAAGATTCATGACGATCATAATTTTCGACCGGCAGATGATACACTCCTCTGGAGCTGACCGCAGATGATGTTTCTGCTCCGTAGACAATAAAATTGGGGTTCTTTTCTAAAACATTGTCATACTGCGTTGGCTTATAATTGAAGCCAACAAGATCAATGGCATCTGCCAGTCCATTCTTCACACACCCTGGATATTGGTTAAACCCTGCAGTCACTGGTCGTGTAGGGTCTTCATCATGACATATCTCCGTAAGGTGCCTGGCCAGAGCTCCACCCTCCTTTCTTCCTTGCTCCCTCACTTCATTACCAATACTCCACATGACTACAGATGGATGGTTACGGTCACGTTTTATCATATCTCGCAAGTCGGTTTCGTGCCATTCATCCCAGACCTTGTTATAACCGTTTTCTACTTTTCCTTTCTTCCATTCGTCAAAGGCCTCAACCTGAACAAGTATCCCCATTTTATCGCAAAGTGCTAGCTGCTCTGGAGATGGTGGATTGTGACTGGTTCGTATGGCATTTACACCCATGCTTTTCATGATCTCAAGCTGGCGTTCTGTTGCACGATAATTGACAGCCGCCCCTAATGGCCCCAAGTCATGGTGAAGACATACTCCTTTGAATTTGATTGATTCTCCATTCAGCTCAAAACCCTTTTCTTGTGAATATTTTATGGATCGAATACCAAACGTGGTGCTATAATTATCAATTGGAATGCCATTTTTGAGCAAAACAGACTTGGCCACATAGAGGTTGGGGCTATCTACATGCCAAAGCGCCGGATTTTGAACACTCAGTTTATCTTCAAGTTCTACAGTTGTGCTGGTTAGAGTAACTGCATTTTTGCTGGTTGCTACCTTGTCCCCTTTACTGTTTTGAATGGTGGTTTGCAATTCATACTCACCTGCCAGATTCTCCTTATTTTCAAGCGTCGTTTTGATTACAATTTCAGCTTCAGTCTCCGTAATCTTTGGTGTGGTGATATAGGTGCCACTATATGCGATAGCGACAGGGTTTTTAATGTTTAAATACACATTTCTGTAAATGCCAGCGCCGGGATAAAACCTCGATGATAGTTCTTTTGGATCAACCCGTACGGCAATTATATTTTCTCCTCCATACTTTATATGCGAGGTTAAATCAACTTCAAAACCGATATACCCATATGGACGATTGCCTGCTTTTTGACCATTGATAAATACTTCAGCATTGTTCATCACCCCATCAAACACTACTGTCACTCTGTTTCCTTCCTGGTTTTTGTCTATGGTAAATTGTTTACGATACCAGGCGGTACCATGTACAGGCAATCCACCCGTTCTGGTATCATGTATTTGATCAAAAGGGCCCTCGATAGCCCAGTCATGCGGCAAATCTAAAGTACGCCAATCGGCATCATCAAAATCAAGGGTATGCTCAGAGCCAATCTCTCCCTTTTTGAATTTCCAGTTTTGATTAAATGGTTCCTGCAGACGTTTATATGGTTGTTTGCACGATTGAAAACTGATTAACAGAACAAAGAAAATGCTTAGTATTAGGCTGTTGACATTCATTATTTGAGTACTAAATAGTGGTTATATTATACATCTAATATCCTTAAGTTTCATGTAGCCTTCTCTAAAAAATGGAAGCCTAAAGGATCAATTGTTGCTTTCTAAAAACTCTTTTATCAAGTAGGCATATGCATACTCCTTTGCATTCCCGGCTTTTTTCAAATTGAATCTAATTTCTTTCTTATTGCTAGCTGAAGTTTCCTCTAAATATTCCAGATAAAGCTTCAGGTGATTTTTTGTCATAAAATGAGTGTATGCTGACAATATTTCAACTGCCGATGAATGTGCATTTTCAAGGTTCTTTATTAGCAGCGTTCTCGTGTTGATATCCGTCTTAGGGAATGTCTCATAGAGTTGCGATGATATTTTTTGATCGGATAAAATACCATTTGAAATCTTTTTTAGAATATATGCTCTGGTCGAAGCATCCGCAGTTTTGAATATGCTTACGATTTGGTTTGAATGTTCTTCAAAGCCTCTTTTGTCTAACTGCTTCAAAGCATACATTTGATAATCGCTATACGGGGTATCTAATAAGTAGACGACAAGGTTCTCAGAACATATCGATTCAAAGTATTCATACATTTTATCTCGAACCTCGCCATGCACGATGTGCCATAGTGTATAGCAGGAATATAATCCACCTTTCACCACCGACTCTTTTATTTCCTTTTTCGTGGCTCCAGAGATTCCGTCGATATCCTTTGAGTTAATATCTAAAGGTGAAACCGGTATTTTATCTATCAAATCAGCCATTTTTCGCCTTTTAAGAATAGAATTATCATCTAACAATAATTGGTGAAGCTTGGCATAGTCTTCGGTTTCAAAGTGATCGTGTTCGTATTTGGTAAGTGGCATTTCAGGAGAAATACCAAAACCCGTATAGTGTCCCAGCAAATTCCAGTACACTTTGATGTTGGCTAGTTTACACTCTCCATCTGCGCATACTGCAGTTTCTATATCTGAATAAAACAGCCTGGGTGCTCCATCGTGATTGGACAGCAACCTCACTTGATTTACCTGAGTGCTGTATGCAGTATCTAATGAATTGACGGCAAACTCAAAAACCGGTTCATCTTGAGCAATGTCTTTCCATTCATTGGCCATGTTAAAAAACATAGGATTATAATCAGGTTTGTTTTGCCCGCACAACCCTGTTGTGATTAAAAGAATGACTATAAACGTCAAGCATTTAAACATTACTGTTGCTTATCGATTAAGTCAAGATATTCCTGAAGGTGATTCGTGTAGACCTCCCTTGGGGTCACATTGTATTTTTTGCAGATGGAGGCAGCAAATCCGACAGCAGCCCCCATTTGCCCGGTTGTCAGCATGACCCTAGGCCCTCCTAACCCAATATGTGAACAGCTGAAATTCCGCCCGGCCATAAATAGATTTGTTATGTTTTTTGAATAGAGACTTCTGTAAGGGATGTAATACTTCTCGGTATTATAAAAGAGCGCTTCTGAAAGAAAGTCCGGTTCATCCCCGTCCTTTAGATTTCTTTGATAGTGTATATCAACGGCTCTTGTTTCCTCAGCAACAGCATCACTAAATTTTGTATTGCTCTTTACATCATTAAAGGTGTATATATAATCACCTATCAACCTTCTGGATTCTCTCTTACCCACTAAATAAGAAACCCACTGGAGTTTATAATTTTTGTTTTTCTCTAGTGTTTTTGCGTTGGCAAACGCCCCGTATATAGCCCGAAGCATATGATCTCTTACTTCTTCTGCATCGTGTATTTGATGGAGATCGTTTCTGGAAAATTCCCAATACCATTCACCGGCAATTGCTTTATGCTCTTTGGCTATATCTCTGGCCCACGGCAATTCTGGAAATTCATGCACTTCATTTGTTTTTTCATTTTGCCAAAGCACAGATGCCCCCATCACCAGATCATCGGCTTCCTCCGGACTCCAAAGTTCTCCCCATTTATCCCAGGATTCTCCATAAGTATCAGCGCTTTCTCTACCATACGAATACTCCGCTCCTGCCCAAAACCCGATCCAACCGTCCCCTGTTGAGTCAACAAATCTGGGAGCTGTAAAGCGGATTCTCTCCCCGGTTGAAGTATGCCTTGCATCAACATATTTAATGGTGTTGTTTTCTGCAACGGCATCATAGGCTCTCCAATTTAAAAAGAGGTCGATGTTTTCAATGTTCTTGACGTTTCTATCGCGCTTTTCCTGATCATATTTTGCCTTGTAAGAACCATTGGGGTAGTGTTTGGTGTCAATCATTTTAAGAATTCGCTCATACTTACCGTAAATCCCTAAAGTATGCACACGCACTTCCTCACTGGCATTGCCACCCAAAACTGGTCTATCGTGAATCAAAGCCACATTCAATCCTTGTTCTGCGGCAGCTATCGCCGCTGCACAGCCGGCTAACCCACCACCTGTTATTACCAGGTCATACGCTTTTTGTTCTTTGGGCGCTGTAGTCTCTCCAAGCCTTGCTTTTCGCCACGCATCTAAGTCAGACTCAGAATTTGTCGGCATTTTGTTTGACTGACTAAAATAGATAGCATCGCATCTGCCATTAAATCCTGTCAAGTCAGACAGTTGAATTTCTACGTTGTTATCTTTTATTTTGGCTTTTCCTGCGTACTCCCATGTCCACCCTGTGGTAGTGCCTAATGTTGTTTTAAGTGCCTTTCCATCTACAATGATTTTGAATTGGCCAGGAGCTTCCCAATTGCCAGGCACCCAGTTTTTAGTTCTTGCCCAAACATGATACGATCCTTTTTCTTTGAAATTGACTTTAGTAGTGGCATTGGCCACCGGCACGCCCATGCCGTGAGCCATTAAATAGGGAGACCCCATTTGCTCAACAAACTGAGGGTCAACCACCCATCCGCCTTTATCAATGAAGCTTTCAGCTTCTATTAATACGTCTTGTGCCTTGCTACTTGCATGTATGAATAGCAGGCCGACAAGTAGAAATCGTGCTAGTCTCATAATATCATTTATAAGTTACTCGTAAACAAACCACGCCGTTGCGACACAGTCATTCTTCGATTTTAATTGCGCCCAATGAGCGCTAAATCCTTTTGGAAATTGATAGGTCCATTTTTCTCCTGCATTTATCTGAAAGGTTTTGAATAGGACGGGCTGACCTGCATAGTGATTTATATGGACGTATAATTCAAATTCAGTATCAACGTCAGCCTCTAAGACTACCGTCTTTTTATCATATCCGGTCATTAAATACATATCGGACAATTGATTGGCTTTTACCTGAGTGTTTTTCCACGGGCCGCCTTCACCTACAGGTTTTCCTAAACTCCATAAATCGTCAATACCTCCAAACCAAAGTGCCGTGTTGCCATCTGGGGATTTATACACATGCTCTGAGGCTTCAGCATCAATCTTAACGCCACTCAAAACCAATAAGCCATTCCATGTATTAAACTCCGTGATTTGTCTATTGTGTGTAGTAACAGGACGCATCATTTTATACAATGGCTCTTTACCCACTTTAAACAGTGGCAACTCATAAAATGTACCACAGATATTAGCCAGCTCTCTTTCCGACTCAACCTCCCTGGTCACTCGTGTTGTGTTAGCTGAAAACTGCTTTGAGTAATTGGAGTGACCTTTCGGTAGTCTTAATTGATAGTTTTTGGCGTGTAGTATCACGGAGGCATCATCCTCGGTCCAAATCTCTTTTTGGTTTGCTTCTGCATCTGTGGCATCCGGCGAGTTTGCAGTATAGAAACCTACTTCCTCTCCTACTTTTTTGTTCTTTAAGGCATGTTTGGAAAGGCTGTCTTTTATACCTTCAACAAACTTGAAGTCGTACTTCAAAAACTCATAACCTTTCGTGTTTTTAAACGCGCCATTTTCTATTTCTCCAGCGTAAACACTTAAATTATAATTAACTCTATTGCTGAAGAGTTTTGCATGCGACACCTTGCCTGTTTCGTCTATTGCAGCAAGTGCATTAAAAATATCTGTTTCAGCCGCTTCAGTTTTAAGGCTACCATCGGTAAAATGAAAAGCAGCAGTAATTGTACCTGTTTCATTAGTCACCAATCGTACCCATTCCGCTTTTAGTTCTTCTTTAAAAATGTGATAATTATATCCTTTAGGCTCTAGCCTTACTTGACGTAACTCTTTCCAGTCTCCTTTACCGTTTTCATCGACCTGTATGGTAACAACAACTGGCTTTTTTCCTGAGTTATTTAAATGCAAAATTCTATTATCAAACCCTGCTACTAAAAAAGGTGCCGATGGTGTTTGAGCAACTACCTCGTCTTTCAACCAAATAGCTCCATATGCGGATTTTGGCCCCCAATTAGATAATTCTTCGCGGCTACCAAACCAGAGGTTAGATTGAGGTTGGCCCGCATAAGGATTGCCTTGTATACTGGTTTCGTCTGTTGCCAAAACGACTTCACCATTCCAACTCAAGAAATCCGGAATGTAGCGTAAGTGAGAGCCCATAGGTTTAATACCAGCGGTATTCGAATGCGAAAAAGTTGAAGGAAAATCATAAAACATACCATGCATATCCATCATCATTTTTCCATTGCCTATCTCCCTGATTCTTGGCCATTCTGTAAACCAACCATGTGACGGGTCGTTGTTGTAAGTTGCCTTAGGCAACAAAAAGGTTTTCCATACTCCATTTTCCAGTACCTTCAAACGGATCGACCTTGCGTCCCAGCCAACAGCCCATAAGGGAGATTCATCATTTGGAATAGCGTTAATTCCGTTTTTGGTGGTGACGTCTGTGAATTGTCGCCTCTCAACGATTTTGAAATTCTCACCATCATATTCGGCTAAGATTCCATTGTCTTCTTTGCCTTTGGAGTTTTCTAAACTTACTTTCCAATTTTTTCCACTTTCATTTTTGTGTTCTCCATTGTTTGCCAGCACCAGCTTATTTTGGCTCGTATAAGCGCCTTTACCGTGCCAACCGGGTAAAGGGTTATGGTACAGTTTTTCCACCTGTAATGTGTGCACATTTACCTCGTACAACATCCCTTCCATGTCATAGTAATACACCATGTTTGCCGGATCTTTTAAATGCCTCGCAATAGCCGTTAACCGGCCTTTCATGTCTTTTACGGGGATCACCCTTACTTCTCCAGTGCTATTTATGACATATGGGCCAATGAGTAATTGGTTCGATTCTTTATGAATCATTCTAGCTGCCGGCGTACCTCCGATACTGCCCTGAAACACTTCCATATTTTTATCTTTATCGACAGTATACAGTTTGTGTTCACTCCCTTTTGGCTCGTGTGCAGCATAATTGATCATGTATAATTTTTCATTCCAAACAGCCATTGCACCAATACCACACTCATTTCCAAAACTATAAGTTCCGTCCACCCTTGCGTGTGCATAGGTTGTTAGATGAGGATAAATACCACTAATAATTCGAGTTCCAGAGATGGATAAAATTTCCCCTTCATCGTGGGTGGTCGTAGTTGGTTGATTGATGTTATTTACCTCTGAAGGCGAACATCCCCAATGGAATGCGACTATGAATAAGAGTAGGGCTTTGCTTAAGCTATTTTCCATTTAATTGTCTCTGGTTAATTACTTTAACTCGATACTGTTATTTGCTTTTACTATCAGCTATGACTGTGAATTATTCTTTTTTAGTGTCGTTCAATTAACTATCGGGCACCAACTCCTTATTCAAAACGAATCTTAAACACATGCGAACTGCTGCCATAGCCGGGCTTTACCTGAACGCCGGTTGCCAGGTATAAGTAGGCTGGTTTCCCATCAATAAAGAGCAACTGCGCACGCTCAAGGTGTCCATGTTTTTTGCCTCGGTGAGCGGTAGCATTTTCTAAAAATTCTGATCCCACATAGTGTTCTAAATCTTCATACGCTCGTTTGGTGTTTTCTTCAGGAAAGTAGTAACCATCAGACGACCTCCACAGGAGCCCTCCCCCGCTATTGCCTAAAGTGGCTCCAAAATCACGACTTATCATAAATACAGAATCATTCATGCTAAAAGCATAAGAATCCTCCAAGGTCATTTCCTTTGAGGTTACTCTATCTGGATGAATCTTGTAAGGCCCTTCTAGCTGGTCTGCAATGGCCACTCCATAATTATATGCACCGCCTTTTCCTTTTCTTGGAATAACAGATTTGTGATATAGTTGGTACTTCCCTTTGAACTTGATCAGGGTTGGATTTGAGACTCCTAATCTTGCCTTATGATTCCATATGGTCGTGTCAGCGGGCTTCCTGAGTATTGTCCCATCGGGCTCTGCCCCTTTAGCTGGTCTCCAGTTATCATTCAAATCGTCAGCCACATACATGACGATGCGCTGAGTGGATAATTTGCTATTTTCATTCACAATAAAACAAAGCACATAGTGTCCGTCGATGTAACTGATTGTTGGGTTGTGTGGGGAATTGAATAAGCTATCACGATCTGGTACTGCTACACCCAGATATTCAAATGGCCCTTCCGGACTATCCGCCACATAATGACCTATTTCACAATCTTTGTACCATCCGCTAAAGTTGGTCTGAGAAGCCGTAGACCATTGAGCAGCATAAAGGTGCACGCGCCCATCCTGATCCATAATAGGTGACGAACCCCAAACATGCATTCCTTCTTGTTCTGCTGCATTGCCTATGTACTCTATTTTCATTTCTTGAGCATACGAACCGCAGCTTAGAAATATGAATATTATACCTATTGAGCTTATTGTTAATTTCATTTCAACTTGTTTTTCGTGTTGACCAGTTTGATTGCTACACGTTTCATTTAGTATTGAATAACCTGAACAGTATTTAGAAGTACCTTAAGTTGGTCAGGTCATTGCCTTCTTACATGTTTCACTATTTCTGACTTATGGGGATGGCAATATTTCCACTTACTCCTTTGTCTTTTATTGCTATGAAAAGCATAAGTGGCTGACCTTGTTCGTCGGTGAATACAAAGGGTCTCTCCATTCTTTGCGGCTTCCATAGCTCTCCATTATCAAGCAAGATTTCCTTTTTTGTAAAAAGAGGATTCGAAGCAGGCTGCCATTGATAACTATCTGGAGAGGTCATCAGGATTAATTCGGGTCTGCTTATAACATGGCAAGCCATGAAGTACTTTTCCTTCATATTGTCATACCAAATCGTCGCATCTTCTGTCTGAGCTTGATCGTAAACCGGCTCGTTGACGAATTCAAAAGGTCCTTCCGCTTTAGTAGAATGACCGACGAGCTGAATTCGGAATGCTTTGTCATATTTGATATCATCCCCTTTCATCACCATGGTGAATTTTCCGTTGGCGTAGGTCACAGCCGGATTCACAGCTATATTTTTAAAAAGCCCTTCTTGAGGTGTCACCACCGGCTCAGGAGTTCTGACAAACTCGTCATAGGGATCAGATGCAGTGGCCAACCCAATTAACTGTCGGTTTCTAGCTATGTTCCAATTGTCTTTGATCCACTTGGAAATTGGATACGTTTCTTCAGTTTCCGGGTAAATGCCATGAAGATCTACTGAAATGTAGTACAGAAAAATCTGACCATCTACAACGCAAACACTTGGGTTATGAGAGGTGGCGGATTCCCACCCTCCTTCGTTTCTACTTGCAAGCACCAAATTTTTAAACTTATATGGTCCTTCCATTTTATCGGAAACACCATGGGCAATTTCCGAATCTGTCATCCACGCTTTCCATCCATATTCCTTTTTCCACCTAGAATAGAACGCATGGTACTTGCCATCTTTCCATTTGATCACGGACAATCCCCAGGTCCAATATCCGGGATCGATCAGCACATTTTCCGATTGAACTGTATTGAAGAAATTGGACTGGGTTGTTTTAGGCAATGCCTCGAAACTCAAAAGCTGTTTTGACTCAGATATGGTACTTGCATTCTCCGAGTTAGCTTCTTTGTTGCCTGCTGCACTCTTTGGTTTGCAGGAGTTCAAAAAGAGAGTACCTATAGACAGAATGATAAGCAATATGCTTAACCTTTTAGTTTTCATTGGGCAGTGTTTTTAACGTCACTTCCCCACCAATCTTTGTTGGGTTTCCAATCGGGAGATAGCATTTTCTTTCGGTTCTTTTCCAGTTGAGGCATCTTAATGTTTTTGTGGTTTTGCAACCGCTGCTTACGTGCAGCTTCATCCCAAAGCGGGTCTTCTTCGGCATAATGCGTATCCATAGATTCCAGCCATTCGAACAACTGAGATTTCAAATCAGCAGCCAGCTCCTGATTACTTTCAGCAACATCTTGTGTTTCGCCCAGATCTTTCTCCAAATCGTAGAGCTCGAAATGATGGTCTTCCCAATAGTAGATCAGTTTCCACTTGCCCTGACGTATGATAGAGCTTGGTTCTCCTCCCTGGTTTCCGTAGTGAGGGTAATGCCAGAACAGCGGTCTCGACTTGATGCTAGCCCCAGTTAGAAGCGGCTTCAGACTGACGCCATCCAGATGAGCTTCTGGCCTAAGCGGCAACCCAGCCAGGTCTAAAAGCGTGGGAAAAAGGTCAGCTCCAGATACCGGAACATCAATACCATTTCCCCCCTGAACCATCCATGGCACATAAATAAAATAAGGGATGCGCACGCCACCTTCCCACTGGTACCCTTTGCCTCCACGCAAGTTGAGTTGGTTGGTAGAATAATTGTCACCGGAGGTTACTCCGCCATTGTCAGAGGTAAAAACAACGATGGTGTTTTTGTCAAGATCTAGTTCTTTGAGTGTCTGCATCACGCTTCCTACAGCGTCATCCACCTGTTCGATCAGCCCGGCATAGACTGGATTGTCCTGGTACTTCCTGGCAGGTAAAATTCTTTCCATTTCAAAACCTGTTTCATGGATACCCATGCGCTCTGCTTTGTCACGGTACTTTGCCCATTTCTCTTTTGTCGTTTGAATGGGCGCATGAACGGCATAGAATGCCAGATACGCGAGAAAAGGGTTTTCCTTATTTTCTTTAATAAAATTAGAAGCCTCTTTTGCCAGTTTCATGGATAGGCTCATCCCTTTTTCCTCGGGGTAGTCCTTCATTTGAGGATTGTTAAAAGGTGAAAAGAAACCTCCTGATGGACCACCTGCTCTGTAACCTCCTTGATTAACATCAAATCCATGATCGGTTGGCAATGATCCTTGCTCAGCACTTCCCAGATGCCATTTTCCAGCAAAAAACGTGGCATATCCACTTTCTTTAAAGGCCTCAGGTAGCGTCAGGTCATCGTGATCTAGATGGTGTACATATTCTGGAGGTAAAAGCTTCGTATGTCGATTCAGTTTTTTCCACTCTTGACCTGTTTTTCCTCCTTCATATTGTGTCAACCCATGTCTTGCTGTAAACTGACCGTTAAGTAAACTGGCGCGCGAAGGCGTGCAAACAGTACATGTAGAATACCCATTGGTGAAAATCGTTCCTGACTTTGCGATCTTATCAATGTTAGGCGTTTCATAATATTGACTCCCCATCACGCTTAGATCAGCATACCCAAGGTCATCAACTAATATGAACAGTATGTTGGGTTTGTCTGGTTGCGGGTTGCTTGTGCATGCCACCAAACCAATCAACATCAACAGAAAAAGCGTTGATTTTATTATAGAAAAAAGTTGAGCATTGATATTTAATAACATCTGATAAAATGATTATTGAGGGTAAATGATATGTGGCCAACCAGAAACTAATCAATTAGCTTCCTGTTGCAGTACCGATTTAATATTCTACTCAAAACAAAAAAAGCGAGGCAAATATCATGGGGTGTTATTTGCTCATTTCTGAGTCGTCAATAAAAAGTCAAACTGAAATGGTAACTAAAAACTCAACAAACCATGAATTAATCATGTTTTTCCTAAAAGAGGCCACTCAATGAGTTCTGGATTTTGACAATTGACAATTTGATCATTTTCTCCCTCTAGCTCTATGTTCTCTAGTCTTGAAGATGAATTTTAATCTCAGAAGTTCCATGTAAAAGTTGTGCATATTTCACTTTCCCATTGAAATCAGACATCTGGAAATCCTTCATAGGGTAATCCAATAGGTGTACATAAAGCCTATTGGTTTTTGGGCTGTAAGAGAGCAGTGTGTTGCGAGGAGCCTCAAAACCTGCCTGTGCTTGCGTACATCCGTAAATGGCGTAGGAAAACCAATGCTCAATTTGATCACTTACTCCCCTTCGTTTTTGCAATACGCAAATAGAAGACATAGCTAGAGGCCGCAGAATCGGACAATGATACATTCAGAATTACCCAGCTTTGATGAGTGGAGCATAAACACTTGCGAACCATTACACCCCTTCTTCTGACTCAATTCTCCCTTAACTAACCGCTTAGATTTTTTGAATTTTGAAACTCAATGAATCATGGATAGAAACAGTTTTAACTTTTTTGCATTGAAATGAGTCATTGATGATGAAAATCACAAAAATACAAGCAGACCGAAACCCTTTTAAACCAGAATCAAATGACACGTATTTTTACCATTACGCTTCTATTACTTACTACTGTCCTTTGCGCACAGAAAAAGTTGGTGGACAATAGCGCCTCAGCAAATTCCCCAAGTAATGGCCCATCTTATATGATAGTATCAGATGATAATACCAAAATGACTTATCTGGGAAATGGTACACAATTCTTTTTTATAGACATCCCAAATTTCACCACAACCTCTACCAACGTCTCGCAGTTCACGGAAATTGAAAAGGCAGGAAATGTAATTTTTGGACGAGGAAAAGTAGAATCAACTGATCCGGAAGACCTAATCTACGCCACTACAGACGAAGTGACATTACTTGACTATTACACTTCAGGGTCTAATTTCCCAAGGGTATGGAGCCAAACAGGAAATGGTGCTTTTTTTGGATCCGGAAAATTTGATCCAGACAATTCCGGAAGAGACTTTATTCGTGTTTCTCCGGACCTGACTACAGTCACCAGACCTTTTAACAATGTAGAAGGTGGTGGTGTTGACCTAATCAACAAAAATCTCTATCAGGTACAGATGGTACCTTTTGCCGATGATAAAATACTGGTAAAAGCTAAAAGGACTTCTTCGGATGAAGAATATTTCGTTTGGGACGATACAGATCAAACTTCTATTCAAATAACAGATGTTGACAACACCAATACGGATGCGACTTCAACAGCTCTATGGCCACTAGGGAAAGCCTACGGCAACAACGTAATTTTCTTTTATTACGACAAACTTTACACAAGCGACGGTACAGCTGAAGGAACAACAGAGATTGCTGATGCTAGCGGTATGCACGTTCATGGAATTGGTGGCGGAGATGATTTTGCCATATTTGGAAATGCTCCTGACGGAGATTTAGAGCCGTACATCTATAACGATGGTGGCACACCTGTCAAAGTTGACCTAAACCCGTCTGGAAGCTCAGACCCAAGAGATTTTCGCAGAAATGGCGAGTATGTGTTTTTTGTAGCTAATACAGGAGATGGTTATGAGCCTCATATCTCCGATGGAACAGTAGAAGGAACAAAAGTATTGATGGATATCAACACTTCTGGCGGTTCATTAGAGCCTGCTACTAATTATGATAGGAATACAAGTATCGCAGTAGGAAATGGTTTTGCATTTGGTGCTTCTGATGGCACCAATGCATATGTTTATTTCACAGATGGTCAAAATTTGGTTACTCTAAATAACGGTGAAGATTATCTTGGACTTTTCACCAGCCAGGCACACTCAATGGCCACCACCGAAGAGTATCTATACTTTACTGATGAAGATAAGGATGTGTTTCAGGTAAATATTCCTGACAACATCTATGACGGAACGGATTGGTCAGAAGGAACGCCGTTGACAGATCAGTCTCTTTATTTCAATGCAGATTATACGGTATCTGCGGACATGTCTGCTAGTAGTGTCCATCTTCCAGCTGGAGTTTCATTGACCATAAACAATGGGGCAACATTAACTATAGATGGAGAATTTTATAACAAAGGAACAGTAGTGGAAGATGGCGGAACATTGGTATGGGTAGAGCCTATTTCCATGATAAAGCTCTCTCCTGTTATTGCAAAAGTTGAATCCTTTTTATCAACAGCGGAAGCAGGGTTTGAAGTAGGTCAATATCCTGATGAAATGGTTTCAGAACTTACCGACTCCCTGAACAAGGCCAACTCGATAAAAATGGATCCGCAAAGCCAGAATGAGGTTGAAACCATGGCTGATAATCTTCACGAGTATTTTATAGAAGTGCTATGGGGTCAAATACAGCCTGTGAAAAAGTATAGAAACAATCTTCAGGTTGTGCTTGGAGATATGAAGCAAGCCCAAATCAAAAATTCTATCGCCACGTCAGAAGAAATTGACTTCCTACTTATCGGAATGAGAAACATGCAAGTAGATGGGATCCGAATTGATATTTTCGGTGAAGCTCCGGGAGACACAGAAACGCTAAATCCTAATAAAGAAATCTACGACTATCTATATACCCAGGCAAAAGCCCACGGTTTCAAGATATTTGCCAACCCTGCCGAGTTTGGTGGTGGCAGGAGAATAGCCAACAACAGCCTGGATGGGTTGGGAGACGAAGTAAATGGCGTTCTTGTTAAATCGAATAGATTAAGAGACAGAATCATTGAGTTTGCTGCAGAGTATCAGGTAGACTACATCAGCCCATTTAATGAAGATTGTATTGGTGCCGGTGGCGGTTGCTTCAACTCATCTCAGGTAACAAGTATATACAGTGGGCTTGTTGGCAATGTAAATGGCGCAATGATAGTAGGTGGTGATAACCACAACCTCCAGTCAGGAATCAATGCTTATAACAGCACTGATATCCGGGACTACCTCTCTGTTGCTACTTGTCACAACCTTATGTTTCAGCACGACAAATGGGATGATTTTATAGCCCTGGCTGATGCCAAAGGTCTTCCGGTTTGGGACTCAGAGGCAACTGATAACCCTAAGGATTACGATGGAAATGGCACTACCGAGGAGTCAAGAATGGTGGCTGCTATAGATGCAGGTGTCGATGGCCTGGTCTTTTACAACAACTGGTCTAGCATCGATCTTGAAACAGGAGATATCAATGCTGGCGGTATCGCCGGGATGGAAAAATACCTTGAAGAAAACACTGATCTGGTAACTGAGATTTCGGTCACAGGTAACACACAAGTCGATTTAGGAAGTACCACAACTTTGACAGCAACCATTACCCCTGAAAACCCACGAGACTCCAGAGTTCATTGGGCATCATCTGATGAATCAAAGGCCACTGTAGACCAAAACGGAGTGGTGACAGCAATTGACCATGGCGACATACAGATAACAGTCTCTGCAGTAGATGGTTCGGGTGTAAGCACGACTTATGATATTAGGATTGGCGATACATTCGTGACCGCTCTAGACGTAACTGGTGAATCTCCTATGCTTCTAGGATCAACACAATTACTTGATGCAGTGGTCACACCTGAAGATGCCACCAACTCCGTCTTGGAATGGTCAAGTAGCAACCCTGAAATAGCTTCTGTAGATTTAAATGGTGTCGTTTCGGCTCTTGCTTTGGGAGATGTTGTTATAACTGCTACAACCACTGACGGCACAGATATTTCGGATGAAATATCAATTACCATTGACCCGATTCTTGCCGAAGAACTGACTATAGTTGGAGAAACCTCCATGCTGGACGGATCATCTCAAACGCTTACTGCTACATTTGATCCGGAAAACACAACAAACCAATCAGTGACTTGGGAATCGGATGATACTTCTATTGCATCCATTGACCCATCCAGTGGTCTTGTTACAGCACTGGCTGTTGGTCAGGCAACTATTACAGCATCCTCTACAGATGGATCGGACGTTTTCGGTACTATGGAGATTACGGTAAATCCACTCCTTGCTGAAGAAATATTTGTGTCTGGGGTTACTGTAATGGATCTCAATAGCGCACAGGTCACGCAAACCTTAACTACTTCTTTCAACCCTGAAAATGCCACCAATCAAGATGTATCCTGGTCATCTTCTGATAATGCTATTGCATCAGTAAGTTCTGAAGGACTGGTAACGGCATTAAGTGAAGGAAACGTAACTATAAGTGCAACAGCACTGGATGGATCTGCCACCGTTGGTTCAATTGAAATCATCGTAACCAGAGGGTTTTTGGCCGTGAGTTCTGTTTCAGTTTCTGGAGATACTGAGATGACAGACAATGACGTACAAACAATGCAGGTAACAGTAATGCCTGAAAATGCAACCAACAAAGAGGTAGCCTGGTCTTCAGAAAATAGCGAAATCCTAACTGTAAACCCTACTACTGGAGAAGTGACAGCAACAGGTGTAGGTACAACTTCCATAATTGCTACATCTACAGACGGATCTGAAATCTCTGATTCATTTGAAATCACAGTTGCTCCGCTATTGGTATCAAACGTGACGCTTTCTGGAGACTTGAATATGATAGCTGAGGACAATCAAACCTTGGAAGTGAGCCTTTTCCCCACAAATGCTACGGATCAATCGGTAACATGGTCTTCTAGCAACCCGGACATTGCCACGGTATCGTCAACCGGAGTAGTAACAGCCATCGTTCCAGGAAACGTGATTATCACCGCTACTTCTAACGATGCGGATCAAGTTTCTGGTTCTTTCCCTATTTCAGTTGCTCCACTACTGGTTGATCAAATAGAGTTAAGTGGAGAGGCCAATATGATCGATGGAGAAAGTCAATCTATTGTTTCTATCGTTACCCCGGTAAAGGCGACAGACGCTTCATTGAGCTGGAGTACTTCTGATGCCACTGTCCTTTCAGTATCTGAAACCGGAGTTGTTACCGCCAATGCAGTAGGAACAGCAACTGTGACGGCAACTGCCAACGATGATTCAGGCATTAGCAGTTCACTGGAAATTACCGTTGCTCCTTTGTTGGTATCAGAAATATCCATAACTGGCGAAACCTCTATGATAGACGCTTCTAGTCAGACACTTTTAGCGAACATAAACCCTACAGGAGCAACAGATGCCAGCGTAACATGGTCTAGCAGCAACGATGCAGTGGCTACCGTGGACAACACAGGGTCGGTTAATGCAGTTGCCCCGGGCGAAGCTATCATTACAGCTACTGCCAATGATGCCTCGGGTGCCAGCAGTTCAATAACCATTACCGTATCGCCACTCTTGGTTTCAGAAATTACAATAGTCGGAGAAACCAGCATGCTCGACAAAGCAAATCAAACATTGGTAGCTGAGATTAACCCGGACAATGCTACGGATGCATCAGTGACATGGTCAAGCAGTGATGAGAGCATCGCTACTGTAGATGAAACAGGAATAGTTAGCGCTATAGCCGTAGGTCAGGTCACTATCACTGCTACGGCCCAAGACGGCTCAGAAGTATCTGGCTCTTTGGAAATTACGGTATCCCCCCTACTGGTAAGCGAGATCTCCATAACCGGAGAAGCTTCAATGCTTGAAGGTGCCGTACAGACGCTGAGCGCCAGTGTGAGCCCTGAAAATGCCACGGATGTATCCGTGACATGGTCTAGCAGCGATGATAACATTGCCAGTGTAGATAACGCTGGAACGGTCAGCGCAATTAGCGTGGGTACAGTGACCATTACTGCAACAGCCAATGACGATTCGGAGACGATAGGTAGCTTTTCTATTGAAGTTCAACCTGTACTGGTAACTGCTATAGAAATTACTGGTGACGATACAATGACTGTAGAAGAAACACAGACACTCTCATTCACCGCATCACCAACTGACGCGACAGATGCATCTGTTTCATGGTCAACGAGTGACGCACTGATCGCAACAGTTGACGAGGCAGGCCTTGTAACGGCTATTGCAGCTGGAGCGGTTGACATTACTGCCACGGCAAACGATGGCTCGGAGGTAAGCTCCAGTTTCCAGATAGAAATAGAACCAATTCCGCTAGGAATTGATGATCTAAAATCATCTATAAGCATTTTCCCTAACCCAACATTCGGGAAAATTACTTTGGAAATACCTAGCAGCGCAAAAAGAGGAAGCTTTAAACTAGTTGATCTTCTTGGTCACACACTTTTGGAGGGAGAAATTGACTCAAACTATTCTTTCGATTTGTCCAACTACGAAAAAGGAATTTACTTCCTTAACATTGAGATAGATGGTAGAAGTACAATCGAGAAAATAGTTCTTAAATAATTAGCGGTCCCCTTCGGTAGTACAAAATATATAAAACTAAAAAATAGGGGTCTGCCAACGTGCAGGCCTTTATTTTGACATTAAAATCAATCTGAAATGAAGATCAGTCATTCTACACTTAGCATATTGTTAGTCATTTTTTCAGTGTGTAACTTAAAATCTCAGCGGCTTGAAAAGCCAATGAATGACGCCTGGAAATTTTCACAATCGAATGACTCACTGGCCGCTGACATTCAATTTGACGATGTAGACTGGTCACTTGTCGACATTCCTCATGACTGGTCTTTCGAAAACGGGATATCAAAAGACGGTGCTCAAAAAGCAAATGGAGGCTACTTCAGCGGCGGAATTGGGTGGTATAGAAAAAATATAGAGATATCAGAAGACTGGAAGGATAAGCGCGTTTACATAGAGTTTGATGGAGTGTATATGAACAGCGAAGTATGGATCAACGGTCATTATCTTGGCAAGCGTCCCTATGGTTACACCAGGTTTAGATATGACCTTTCAGAATTTCTGAATGTTGGAGACAACATGCTCTCGGTAAAAGTGGATAACTCTCTGGAACCATCCGCTCGTTGGTACCACCCATCCGGCATCTATGCTCCTGTCAAATTGATCATCACAGAAAAGCAGTTCATCTCGCCCAATGGCATCTATGCCACTTCTATGGTCATGGCAGATGGAAGCGCTCAAATCAAGGTGTCAACCTCTTTGGAAAACCAGGGGAAATCAAAAGGAAAAGCCATTTTAGAAACAATCTTCACAGATTCAGAAGGCAAAGAAATCGCCACAAACAGGCAACCATTTAAGTGGGACAAATCAGTACAAAAAGAATTAAAGAATACGCTGAAAATAGCCCAACCAGAACTATGGAGCCCGGATTCACCCTATTTGTATGTCATTAAATCTAAACTTATTCAAAAGGGAAAAGTGATCGACGAGGTTACGACCAATTTTGGTATTCGCACGATCCTGTGGGATACCGAAACCGGGTTTAGTCTAAACGGGCAAGTAACGAAACTACTGGGCGTGAGCGAGCATTATGAAGGTGGGCCTGTGGGTGGCGCATGGACAAAACCCCTGCTCCGCTGGAAACTCAAATTACTCAAAGAAATGGGTGTCAATGCCGTCAGAACTGCGCACAACCCCGCTCCACCTATGTTTTATGATCTCTGCGACGAACTGGGCATCATGGTCATGGATGAGATATTTGATGGATGGAAAAGAAAAGCGCCGGAAGACTATGGAAAGCAGGCTTTCGATGAGTGGTGGGAAAAAGATATGACCGAATGGCTATCCAGCAATCGCAATCATCCATCGATCATCATTTACAGTGTCGGCAATGAAACCAAAGGTGAGATAGCCAGGCAACTAGTAGCGCTTTGCCACCAACTAGACCCAACCAAACCCGTCACATCGGGACACAGTTCCTCTGAGTTTATGGATGTGTTTGGAGTGAATGGTGGTAGCGAGAAGAAATCATTTTTCACCAAAGAGCGCCCCAATAAACCTTTTGTTTCGACGGAAGCGCCTCATACGTGGCAAACCAGAGGATATTACAGATCCAAAACATGGTACCGAGACGGATACAAGGAACCGATTGTTTTTGAAATTCCTGACTTAACAGAAGAGGAAATTTTCGAATATGAATGGAGCGCAGCAAGCAATTGGACTAACGGAAAGCAACATTTCAATTCCTCCTATGACAATGGCACTGTGCGTATCAGCGCACGTAAAAACTGGGAGCTGATGCGCGACCTTCCATGGTTTAGCGGACATTTCCGCTGGACCGGATTTGACTACTACGGAGAAGCCGGCTATGTCCATGGCGGGTGGCCGTTTAGGCTATTTATGAGTGGTGCCATTGATGTGGCAGGATTTGAAAAAGACCTCTTTTACTTTTATAAAAGTCAATGGACAGAGAACCCTATGGTACATATACTCCCCCACTGGACTCACCCAATAATGGATAAAGGAACAGAAATTCCAGTATGGGTTTATTCCAACTGTGATGAGGTAGAGCTGTTTTTCGACGGGCAATCACTTGGCAAAGACATTCCCGGTAAGATGGCAGAAGAAATGCAATGTGAGTGGATGGTGCCATGGAAGCCCGGCACGCTTACCGCAAAAGGCTATATCGACGGAAAAGCTGTGGTAGAAACCAACATCAAAACTTCCAAAACGCCAGCTGACATTTCGCTTGCACTCGAAAATCTTGAAATAAAGACGGGTGAAGTAAACAATGCCATTGTTACCTCTACTATTACAGACGGAGAGGGAACAATGTACCCCTATGGAGAGAATCAGCTTTTCTACCACATTCAGGGGCCAGCTAAATTCGTATCTCTGGAAAACGGTGATCCGGTTGACACCACTGGATATGTCAATGTGCTTAAGAAAAAAGCCTTCATGGGACTTTCCAGAGCCTTCTTAAAGTTGGACAATCAGGATGATCCTGTATTACTCACAGTAGGAAGCATCCTTGGTGAAAAAAACCTGATGACCTCAAATGAAATTTCAATTGTCGTTAAAAGCATCAATCTGAGGGGCCAATCTCAGCATCCAGAAGCCAACATCTACTATACAACAGATGGCAGTAAACCAACCGAACTTAGCAAGCTCTATAAAGGAGCTTTTGAGATAAAGCCCGGCACAACTGTCAAAGCTATTGCAGTTTGGAAAGGAGAAACATTATTAGAAATGAATGAGCAATTCGACCGCAATCTCGGGTTGCATTGGGGAGACAACCAACCTGAAGCTGCCATATCCGGCAATTCTGCTATGTCAAGTGAGGACGCAATTATATCCGGAGCTAGCATCATGAGCGCAAAAGGAACAAGCTATGCTGATTTTTCCGGGCAGGAAGGCTCCATTTCATGGTATCAGGAAAACGATGGAGATGCTGGTAATTTTCTTCTTACATTTTCATATGCCACAGCAGACGAGCAGTCCAAAAGACCAATGGAATTGTATGTGAACGACCAGCTCATAAAAACAATACCATTCAAACCTACAGGCTCCTGGAATTCGAAATGGGCAGAAATAGAAGCCAGATGCAAGCTTAAAGCTGGAGCCAACTACATCGAGTTGAGAACCACAGGTCAGAGCGCACCAAACATCTCTTCATTGTTGGTTGAGTTGCTCTAATACTGATTGTAAGTTTTAGGCAGAGACCCAGTGAGCACTTTGCAATTAATGGTAGACTAACCTTGTCTGAGCTGCTTCGCTACCAGGCCCACTCATGCGTACTATGTAGGTATTGTACCTGATTATTCAGGTACAATGCTTACCGGACACATGGATAAATGGTACTTGTCAGCAGGACTAAAAAACACACCTACACCGTTCGCTGATACCCCCTTAATTAATGCCTTATCAATCGCGTTAAAGCACTAATAATACCAAGATATGTAAATCATTTTTTCGCTTAGAAGTAACCACAATTGATCCCCTGTTGATAAACCAGTGATATCCCACTTAAATCAGGTAAAAAAAGCGCTCACATTGCAAAATCATCAAAAACAGAACAGTTTATCCCTCTATAATTGAACATTTTACACCTGACCGAACACCTTCTATTGACCTTACTTTGAGGAAACAACAAATTCTATACTATGAAAAAATTCATTACTTATTTAAATGTTGTAATGTTTGGTATGCTAACGCTGTGGTTTGGCTCAGCTGAGGCACAGACCCAGCTCAACAACACAACACCTTTTACTTCACAGTTGGTCACAGTAAATGGCAAGCTTGCCTGGAGATATAATGGCGGAGGGGCAGATCAAGGTCTGGTTACCTACGACCCAGCTACCCAAACTCAAACTAACTACCATAGCGATCTCAGGGATTTGGTCTATCTGACCTCCTATGGAGACTTTGCCATATCCAGAGCTAATGATATTGGTGGTGGAACAGGTAGTGGTATGATGTGGACAGATGGTGAGAGCTTCGAAATATTAATCAATTACACCCAACAAGGGGAAGCTAATTTCTTTCACAATGGAGTCGTTTATCAAGTGGCTAAAAGAGATGGAAATGGAACTGCTCGAAGTGGAAATGGTGCTAGAAAAATTTGGTCTTACAATATAGAAACTGGAATAGGCCAACAAGCAACTGACTTGAATGCGGAAGCGGCCGATTTAGGCAATGGTAACTTTAAAAGGGTAGCTCCTTTCGGAGATGGCGTATTTCTTGGGATCAGAGAATCTACCAACAACCTTCATGTACCGTATCTGGCAGATGGTACTATAAGTAATAATGTCTCTCTGGGTTCTGATGCCAACACACAAGACGAACCTTTTATGAGTCTGAGTGAATCATTGGTATTGTTCATTGCCGCAAGTGCTACAGATGATTTAGGTGTTGAGCTTTACAAGTACGACGGTACCTCTGTTCAAAACGTAGCAGACCATATCTCGGGTTCAACAGGATCGAGCTTTGATAGTCAAATAGGTTACAAGAGCCAATTAGGTTTTGCTCACAATGGCTATGGCTATTTTACAGGACCTCAAAGTGACGGTACAGGACTGGCTTTATATCGCAGCAATGGATCAAGCATTGAGTTGGTAAAACTGTTTTCTACCAGTACGAACGCTGGATTTGCGAATGGAAATGTAAACTCATTGGCACCTGTCTCTGATACGCACTTTGTATTTGAAGCCAACGACCAAATCACAGGTACAGCAGGACAAGAACTTTGGGTGAGTGACGGAACTCCAGGAGGTACATCCATGATTATGGACATCAATTCTGGAGCCACTGGCAGTAGTATCACAGGTATGTGGCCTGTTGATGGTGGTGCTATTTTCTGGGCCACCGACGGTACTGACGAAGGTGTGTATTTCACAGACGGCACAGCTCCAGGTACTTTTCTTATTTCAGATGTCAGCCTTCACAACGGGGTAAAGGCACTTCAAGCAATCGGCTCAAGAGCTTACTTTGCGGATGACAGCAATGACCTATTTGAACTAAGTATTCCTGTTACAGGAACCACAACTTACACTGCTAGCTGGGATTTAGGATCTCCTACTTCTTCTACCAATGCCATTGTGGAAGGTGACTTGACTATAGGCTCATCAACGGCTTTGGATGTTCAAAATCTGGAGGTCGCTAGTGGAGCTTCTATCCTGGTAGAGTCAGGATCTTCACTTACAGTAATGGGTGATATTTTCAACGAAGGGTCAATCATAATCGAATCCGGGGCAAGCCTTGTTACTTACGATGGCGAGTACCTTATCGGTAATGATGTGGAAGTATTGAGAAACACAAATGGTTCTCCTCTTGGGTATAGCTTCGTAGGATCACCTATAGAAGCAGATGCCACAGTAACTGGAGCTAATCTTGGTTCTCCTGTTTATGCTTATGATGAAACACAGACCTACAGCGCTACAGGTGGCGACCGATGGGTTGATGCAACAGCTACTGAGCTTGAGCCAGGTGTTGGGTATGCCCAGGCTGGACAAGGCATGATCACTTTTACCGGAACTCCTAACACTGGAGATATTACAGTGGAAGGACTCACATACAGTGCGGGAACGGCTATTAATCAAGGTTGGAATTTGATCAGCAACCCTTACCCTGCCGCCATCAACGCTCAGGATTTTATAACAGCCAATGTTGATTTAGAAGCAGCGATCTACTTGTGGGACGACAAGAACAATGGTTCACAAGGCACTAACGATGACTACCTCATTGTTTCTTCGCTAGGAATGACAGATCAAAGCGGACCTAACAGTTCATCAGAATTTGACGGATATATCGGTTCTATGCAGGGCTTCTTTGTGAAGCTGATCGGCGAAGGAACCTCTAGTGTAACCTTCACTGAGGACATGAGAGATGCTGGAAACAATGCCGATGGTAGTTTCTTCAGAAATGCTGAAGCAGTTGAACTGAATATCAAGCTTGCAATTTCGAATGAAGCCGGACTATACAACGAGCTTTTGATTGGCTTGAGAGAGGACGCTACCGAAGGCGTGGACAGATTATATGAGGCTTCAAAACTAGTTGGTAACCCTGATATTGCTTTTTACAGCATCATCAATGATAGCAAGTATGCCATTCAGGGACTGCCTGTAAGCAACGGTACAAGTACAGAACTGGGTTTTGATCTATCAACTGCAACAAACCTTACACTTTCTGTAGTGGATTTGAGTGGATTGGAAGAAGGTATGACTTTCATACTTACTGACCATGTTAGCGGAATAGAATACGACCTTAATGAGGTTGGTTCGTTTGATTTTTCTGCTGTTCAAGGTTCTGACCAAAACAGATTTACCCTTGCTTACAGAGAGGCTGCTGTTCTGGCCACCAGCTCATTGACCAACAGACCAACTTACAGGTACAGCAATCAAACCCTTACGGTTGATTTTGCTACAGCCACTGATATCGCTGGATATGCCGTGTATGACTTTTCAGGAAGAGTGCTTGCGAAAAGCGACGTGGTGAATAAGGGTGTAGAATCACTGGAGGTGCCAATTCAAACTACTGGAATCAACATAGTAAGAATCATCACTTCTGAAGGAACCTTCACCAGAAAATTCAAATTTTAATTTAAATCCAAGGAACATGAAAACTTCATATATATTATTAACTGCACTTATGATTTTGGTGGCAATTGCACCAGCTTTGGCTCAAGGAGCGCCTCCTGCCACACCTATAGACGGTGGCTTGTCAGCACTTCTCGCTGCAGGTGGCCTATATGGCATCAAGAAAATAAGAGACATGAGAAAATAATTTTGTAGAGTTAGAACTTAGCAGCAGCCAATCAAGTTTTGATTGGCTGTTTTTTTGACTCTCCATTACTTCCTAAATCTCTCAATTTCTTAAAAATCAATCCTCTTAGGTTTAGAACTATGAAAAAAACACTTTTACTCTTCACTATTCTGTACTCTACTATCGCTCTGGCTCAACAAAAGATAGCAGATCAATCCACCACCTCAGGAGCAGTATCGTACATCGTCACTGAACCAGACGACTCTAAACTGGTTTTTAGAGGCTCAGGGGCTACATTCTACTTTGTAAACCTTGAAAACCTCTCAATAACCAATAAAACTTACGTCGCATTTACGGAGGAAGAAAAAGCCGGAAATGTTGTTTTCGGAAGAGGAACATTGACATCTGAATCATCAGATTTGACTTTTGTCACCACCTCTGATGCCTTCCATTTGGATTATTATAGTACAGGTGATAATTGGCCAAGGATCTTTACCCAGGCAAGTGATGGCGCTTATTTTGGATCGGGAAGGTTTGATCCCGACGAAGCAGGTCGCGATTTCATCCGCCTTTCAAGCGACCTCACTACAGTGACACGTCCGTTCAATCTTGTGGAAGGTGAAGGCGTAGATCTCATCAACAAAAATATTTACCAGGTTCAAATGACTCCTTTCGGAGACAATAAATTACTCGTAAAGGCTAAAAAATCATTGACAGATGAAGAGTACTTCGTCTGGGACGACACCAACGAAACACTCACCCAACTAACCGATATCGAAAATAGTGACCCTGATGAAACGCATGCGGTAAACTGGCCTCTGGCCAAAGCATACGGGAATAACGTGGTGTTTTTTTATAAGGATCAGCTATTCTCTTCAGACGGCACTGCCGCAGGCACCCAATTGATCTCTTCTGTTTCCATACTGGATCTGGAAGCCATAGGTGGAGCGGACGATTACGTGCTCTACGCCAATGATGATTCGGGTGATACTGAACTGTACCTATACACCGATGGCGGTTCACCTACTAAAATTGACTTAAATACAAGCAGCAGCTCCTCACCTACTGATTTTGTGTCTAATGGCAGTCTCATGATGTTCATTGCCGACGATGGAACAGGCTATGAACCTTTTATTTCTGATGGCTCCCTTGTCGGAACAAAGAAACTTGTGGATATCAATGAGTCGGGTGCTTCCATGTCACCTTCTTCAGGCTATAACATAAAATCGATTATACCAGCTGGGACTGGATTTATCTTTAGTGCTTATGACGGCACATCCACGCAAATCTATTACACAGATGGAACCAACGTGGTGGCTCTCAACAACGCAGACGAATACAACGGATATGCCTCAGGGGCTAGAGAGGCTCTCTCAGCTACTGATGATTTCGCCTATTTTTCTGATCAGGATGGAAACATATTTTCAGTGGCTATCCCAGACAATATCCTTATGGACGAACAATGGACATCAGACGCGCCTCAGGCTGATCAGTCTCTCTATTTTACTTCTGACTACACCTTCTCTTCTAATCTCGTAATTCACAGTGCCCATATTCCATCAGGTATAACCGTCACTGTTCCTGACGGCATCACTTTGGAAATCACTTCGGTACTACACAAAAGAGGTCAGATCAATGTGGAATCAGGTGGCACATTAATCTACACCGAACCTGTAAACACGATAGAGCTTCAATCCACGGCAAACAAGGTGGATGAATTTCTTTCCTCAGCTCAAACTGGCAGTGAGCCGGGCCAATACCCAACAGCGGCCATTGACCAGCTGACTGACTCTCTTAGCAAGGCCAATACGATAATTGAGGAAGCAGACGACCCACAGGCCATCTCTCAAATGGCCGAAAACCTGCATAAGACACTGATAGATGTGAGATGGCAGGAGGTTCAGGCGGAGTTTGTTTATCTAAACAACCTGGAGACCATGATCGGAGACTTGAAGCAGGCTCAAATTCGCAATTTGCTAACATCTAAAAGCCAGGTCGATTATCTGTTGTTAGGAATGAGAGAAGCCCGAATGATGGGTGTTAGGATCAACATATTTGCAAATGGTTTTAACCCTAATGAAGAAATGTTTGACTACTTCTACGAGCAAGCTGTGTACAGAGGCTTTAAGATATTTGCCAACCCTGCCGAATGGGCTGGCGGAAAGAGAATCGCTTGTAACATGCTGTCTGGCGATCTCTGCGATGTAAGGGATGATGCAGAAAAAACGCAGATCCTAATCGATAGAGTGAAAGAATTTGCCAGCCAATACAAGTGCGACTGGATCAATGCCTTCAATGAGGATGGTGCACCCGATGGTGCCTGGAGTATAGAGCAGTTTAACCTGATTTATTCTTCGTTGTACAACAATGTTAACGGTGCTGATCTCATAGGGCCTTGCGCCTGGGGTATTCCGGCTAGTATCAGTGGACTGAACAATACCGATATTAAAAACTACGTTACAGTTGCAACCACACATAACCTGGGCTTTAACCATGACAAGTGGGACGAATTCATTGCCGCAGCTGGCAACCTACCCGTATGGGACTCTGAAACCAACTTCAATGATAAATACGGTACAGGCACACGACTGGAAGTAGCCGTGGCAGCTGGAGTTCAGGGGCTGGTGTTTTATGATAACTGGAAAAATGTCAACTTAACCAATGGTGCTCTAAGTGCCTCAGGTCTGAACATCCGGGATACCTATTCCGCCCTTAAGGTTTTGGCGAGTAGCTTGACTATCTCAGGAAGTAGTGATGTCCAGCTAACCAAATCTACCAATCTCAGTGCTGAGGTCCTCCCTGCTGACAATACCAACAAAGGGTTCGTTTGGTCATCAAGCGATGAGAACATTGCCACAGTAGATGAGCATGGCACAGTCACTGGAGTAGCTCTGGGAGAAGCGACTATCACTGCCACCACTACAGACGGGTCAGGTGTTTCTGGAAGTTTTACGATCACCGTAGGGCCGCTTCTGGTAACTTCGATTTCCATACAAGGGGAAAATGAAATGATTCATCATGAGACCCAAACCCTTACAGCCACTGTTTTACCAGAAAATGCCAACGACAAATCTTACTCATGGAGTTCCAGTGACGAGGCAGTAGCCACCATAGATGGCGAGGGAGAAGTAACGGCCGTAAGTGTGGGAAATGCAACGATCACTGCTACTGCCAATGATGAATCAACTGTCACTAACACATTCGACATTGTGGTATCCCCACTCCTGGTTTCATCTATCCAGATATCTGGAGAGACAGAAATGAAATCCGGGACGTCTCAAACCATCTCTGCTGAAGTATTGCCGTCCAACGCCACCAATGGCGCTATATTATGGGAGAGCAATCAAACAGAAATCGCTACAGTCAATGAGCAAGGTCTTGTCATGGCACTGGCGGCAGGTACTGCCACCATCACTGCTACAGCCACTGATGAATCAGAAATATCAGGTGAATTGAGTCTGACAATAATAGAGGTTTTGGCAAATGATGAGATCATTCATTTCGCGGTATTTCCTAACCCCTCTAATGGACAATTTTCACTCAACTTACCGATTTCTAACTCTGATCTGAGCTATCATATATTCAACACAGCAGGCCAGCTGGTGCAATCAGGAAAGGTGCCTGTCTCACGGCAAATACTGCTTTCAACGCAAGCAAAGGGCGTATTTAATCTGATCATAAGATCAGAAAACAAAACCTACAGCAGTCGTTTAATCATTCATTAAAACCTGTCAAAGAAGCCACCCTTATCACGGTAGCTTCTTTTTCATTCCCCTACCCGATTGCTACCCGTCATCCGTAACTAAAGAATTCGCTATATTTATTGAACGTGGATCTAACGAAACCCCATTATGATGCTTGCTTTAAAATTCAGCTTTCTCTTCTTTATCTACGGTTTAGACCTGTCGCCACACACCACTTCTGAGCCTTACGAGGTGTCTGGGCAGGTTACTGCTTTTTTAGAAATACCACTTACGGGCGTGCAGGTTTTAGTTAAGAAAACTGATAAAACAATAAAAACAGATGCCAGTGGTCATTTTGACCTCACGCTGAACAGAAGTGATATGCTAATTATCAAAGCGGATGGTTTTCAACCATTTAAAATTAGGATTAGCAAGCAGACATCTTTGCCTCTCCAAATCAACTTGATCCTTGATGAGAGTCATGCAGACCAGGCGATTGAGAGTGGCTATCTGACTTCAGAGCAGTACGAGTATGCCAAAAAGCACTTATATAACAAAAACAACAAATTCGCCCAGTATTCGGACATATATGAACTTTTGCAGCGTGAGCTTCCGGGAGTTAGAATCATAAGAAGTGGTGCGCCAGGTGGAGGAGCCCAGGTTCAATTAACCGGAGTGAATACAATTTCTCTAGACCCAAATCCTGTTTTTGTGGTAGATGGAATGATAGTAGAAGACATTAGTTTCATTGCGCCATTTATGATCGTGCGTGTCAACGTATTGAAGGAAGCTTCTATTTATGGATCCAGAGGTGCCAACGGGGCTATTGAAATTTTTACAACAGAAAATGAATAATCGGATTACTCTTCTCTGGTGATGCTTTTATGAATGCAGCACCAGCTACCTATACAACGGAAAGGAATATCAGGAAGAAACGGGTGCTTATGCTTATGAATTTCGACATTACGATCCGGTGATAGATAGGTTCAACAGTATGGACCCCTTCTCCTACGCTTTTGGCAATCAAAGCCCTTACCTTTATGCTAGCAATAATCCAGTGACGTTTATTGATTATTTGGGGTTGTATTCTGATGATTTTTGGAAAAAAATTCAAAACGGCGATCTGGACGATATAGAATCAGGACACTATGAAAATAATGATGATGGAACATGGGATTATTCATCAATTGATGAATGGTATGTAATTTCACATGATGATGGCAGCTATTCAACCATGACAGCATATGAATCACATCGTAATTCATATGTAGGAACAGATGGCAAGAATCACGTGGATATTTTTTATTCCGTTTCAAAAAGTGGTCAAGCAAATGGGGGGAGTACGTTTGATAACATCCAACCAGGTATAGATCGAGCTGGTGATTTAGGAGGGTTCTTGGTTAGCATGGTTGAGACTCCCTTTGTAATTAGATCTGGGGAATTAGGGATGCTTGGTAATATGAAAAATATACCTTATAGCCAAGCTAAGAGAGTTCTTAATCAATACACAAAAGGCGCAGTACGAGGCTTGAGAACAGCATCAAGAACAGCAGGAGTTGCAGGTTTAGTAGTCGGAGCAGGAGTTTCAACTTTCAACTTATCAACTGGAAATGGTCAAGCTTCTGATATAGCGGATTTATTTGTTCTTGGAGCTGGAGCACTTGTCATAGGTGCTGCAGGGGTTTCGGCAGCTCCTTTTGTAGCAGCTGGAGGATTGATCTACGGTGGAGTGATGTTATTTGGTGGTGAAGATTATATAAACAACTCAGCTGCTGGTCAGGCTGTAAGAGGATACTTGGATTTTTAAATAGATGAAGGTGCTGGATTGGTTCTTTAGTGTTTTTTACTTTTTTACCCTTTCAAGAGGGTCTAGATATGAAAGAGCGAACTTTTTACTTTGGTTCTCTACGTCATTTATTTATGTAGCTGTTTTATACTTGATTTTTACTCTAGTAGAATTACAGATTTACAAATCAATGTATTTACCTATATTCTTTTTAATATTTGGGCTTAACTTCCTGATATTGTGGTATATCTATATAAAAAAGAAAAGGTCTAAGCAAGTGATTGACAATAAGGGAGAGGTATCAAAATCTAAAGTTGTTTTGTATCGTCTATTCGCAATATTCTTCACTTTTTTTTCAATGGCTCTTACAGTAATAAGCACTGTTTATTATGGGAAGTTTATTTCCTTTCTTTAAGAATTGAAAATGATAGAAAATCAGAAGCCACGCTTATCGCGCAAGTCTTCCAGCCTAGCCAGTACGTAGGCAGGACTTGTGTGTATATTTGAAATACCTTCCCTCGCTAAGTGCCAGTTTGTAGCAAGCCCTACTTAGCTTTTGTGTAGATGTGTGGTAATAAGAAATGAAAGCCCCACTTTAGTGGGGCTTTTTTCATTATCTCTCTGTCCACTTCTTCGGGTCTTTTGAAGTATGGAATCCCTTCCCATGTCGCGCGTTTAGCTTTTTCGGCGTAACGCGTGACTTTAGTCATTGAGAAGATAGCAGGTATGTATTATTGAAGAAAAGAAGAAAGCTCAATCAGTGATGGTTGAGTTTTTTTCTATACGTCCTGTAGGACATTTGAGAGCGTATCCTTTAGTTTTTTCTTGCCTATGAAAGCATCGATCATGGTGTAGATCGTTTTTTGCTCTTCTTCACTTAGTGTCTCCTCCGTTCCCGCCATGCTTTGCATGGTGGTCTTAAACGAGAAGAAAGATTAGTCGACCATTTAGATAATGAGATTCCGGTATTCCTGCGCTTCGCTACTGAAACCGGAATGACGGTTCGAAATCCGATTATACTTGAATCACTAGTCGGTGATCATGACTTTCTGTCTAGCGCCATCTGTTTGAATTACATAAACACCTTTTGGCAAATGACTCAAATCATATTGCCCTTTGCCCGATAAGGCTGGAACTGACAGCAACAATCGCCCGGAAATGTTGAACACTTTGACTTCATGATTTTCTGACTCAAGAAAATCATAATAGAGCTTACTTCCAGACACGTAAAGACTGTTATTAATTGATTCATGTTGGAAACTGAGCACCCTGGCAGCACTTAACGTAAAGCGATCGTCAAATGTGCCACTTGCAGAAGTAAAGGAATAGGTCTCTTGAGAAAGATCCACATACTTTCCATTGAGTTTGTCATGCAAAATCAATCCTGAAACAGGAATCTCGCCTTGAAAACCTCCCAGTGAAATGGCATACTCTCCAGATGTGCCCACACTATACCCCAGAGCAACATCAGACTGATCGCTATCCGGGAGTCCCTGAATAGCCAGTCTAATCTCTTCATCCTCCACGAGCGAATAGAACTTGAAATTGCCCGACCCCAATATTGCAGCATCATATGCATGATCTATACCCACGGAGGCATCCTGCGCATACCCAACTACAGTTGCAACACCTGATACTTCATTACTCAAATTCAATTTGTAAGAATTGATGGTCATAGAATCTCTGAAAAACCCGTTATCATCATTGTTTGAAGACATAAGCATATTATCCGTGAAAATGATAGACGTAGGAGCTGTGGATTTCACAAAAAAGCCCTGCCCACTTCGGATCATTCCGTCCCATTTGATTTCTCCTTCGGCGCGACTGTCTGTATTTCCCATTGCATTCACAATCAAGTAGTCGGAGTTTAAGCCACGACTAGCATCAGAAGAATGATCATCCCAAATGTAAATGAAACCAGTAATATTCGATTCGCTATTTTCCGTCATAAACGACTCAAAGCTTATGGCCGCAGGGTATGGATTGGATACCAGGTTAAAGCCCTGATATTGCTCCTCTTCAGAATTTCCCTGATCTGTATAAGTTAAACTAACATTGATGTCTCCGAAATTCGGTGTGCCACTAAACACCACTTTACCATCCTGATCTCCAGTAAATGAGCTGAAGTACCCCTGTCCTACTTCCATTTCTGTGATCGACAGTTCGTCAGGAGTTTTGAACCGTTTCAAACCGTCGCTTTGGCCTGGCTCGTAGGCTTCTGATTCATCATAAGCGTACACAATAGGGTTTGTTCCAAGTGCGTCAAACGTGGCTGCTTGTACAGGTGAGCCTACTGTACTGTATCTGCCTGTATTCGAATCAAATGTGGTTTCTCTTTCAATTTGATAGCCCAAACCTGATACACTACCAAAGGTTAACAACGATCCTCCAGACTTGAGGATAAGCAAGCCGTCATTGCTAATGTCTTCGTTTACGGTAAGCGCAGTTTCAGCTGATATGGTCACTGTTGCACCATTGTCAATTTCCACGGATTGAGCTATTAGGCTCTCCGTTGATGTCCAGTCGCCGCTAAACAAGAGGTTCTTATTTTCGGGTGGCGTTGACTGGCTGTTCCAGTTGGCACCATCCCAGATGTACAGTTCTATAATTGTTAGAAGCTGGTCTTCCGGGTCTGCAGCTTCGTAATTCGCTGACCCTGCTTGAGCGGCCGTTATGGTCACTTCGCCATCTGACAGCAATGTGACCGTACTTCCAGACACAGTCGCTGTTTCAGTATCGCTACTCGAATAGGTCAATGGACTGCCACTACCTCCACCAGTTGCCGTGAGGTCGAATGTATTACTGTCTATTATATTTTGAATCGTTATCTCCGGAAAATTAATCTGTTGAGAGGCTTTGTTGATGGTCAAAGTTCCCGAAGTACTTTCTCCCCCAAAGTCCGGGTCGCCAGCTTCAATGGTCGCTATTACATTATATTCTCCTGCGTCCGTCGGCATATCCTCAGACCCATCATAGGTGATGACTACTTCCAGGTTTTCAGGATAAGTAACTACCCCAACCTCATGAGTGCCTCCATCATAAGTTTGTGTTAATTCAGATAGCTGAATAGATGCTTCGGGTTCAGAGGTTTGTACAGCCCCCAGGTCTACATTGACTCCACGTGCGTTTCCGTTGATGTCTTTTTGTTTTATATCAGAGCCAATCTGGCCTGATCCTAAGACAAGGCTACCGGTGGCAGACACTGTTTGCACTCCGAAGCTGTTGGTGACAATGTTCGGCGAGGCACCTCCATCTATTAAGACTTCTGAAGAACTCTTTGTGAAAGCCGTATTGATGGAGTTGGATGGGTCCAGCGTAATACTGGCACCTACAGTAATCTTGCCTATTAGGTTTGATTCAAAATCATCGAAGAAACTCGCGTTAGCAGAAGTAGCCGTCACAAGCATATCTACGCCTTCTGTACTTCCGTCTGCCACATTATCCACCAAAATATTATTTATAAACTTAAATGAGCCTGAAGGAACCACATGTTTAATTGCGGGCGCAACCGTAGAAGGGTCTGCACCTGTAGCCACATTATCAATAAATGTACTGTTCGTGATGATGCCATAACCCTCAGATTGACTATTGTTTGCTGTGATCACACGACCATTGGTTGTGTTTCCGGGTACGGCAAGACCTAGTGGATTATCCAACGTGCCATTATTATAAAACACACAGTTGCGCACTTCGAATGATCCGTTGGAGCTGGCATGGATCACGCCGCTGGCGTAATTGCCCAATTGAGGATATGCTCCGCTGGAAATCTGCGGCATGGCGTAATTATTGGTAAAAGAACAATCTTCAAAAATCGCCTTGTTATTGCCACTTCCACTCACTTGAACAGCACCGCCAAATCTGGCTGTACCGCTTTCAATCCTGCATTTCCGTGCTGTGAAAATACTTTGGCCACCGTTACTTTGCGTGATATTGACAATTCCACCGCCAATATTGCTACCGTACCATCCACAATTTCTAATAGTCAGTCCCTCTATGGTGAGGCTTTGGTTTGCGGTAGTTAACAAAGCAAATCTCCCCTGGTTAGATTCTGAAACATAGACTGGTTCAGTTCCATTTTGAAGGATTGTCACATCTGCCCCCTCTCCGATCAGGGTAATGGTCTTTGAAATATTAAGTTGAGAACCGCCTCCGGTGTAAGTGTAAGTTCCAGCTTTTATGAAAATAGTATCTCCGGAAACGGCTTCTGAGTAAGCTTTGGATAAAGTAGCATATGGGTTTTCCTCAGTCCCATCGCCAGTCGTATCGTCACCAGAAGGCGAAACAAACGACCGTGCAACTCGAGGTTCAGGTGTAGTAATAGTACCATCCAGCACATCAGAAATGAAATTAGCCATTTCGAATAGCACATCCTCATACTCTGGCTGATTCAGGTTGAAAAACGCATGAACTTCTCCAGGGTAGATCACTGTTTCGGCAATACCTCCATTGTTGTTGATGGCATCTTCAAAAAGTGTACTCTGTGTATAGGGTATAGTTGTATCAACATCACCGTGCATCATAATGGTGGCAGGAGGAACGTCTCTTAACTGGAAAATAGGAGAATTGGCCTCCGCACTTGGGTCTTCCTGTCCATAGCCATTTCCCTGCCCCCAACTGCCGCCATCGTTTACAAAGTCATACATACCATTGAAACCAATAAACCCGACAGTCCCATCATACCGCTGAGCAGCCAGGGCGGCCAATGGAGATCCGGCTGAGCCTCCGCTAAAGAATACTTTGGTCATATCAAAGTTGTAAGTAGCAGCATTGGCCACAGCCCATTGGTATGCCGCATCCACGTCTTCCATGGCCAAGGTAAATGATCCATTGGACCCTTTACATCTATAGGAAATCCCCAACGTGGCAACACCTAAATTATCAGCTAGATAAACGTCGTGAGGAGAATAACTAGCGGACGATGCTGCTAATGTGCCTCCTGACCATCCGCCACCATGCACCCATATGTGCACCGGCACCTTTTCTGTGCGGTCTTCCGGCAACACCAATTTCAGCGGTAATTCATGGCCGGCTTGCGGATAATCTACTGTCGCCATTGGCGAAAGGATCACTGTATCAACGCCATAAGTGGATTCAGACACCACAATCATATTATATTCGGATCGGGCCGCAACACCTAACCCAACTCCGTCCGTGGACTTCAGGTTATCATCCAGCTCAATAGTGACCAGCGCAGCATAAGGCCAATCCTCACCATTGTCAAAGGTGAGTTCATTTGAGGCTGTGAGCGTCCAGCTACCCGGAGCTTCGGTTGCGCTCTTATTAATATATACTTTCGGTAAAGTGGAGTTTATATCAACATTTTGATTGAAGGTGATTCGTAAATTTTCTGATATACCTAAGTGAGTTCTGTCTTTAGGATAGACATCAGAAATCTCAAAATCAGATCTGACAACTTCAGGGTAATCCGAAGATAAACGGGCCTTAGCATCCTCCATCTCTGTGGTGCTAAATGGTTCTCCAAACATCATCAACTCCGCCATTTCCGTGTGGAAGTAGGTATAGTTCCCGTCGGCTTGCCTGGCAAGATTGATCAGATGATCATCTTCGTTTTGGAAAATAGCTCCGTCTAAAACCCCTGTTTGCATAATGCTTGATGTATTATCGAAATATGTATAATTACCGGACGCATCGACGCTAAATCCAAAAAAGAAAAACTCATTTTCAGGTAGGTTATTCAGTACTATTTGTTTGTAATTAGGGAGACCATATTGAATCGTCATATCACCATTTCCCTTTCGGGTAAACCGTACCCCAGAGCAAGTGCCCCAATTGTTGTTGTCCACCCTGAAATTACCAAAGAGCACTGCTACGCTACCTACATCTCCGGTTTTGCCAACATAAAAAGCAGAGAAGGTATTGTCGGATGTATAGGCATTGGAACCTTCGATAGTCATGTAGGAGCCATTGTTAACAAACCCAACATTCACTTTTCCCGGGTATGTTTCCTGCATCTGCTCACCAGCCAAAGCAGGGTCAGCCTGAACAGCATCGCCCTCTCCCACTTCATTTTCCCAGCGAATCACTGCGCCATTTTCATCTTCTATGATTCCGCTATCGTTTTTCAGCCACAGCAAAGTATCCTGAGTCTGACCAAATAGGGAAGTGAAAAACAATGACAAATAAATAATAAGTACCGACTTCTTCATTTTGAAATATTCTAACTAATTATTGATTGGGATTCTAAGCGCATTTCATGCAAACTCCCTCAATACAAATTACCTCAATTTGCAATGAACTGCGGGGTTATTCATTAGTCAGTACCGGGTGGGTAAATGATCAAATATCTTTATCAGAGCTTGCGAAAAATGAAAAATCATCAAAAACAGGTCGCTGACAGGCTCTTTCAATTTATATTTTTTCATATCCACCAAATGGAAAAATCCCTGCAAAGAAGAATGTAGATCACTATTGCAAAACCCCTTCCCTACCTTTTGACTTGATTTCTGAGCCTACTCCTTGCAGCGCTCTGATAATTCTAAAAAACCTCTTTTTTCCATGCTTTTGCTCACTTTTGAATGAAGGCTTTTCCTTCCAAATGATTGGTGGTGTTTGATTGAATAAAAAACTCAGCCTTCCATAAAAAGAGGGTTTCCTTAGGAATTTGGTTGCGTCGAATATGAACCCATTCGTCCCACGACATATTTTTAAACGCAATTATTTTTTTGCCACTCAGGTCATATATGACGATATCCAATGTCTTAATATCTGCTTGGCTTTCACTAGAAAAAAGATCATATATGTGAGCCGGGGTAATAGCAAGAGGCTCCACCAATATGGGGTAGTCCGAAGTTTGAAATACCACCGAATCACTTTTGCTCAATTCTTTTCCATCCCGAAAAGAACGCAGCACGTACCCATATGGCTCGCCAAAAGTGACTGTTGAATCCAAATAAGAGGTGGTTTCAGACGTGAGTGTGTAAACTTCAAATGTATTTAAAGCGTCTGTTCGGCGAATATTAAAAGTGGTGAAGGTGTCAACCGACGCGCTCCATTCAAGCAAAATGCCTTGATGAGTATCATCCCAACTTAAACTTATGGTCTCGGGAAGGGTCAAATCAACGGGGTATTCGATGGTCTGAAAACTCTCCTCAGCGCTATTCAATTCTCCCCCATTCCTCATCATTTTAAGTGAATAAGTATATGGTTGCCCAAATGTGGCGTTGCTGTCTGTATATGATCTTTCATTATAATTCAAAGTGTCCAAAATCAGTATTTCATCTCCTACCTCTCGCTCAATTATAAAGTAGGACAAATAATCGGCAGCAGCGTTCCAATTTAGTGCGAAGGACGAGTCTGCAGACTGAAATGCAAGCGACAATTCTGACACGCCTAAAGCCGCATCCCGTTTCTTGCCTATCCTATATAGTGAATTGATGTTATTGTCTTCACGCTCGCTGCTAATAACATAAACATCTCCGTAAGGTGTGATAGCCAAATCCCGCACTCTATCAAATGTCTCATTGAAAATCGTTTCAACCGATGTAATCTCATCCTGACTATTATTGAGTTTCATTAGCCGGATGTCTTTTTCTCTGAGTGTTGCCAGCATAAGACTATTTTTCCATTCGGGTATGGTATCGCTATTGTAGAAGTCTAAACCACTCGGAGCTACCCTTTCATTTAAAAATGAATGTGCCGGCTCTGTGATGTTGAAATTTTCGCAATAGTCAGACTCATCTTCATAACCATAGGGATACACATCCGCTAGATGGTTATTCGTTCCGAAGTAAGGCGCTAACTCACTTTCTCCTCCTTCAGCAATATTATCGTTCCAATTTCCGGGGTAATTATCATCGCAAAATCCTTTCACAAATGGCCACCCATAGTTGTTGCCAGATTGGATCAGGTTAACTTCATCGTCCGAGTTAGGGCCGTGTTCAGACGAAAATATGTTTCCACTAGTTGTCTGTATCAATCCCTGAGGGTTTCTATGTCCGAAGGTATAGATATAGTCAAAAGGAGTATCCAACGCGGTAAATGGGTTATCCGAAGGAACACTTCCATCCAGGTTGAACCGCAGTGTTTTTCCATTGAGCTGATCCATACGCTGTGCATAAGACCTTTTGAATTCATCTCCTGTGGTCACCAGTAATTTTTGATCCTGAGTGATAATCATGCGGCCACCAGAGTGCTTGTCATATCCAGCATAATCATCTATAAATACCACTTCATTTTCGAGGGTGTCGGTTTTAGCGTTATATTCTAACCGTGAGATTCGGGTAGTCACAGTGCTTGGCGCAATAAAATCGTAGTTGTACATCACATAAACCCAGGGTACTTCGGGAAAATCAGGATGCAACGCCAACCCAAAAAGACCAATTGCAGCCGGGTTTCCATGTGTTTCGTCGATAGCCGCCGGCAGAACTGTCAACGTTTTAAAGGTGTTGTATTTCGGATCATACTTGATGATTGCACCAGTGGTTTGTGTCAGCCAGAGATGATCATCTGAACCCCAATAGATTTCCCAGGGGAAATCAAGATTGGACACCAATTTTTCAGTGTCCAATACTGTCTGACCAATGGTACAATGAACAATCAATAATAAACCGGTAACCAACCCGCTTTTCGCCTTTGAAAAAATAGAAGTCATCGTTTGTTTAGTCTGATATGTTAGCCTCTGGTAGGACTTATTCCACGAAGGAAAATATGATTTGATCCAAAATAGGTTTGGATTCATTTTGGGTCTGATCGCTGATCTTCACCTCAAACTGAAAACCAAAGCCCTTTGGTAGTTCACTCAAATCCAACATTGCCGCTTGCTTATCGAGTTGTTTCGAGAAACCCTCTATTGGGGTGTATGATTCCCTGACGGTTTTCCAGCCAGTCCAGTAGTCTGCTATACCATCATTATCCGTATCCACTCCTATTCTCAAATCCACGTTTTCTACCCACGGGCCAGGGCTTACATAATCTGTGTCTTGTTGAGTAACCAGATGAAATGTCCCTTTGGTGAAAATGATGTCAGGGTCCGGATGGCCATTTCCAATGTGGCCGCTAAACTTAAATGGCTTATTGATATCGGATGAAGTAAACCAGCAAACGCTCATATGCTCACCACCGATAGGGTCATAATCTCCAAACAAGTAATATTGTCCACCAATGGATACTGCAGCCCAATCTCCATAAGCCTCTTGCTCGGGTTCATGTATGTTATACTCAGCTACATTCGTTTTATAGTTTTCCGGGTCTTCCTTGTGCCAATGAGGATGCTTATAAGTTCCCGTTTTTCCTGTTGGCTTTGTTCGATTATCCACAGGAGGGTCTAAAATCTCAAAATCATTGACTCCATCAGGACTCACTGCATGCACAGCCAAAGGAGAATCCCAGGATCTTGTGGAAGCTTTTATAGGACTCCAGTCTTCGGTAATGATGTGAAAATTGCCTTTCAAGTCCCTGATCACCGCACAGTCAGACCCATGCGTAGGGTCTTTAAAGACCATACCCATATTTTTTCCAGGAAGGCCGTCTTTTAGGTCATCATCAATATATAAATGCGGGTCCTGGTCGTTTGGAAAATCATAATACAAGTAAAACTGACCATCCACATACTCCGCTGTAGTCATCCATCGGGAAAACTTCTCCGAAACAGGCCCATGATGTATCCATGTTTTCATGTCTTTGCTTTCCCAGGCATGATATCCACCCAGTGACGGATTCAATCCACCCTCAGCATCATATTGCTCTGCAAATGGAGAGGTGTGTAGTTTTTGATCATATCCTTCCAGCTGCACCTCTAATCGTTCAAAATCCTCCAGTTTTTGATTCTTTGGCGTACCATATTTTCCAAACATCCAATACGTATCACCTACCCGCAATGCGACAGGCGCATCCTGGAGATTGGAAGGGCCGATATTGGGAACAGGCTGCCAATTGTGCCACACCGCCGACTGATCCACCAAAATAGATTTGGCTTGCTTTTTGGATTCAAACTGCTTCAATTTAGACTTGTAGGTTGCATACTTAGAAGTAGGAACAGCCTCTCCTTCAACATACTCCAAATTTGATTTGGACTGTTCGTTTCCTTTCCAATCTGCCTGCGTATTGATAATCCAGTTTTGACCTAGAGGGAGTTGATCGGTTCTGAAAGATGAAGCCGGCAGCCCCTCTTGATTGAAAAGATTTCCCTGAACCCAGTTGCTCCAGCCGTAACGAACATATTTTGGTTGGGGCACCTTTTTTGAAGAAAGGACAAGTGTACTTCCCTCTACCTTTACGTTGGCATTTTCAAAAACTCCATTTTCCCCTGCTACTTTGAAGTTTCCTTCTATAGGTTCGGTGATCATCAGCCCATTTTCTGCATGATCAAAATATACTCTTATGATACTATTTTCCACTTTAGTGGATGAGTACATCGGGCCTGAATACGGAATATTTTTTTGATACGTTTTGGCCAGTGCTACGCGCGCTAATCTATCCCCCACATGGTGCTTGGTTTTAGGGTGAATATTTTTTCCCTTCCCAATATCCATAGTGATAGCTATACCTGTGTTGGCAAGGCTTAATGTCTGTAATTGGGCTTCACGCAAGGCATAGCTGAGAGACCCCTCTTTGTTATACTGGTAAGGCGCTATTTGGACAAAATAAAATGGCATGGCCTCATTGTCCCATTGATTTCTCCAATCTTTAATTAGTGCGGGAAAAAGCTTGCGGTACTGCTCCGGTCTCTGCTGATCGGCTTCTCCTTGATACCAAACCACACCTTTTACATTGTATTGAACTATGGGATGTATCATGCCATTAAACAAGACAGAGGCTTGCCTTTTATCGAGAGATTTATCAGACTTTCCGCGTGGGGGCAGTTTACCTTGATAAGCTATTTGGTATCCCCATGTTGGTGAAAGGATCACAACAGTGCTTTCAGTATCTCGTTTTGTGGAAAGCCTCAACTTAGATGGCTTTCCTTTGAATCCACCATCACCGGCAGCATCTATCACCCTGACGGCAATCACGTTCTTTCCATTTTTGAGAATGCCTGCAGGTAACTCATAGCGGCGCTGCACATCCCAACCATCAGTGCTTCCTACCTCAAAGCCATTGACCCAAACCTTATCCATGTCGTCAATAGCTCCAAGATGCAGGATCAAATCTTTTTTGGATTGCTTTTTACCGAGTTCAAAATCACTCCTAAACCAAACAATCCCATCGACTTCCTCAAGGGGAGTGTTTTTCCAGGTGGACGAAAGTGTCATGTCATCCCAATCGGCATCATTGTAATCCACTTTTTGATACCCTGAAGGCAACCCACTATCCAAACTTTCAATATTTTTAATCCATTGTTCATAAAGTTTTATACTTTCCTGTGCTATCTCTTCCTTTCTTTCTTCATAGTTCTCCACGTAGGAAAGTTCCTCTTCAAAGCCCCCAAAAGCCTCAAGCGCTTCTTTGCTCATCCATGCTTTAGCAGGTGTGCCACCTGAGTTTGTAGAAATCAAACCAACAGGTTGTTGAAGGCCTTCGTAAAGGTTTTTGCCAAAATAAAACCCTGTTGCTGAGAATTTGGCTGCCGTTTCAGGAGTACATACTTTCCACTTTCCCTCTATAAAAGGCGTGGCTGTTGTCACAAACTGATGACCTACTGTAAACAATCTGATTTCAGGATAATCAGCTTCTGATATATCCTTTTTTCCACGCTCAGTTCCAAGGTTTCCCATTGGCCATACCATATTGGATTGGCCTCCACATACCCAAACCTCGCCCAAAAGAATATCTGATATCTTAATGACATTGTCAGCACCAGAGATAGTCAGCTCATGAGTTTTACCACTTTTGGGAGTGCTGATTTTTAGCTTCCACTCCCCTAAGTGATTGGCTTTTAACTCAGTCGGAATAGTACTCCAGCTTGGATGTACTTTTACTATTTCATTTGCGTCTGCCCAACCCCATATTGTAACCTCAGCTTCTTGCTGCAATACCATATGATCTGAAAAAATACTGGGCACGGTTATCTCCGCATTCGTATTATGAAAAAACAGCATTAACACAAACGCTGGGAGTAGGGATTTTGTGATTTTCATTTTTTAAACTGGATATTTCTATTGTTTTATCAAAGTTGACAACTTCCAACACTTAATAAGAGGTGTATAATGCTCAAAAAGTGGAGGGTGCAATGCTCAATGTCAGCAGACAGAAGTCAGTATAGAAGTCATCATTATAGTTTTGGTGACACATTGAGGTTATTTATCAATAAACATGAGAAAACCATTTTGGAAGGCATTGATAAATGTAGGCGTGATGAGAATTATGTGATACAGGGTAAGGCCTGTTTTTTATATGGCTTCATAGAAACTAGAGATTATTAAATCAAAATAACCTGAAGAGAAAAACACGAATGAAAAAGAAATTAACAAGTCAATCCAGGGTTTTATACTGTGCATATACCCTATTCGTTTTTCTAATTGTTTTAGCGGGTTGTAAAGCAAAAACCCAGGATACAAACAATTCTCCTCTTGTCCTAGACATGGTGCATCACAACCCCGGTGAGGAACCTTATACCACCTCGTTCAACAAACCTGAATTTTCCAAAAAAATCGGCTACAATGGCAAAGTCTATTTCTTGTTTGAGTCCCCGGCCCTTGCCATCAATTGGGAGTCCTTGAGTTCGGATATTTTGCCTAAAGGAAGTGAGGATCGTGAATGGGTAGATGCCAAAGCGGCGCAAATACGTCAAATGCACATCGCGTGCAGGGAACAGAATATGGATATATATGCTATGTCTGACCTTGTTTTATTTCCCAAATGCCTCATCGAAAAATACAATATAGCAGAAACGTTTGGCAACCCACAGGATTCTTTAACTCAAAGACTTTTGAGAATTCAGATTGCTGAAATATTTGATCAATTTCCGGATCTCAACGGGTTGGTTGTTCGCATTGGAGAGACCTACCTGCATGACGCCCCTTATCACAAAGGAAACATCAAACAAAGGAATAACCCTGAGAACACAATCATTCCATTGATGAACCTTCTAAGGGAAGAAATCTGCGTGAAACGAGATAAAGAACTGATTTTCAGAACGTGGAGAGCTTTTGACAAGAACGCCAATAGCTATCAAACGATCAACGATGCAGTAGAACCGCATAAAAACCTGACTATCAGTATAAAACATTGTGAAGGAGATTTCCACCGTGCCAATCCATTCAGCAAAATCATAGGACAAGGCAGGCATAAGCAAATCATAGAGGTGCAATGTGCACGAGAATACGAAGGGAAAGGAGCTTATCCCAACTACATCGCAAATGGTGTGATCGAGGGGTTTGAAGAACATGCGAGCATGCCTGAGGAGAAGATCAACAGCATTCGTGAGTTTACCGAAAAACGTCCCGATCTATATGCCGGGATCTGGACCTGGTCACGCGGTGGTGGCTGGGGTGGCCCGTACACCAAAAACGAGATGTGGTATGAACTAAATGCCTGGGTCATGGCTAAGTGGGCCAACGATCCAACTCAAAGCGAAGAGGCTATTTTTAACCAATATGCTATAGAAGAGCTGCACCTAGCTCCTACTGAAGTGCCTAAATTCAGGAGCTTATGCTTGCTTTCAGCCAAAGCTGTAGTCAGGGGTCGTAATTCCACGCACCGAGACATGAGCCCCTGGTGGACACGTGATGCGGGTATTGGATGGCCACAACCCAGCACAATTGTCGATGCTCAAAAACAACAGCGAAACCTTGCTCAAAAGGATGAATCCATTGAAATATGGAAAGAGATTGTACAGCTAGCGGAGCAGATCAGCTGGCCAGATGATGAGACAAGGACTCACGTCATTGGTTCATCCAAATACGGACTGCACCTATATGAGATATATCGGTCACTCGTCTATCTGGCTGGTGCGGAAGAAAAAAACGACACTGTGGCAATAAAGCAATGGATAGCAGAATATGATACTGCATGGGAAAACTACGCCAAACTTCCTGGTATGTATCCACAAGTGGCAACTCTATATGCCAAGGATTATACTCGTCATATCAAAACACCCTCAGATTTCAAAGTAAATGAGCTAAGAGCACAAATTGGAATGTAATAATATGAAGCTGCTGACAAGGTTTTTTATCATTTGTTTATTTGGATATATATCAACGCAATTTGCTGCCGCTCAAACAGAGGCTCATTCCTCTTTGAAATTTGAACGGGTACTTAACAAGCCTGTGGTCATCACCAAATTGGCTGACGGGCATTATTTCATTGATTTTGGCAAAACATATTTTGGGACGGTGGTGATCAAATCAAAAACGGCACAGACAGATTCTATCATTATTCACCTCGGTGAGAAGCTCGCATCTCCTGATAATGTGGACCGTCAACCGGGAGCCACTATCCGTTACCAGCAGGTGGTTGTTAGCGAAATCCCAAAGAACGAAACAATTTCTGTTAAACTAGAGCCAGATCAACGAAACACCAAACCACAGGCCATTGCCCTTCCTGATTCGTTTGGGATAGTTATGCCTTTCAGGTATTGTGAGATAGAAAACTTAAAGGTTCCTCTGGAAGATCTTGAAGTTTACCAAAAAGGGTTTCATTACAGTTTCAATGATGAAGCCAGTTATTTCCATTCATCAGACCCCACGCTTGATAGCGTCTATGAGCTTTGCAAGCATACGATCAAGGCAACAAGCTTTACGGGCTATTACGTCGATGGCGACCGTGAGCGTATCCCTTATGAAGCAGATGCTTTCATCAATCAGATGAGTCACTATGCCGTAGACAGTGTCTACGACATTGCACGCAGAACCAATGAATATTTTATCGATCATGCCACATGGCCCACCGAATGGTTGCTGCATACAGCGCTAATGTATTATTATGACTATTTGTACACCGGCGACTTAAGCTCAATCGAGAAGTACTTCGAAAACCTCAAGGTAAAATCCTTGTTGAGCCTGGAGGGCAATGATGGCTTCATCAGTACTCGTTTGGGAAAATTAAATCCCGAGCTAATTGAAGCTCTCGGTTTTGACAGTCGCCATGAATCGATCAAGGATATTGTGGATTGGCCAAAAACAGAGCGTGACAATTATGACTTCAAAGAAATCAATACAGTAGTAAACGCCTTCTATTATGAGAACCTGATGATCATGACTATTATCGCAGACAAGCTGGAAAAACCTCTAGATGCTGACTTCTATAGAAAAAAAGCGAGTCAGATCAGATCATCCATACAAAACCAATTGATCGACCCCAACACCGGTATATTCATTGATGGATTAGGCTCCAAACACAGTTCTTTGCATGCCAACATGTTTGCTTTGGCTTTTGACCTTGTGCCTGAAGAAAACCTAACCGAGGTTATCAATTTCATAAAAACCAAAGGAATGGCTTGTAGCGTATATGGAGCGCAATACTTGCTGGAAGGACTCTGCAAACACGGTGAAGAAGCATATGCGCTTGATCTCATCACCAATACAGATGGCAACCGCAACTGGTACAACATGATCGAAGCAGGCTCCACACTCACATGGGAGGCATGGGATAAACAGTACAAAAAGAACCTCGACTGGAACCATGCCTGGGGAACAGCTCCACTCAACATCATTGTGAGACACATTTGGGGAATCTCACCAGATCAGCCAGGTTTCAATGAAATTAAAATAAGTCCAAGACTAAGCACGCTAGATTACTCTGATATAAAAGTCCCAACAAAACATGGGGTTATCGTTGGCGCCTACCAATCTATTAAAGGGAAAAAGCACATTTACAGTATCGAGTTACCTGAAGGTTCGAAAGCTAAATTCTTTATCAACAAAAAGCCACGGAGGATACATGTGAATAGGAAAAGAGTGAAAACAACAAGCGGGTATATTGTTTTAGAAAACACAGACAACAAGGTTGAATTAAAGTTTTAGGTGATAACCGCAAGGACAAAAGAGAGAAAATACCTTTACGAAAAAACTTAGAGCACAAAAAAAGCACTTACGAACTAACGTAAGTGCTTAACTTTCAGGTGATTCCACCAGGACTCGAACCTGGAACCTACTGCTTAGAAGGCAGTTGCTCTATCCAGTTGAGCTATGGAACCATCATACTACAAAGTAGTGCGGAGAGAGGGGGATTCGAACCCCCGGTACGGTTTCCCGCACGCATGTTTAGCAAACATGTGGTTTCAGCCACTCACCCACCTCTCCGTGAGGTTTCAGAACTCATCCCTGAAAAGGACTGCAAATCTAGAGAAAAACAATTATTTCTCAAATACAAAGATTCCAAAAACACATAAAATTTATCCACAATCCAAATCCACCATCATTGCCCTTCCCCAGTTACCTCAATAAAGGTTGTCACCATATAAACTCCCCTAAAACCACTTATTAAAAATAGTTAAATGACCCTGACCTTAATTGGGCGACTAAGGTTACTTGCTTAATTTAGCCGACCTTATGAACTGGTCTCAAAGCTTTGGTGTATTTGAAATAACCCTGGTGGTACTTTTTATCACTTTCTATATGCTCTATGCATTTAGAATGATTCGCATTTCACAGCGCATGTCTTCCCCTATTCATCGGGTTATCATCAAGTTGATCATTAGATCAATATACTTTTCATTGATGGTAATAGCGTTGCTCGGACCTTCGTTTGGCGAAAACACCAGAGAGATAAAATCTGTAGGAAAGGATCTTTTCATCTGTGTCGACCTGAGTCAATCCATGAACGCATTTGACATTCAACCGACACGCCTGGAAAGAGTCAAGTTTGAGTTGAAAAACATCGTGGAAGCTTTTAGTTCAGATCGAATCGGGCTGATCATGTTTTCCAATGACGCTTTCATGCAATGCCCCCTCACCTATGACAATAATGCGCTAAACATATTTATACAGTCATTAAATACCGATCTTGTGCCAAACACGGGTACAGACTTTGGGCCACCCCTGGAAATGGCTTTGGAAAAATTGCAGGATGAGGAATCGGGCCCTGCTAAGGAAAAATCCAAGATAATTATCCTAATTAGCGACGGGGAAGATTTTGGTGAAGAGACGAACCAAATAGCTGAAGAAATAGAAAGCACAGGAATCAAATTGTTTACCCTGGGTGTTGGAACAGACAAAGGATCCAAAATTCTAATGAAAAGAGGTTTTAAGAAAGATCGAAGTGGAAAGGACGTGGTTAGCCGAATCAATACCGCATCTCTAAAGAAGCTGGCATCCGACACTGGTGGAAAGTATTTTGAAATCAATGAAAACAAAAACGATGTTGAACGTTTGATCAATTCAATTAATCAAATAGAAGGTGAGCTTCGCGATGCAAAAAAAGTTGATGTCAAGGCCAACAAGTATTATTATTTCCTGTCGATCGCACTTTTCTTAATGTTAATTGATTTATTGATAGGTATAAGAGTCTTAAAACTATGAAGTACATTTTTCTGATTTTACTTCTGAGTATCACTGATCCTCTCAAGACCACCAAAATCAACAGTATAAAAAAAGAGGCTGGAGAGGCATACAAGGCAGGCAACTACGAGAAAGCCGCCACTAAATACAGTTTACTTGCTGACAGTTTGGGAGTCACAGAGGATGAAATATTGCTTAACCTCGGACATAGTTACTATCATCTGGGTGACACCTCGGGCGCAAAACACAGTTATCAGAGCCTGTTGACTTCAAGCAGCAAAGACCTAAAGTCAATCGCTTCGCAACAACTGGGCGTGATGGCTAAGGATGCACAAAAGTTGGAAGAATCACTCTCCTATCTGAAGAATGCGATCAAAGCAAACCCTGGAAATGAAGGTGCTAAGTACGATTATGAAGTGGTAAAAAAACTACTTGAGCAGCAACAGAATCAGCAAAACCAGGATCAAGAAAATCAAGATCAAAATCAGGATAGCGAGGACCAGGAAAACCAAGACCAGAACGAACAGGATCAAGATCAGGAAAACCAGGATCAAGAGAAACAAGACCAGCAGAAGTCTGACGAGCAAAAGGAGTCTGAGCAACAAAAATCTGACGAACAGAAAGACGGAGAGGAAAAAGAGGGCGAACAGAAAGAGCAGGAACAAGAGCAGGAAGGCGAAAAATCCGAGGATGAAAAACAGCGTGAAATGGATGAAGCTACCAAACAAAAGCTGCAGGAGATGAACATTAGCGAAGAAAAAGCCCGAATGATTTTGGAAGCACTCAGAAATAACGAAATTCAATATATTCAGCAGCAAAAGCGTCAATCATCTGAACCCCAGAACTCAGGAAAACCGGATTGGTAATCAATCTAAGACGTGAATAAAGACACATTAACAACTTAAATATCCCGAAATGAAAGAAGTATTTATAGTATCAGCTGTCAGAACACCAATCGGAAGTTTTGGCGGATCCCTGGCTGGTTTCTCAGCGACTGAACTTGGAAGCAAGGCCATTGCCGGCGCGCTGGATAAAGCACACGTACCGCCCTCAGAAGTCAATGAGGTTTTTATGGGTAATGTAGTCTCTGCCGGACTGGGGCAAGCGCCAGCAAGACAAGCCGCCATAGGCGCTGGTATTGGTCACAATGTGCCGTGCACTACCGTAAACAAGGTTTGTGCTTCTGGAATGAAATCGGTCATGTTTGGCGCTCAGTCCATCATGCTTGGCATCAATGATGTAGTGGTAGCAGGTGGTATGGAAAGCATGTCCAACATACCCTATTATATCCCTAAAGCACGTTTTGGCTATAAGTATGGCAATGCTCAACTAATAGATGGTCTTCAGCACGATGGCTTGTGGGAGGTTTACAACCAGTTTCCAATGGGTAACTGTGCGGATAATACCGCCAGTGAGAAAAACATCTCTAGGGAAGAGCAGGATGAATATGCGATCAACTCGTATAAAAAAGTAGGGGCTGCTACCGATGCAGGCAAATTCAAAGAAGAAATCATTCCGGTTGAGATTCCTCAGCGAAAAGGAGACCCACTGATAATGGATACAGACGAGGAATACAAAAATGTGAACTTCGACAAAATACCTTCCCTCCGACCTGTTTTCAATAAAGACGGATCTGTTACGGCAGCAAATGCCTCGACAATCAATGACGGTGCTTCAGCTTTGATCCTTGTCAGCAAGGAAAAAGTTGAAGAGCTTGGATTGAAACCAGTCGGCAAAATCCTTGGGTTTGGTGATGCCGCTCAAGATCCTCTTTGGTTTACAACAGCTCCTTCTTTGGCTATTCCTAAAGCGATGAAGCATGCTGGAGTGGAAAAGGACGATGTGGATTTTTATGAAATAAACGAAGCGTTTTCTGTAGTAGCCATTGCTAACAACAAAGAACTTGGACTCGATCCAGATAAAGTCAATGTAAATGGCGGTGCTGTGGCACTGGGTCATCCTTTGGGAGCTTCTGGTGCACGTATTATCAGTACGCTGGCCTCAGTTTTGCAACAAAATAACGGCAAAATCGGTGTTGCAGGAATCTGCAATGGAGGTGGTGGAGCCTCAGCCATCGTTATAGAGCGCCTCTAGGCTATACACTAATATGACTGATTTTCGTTTCTAACAATAACTCTCAATGGCAATGAAGATCATTCTATTTCTAAGCTCAATCCTCTCCTTCACTCTGCTGGTTGCTCAGGAAGACGTCACAACGTACTACAAGGAAAACGGCAAGGTGAAGGAGCAATATGAAGTCATCTGGGAAGATACGGCGGTTGTTCATGGTGATTACCATATGTACAGCCCTGGTGGTGCGTTGATCATCGAAGGATCATACAATAAAGGTTTGCGCGAAGGCACCTTTTTCAACTACTATGAGGACGGCACAGTGCAGCGCGAAACCTACTACGAGAATGGGCTAAAACAAGGTTTGACGAAAGTCTATGCCCCCAATGGGCAAGTCGTGCAAGAAGCCATTTTCAAAAATGATACGCTAACTGGCAATCTCAAACTGTACGATGAGTCCGGTAAGCTCCGAGGCGAAACAGAGTTTAGTAAAGGTAAACCCGACGGGCTAGTCCTCTCCTACTTTCCTGACGGCACCAAGGCTGAAGAGACCCACTACAAAAACGGTAAACCAAATGGCTACACGAGGTATTACTATGAAAATGGAAATCTCAAGCTTGAGGCTGAATATATCAATGGCTTGCTAGATGGCTCGTACAAGACCTTTTTCCCTTCGGGCCAACTCGAAATGGAAGTGCTCAATCTAAGAGGCCAACGATCCGGTTACGTAAAGTATTATCACGAAAATGGGCAGCTGAAATCTAGCGGAAACTATAAAGAAGGTGCTCTGCAGGGCGAATTTGTAAGCTTCTATGATGACGGCAGCCCAAAAGCGATCTATGATTATGTAGATGGCAAAAAATCTGGGAAGAACATCGAGTACCATCAAAATGGTGAAACCAAAATAGCCAGTTCATACAGCAATAATGGCCTCAATGCCAAAATAAAGGAGTATTCTGAGAAGGGAGATTTGATTTCTGAAATATCTATCGTCAACGAATTGCCGCATGGCAAATGGGTGTATTATGACCATAAAGGTCGCCCGGCCAAGGTAGAAGAGTATGAAAATGGCAAGCTGCACGGCCTCCTTCAACATTACGACAATGGCACATTGATGATCAAAGCCGAGTACGCCTATGGAAACCAGCAAGGCCACACAGAAGAGTATTTTCCTAACGGCAAACTCATGATTTCATCAGAATGGAAAATTGGTTTACTCAATGGCCCCTATGTCCGGTTTTACAAAAATGGACATAAAGAATATGAAGGAAATTATCTACGCAACAAGCGAAATGGCACTTGGACCTTCTTTGATAAAAAGGGTGAGGTTACTGAGGTCCTACAGTATAGGGCCGGAGAAATCCTAAATCAAAGTTCTTCTAACTGACGAAAGACTTTTATCACACCTTAAAATATCCTTATATAACTATCTTTGCGAGCTATGTCACAAGGCATCAAAAACACAGATTTCAATTTCCCTAATCAAACAGGAAAGTACATCGGCAAGGTTCGGGACGTATATTCTTTTGGGGACAAACTCGTGATGGTAGCGTCCGATCGTATCTCAGCGTTCGATGTGGTGTTGCCCCGCCCAATCCCATACAAAGGTCAAGTTCTTAATCAGATTGCCGCCATCTTCCTGGATAAGACCAAAGACATTGTCCCAAACTGGGTTTTGTCGGTTCCAGACCCCAACGTTACTGTTGGCAAAAAATGTGAGCCATACAAGGTGGAAATGGTAATCAGGGGCTATTTGGCTGGCCATGCCTGGCGGGAATATCGCGATGGAAAGCGTGAATTATGCGGAGTGGCATTGCCGGAAGGATTGAAAGAAAACGACAAGCTTCCATCTCCTATCATCACCCCTAGCACTAAGGCTGATGAAGGCCATGATGAGGATATTTCAAAAGACGAAATTCTCTCTCAGGGGATTGTAAGCAAAGATGAATACGAACAACTGGAAAAATACACTCATGCCCTATTTCAGCGGGGCACTGAACTGGCTCACGAGCAAGGATTGATTTTGGTGGATACCAAATACGAATTCGGCAACTTTAAGGGGGAAATCACGCTAATAGATGAGGTGCATACTCCAGATTCGTCGAGGTACTTCTATGCAGAAGGATATGCCGAGAGACAAGCAAAAGGAGAAACCCAAAAGCAGTTGTCAAAAGAATTTGTGAGGCAATGGCTGATCAGCAATGGCTTTCAAGGAAAAGATGGCCAGCAGGTTCCTGAAATGGACGACACTTTTGTTACTTCCGTTTCAGAACGCTACATTGAGCTTTTCGAGAAAATCACCGGACAGAGCTTCGTGAAGGATCAAAGTCCCGATATATTAAATAGAATTAAAAACAACATTGAATTAGCAATATGAAATTTTCAATAGACAGACAAGACCAATACACAGTGATAACTATAGACGAAACAAAACTGGATTCAGTGGTGAGTCCGGAAGTGAAGTCTGAGTTTGTAACGCTTCAAGCAGAGGGAGTTCAGAACGTCATCGTGAATCTGAAAAACGTAAAGTATTCTGATTCGTCAGGGTTGAGCGCACTACTCGTGGGCAACAGAATTTTCTCTGAGACCGGTTCATTTGTGCTTTGTGGCGTTACTGAGCATGTATCTAAACTGATCAGTATCAGTCAGCTGGACAAGGTAATGCAGATTTTACCAACGGTAAAAGAAGCCATCGACACTGTATATATGAATGCCCTCAAAAGAGGTTTGGAAGAAAAAGGTGGACTGGAAGAGTAAGGTCGTATCCAGCCATGAACCAACCTAACCTACCTAAAGAAGTATTCCCTCTAGTGCCATTTAACACTTTTAAATGGCACTAGAATTACAAATACTAGGATCCAACTCTGCGGCTTTTGCCCATAATCGGCATCACACCTCGCAGCTTTTGAGAATTCAGGACAAGTATTTTCTCATCGACTGTGGTGAGGGCACTCAGTTATTGCTAAAAAAATACAAGATTAAGCTGTCGCGTATCAACTTCATTTTAATCTCTCATTTGCATGGGGATCATTATTATGGTTTAATTGGCTTGCTCTCCACCTTGCATTTGTACGGACGTAAAGCCCTGCTAAAAATCATCGCCCCTCCGGGGTTAGCTGAGATCATCACGCTCCAACTGAGATATTCAGAAACACGGCTTGGTTATGATATTGATTTTAAGGAATGGATTCCTGAATCAGATAGTGTGGTTTATGAAGATGAAAAACTCACAATAGAGACCATTCCATTGGATCATCGGGTTCCTTGCTCAGGATATCTCTTTAAAGAAAAGCCCAAGCGCAGAGGCCTGAACAGAAAAGCCATTGACTGTCCTCTTACTCCTGCCCAAATCAATAAGTTAAAAGATGGAGAGGACCTCTACTCAGAAGAGGGCGATCTCCTGTTTAAAAACCATGAGGTCACCTTCCCTGCTAAGCGACCATTTAGCTACGCATATTGCTCAGACACACGATTCAAGCCAGATTTAGCTCAAAGGCTCGCCAAAGTGGATATGGTTTACCATGAGTCCACCTTTATGGAAGACATGAGTGAGCGGGCCGAAATCACGTACCATACCACTGCCAAACAGGCAGCAAAGTTCGCATATGATGCAGAAGTCGGGCATCTACTTTTAGGACACTTCAGCACACGATACAAAGACTTATCGCCGCTATTGGCTGAGGCCAAAGAAGTTTTCGAAAACACCTCACTGGCTATTGAGGGAGAGAAATTCTTGGTATCTTAAATCCATGAATTTCTCGAAGAAGCAAAATTTATTTATTGTCCTCTCGGCTATTTTTCTCACCAATGCGCTCATTGCAGAAGTCATAGGCGTCAAGATTTTCAGCTTGTTTGAAACGTTCGGAGGAGAACATCAGGCGATCACGATTGGCTCTTTCCTCACACTGGATTTTAGTCTTACGGCCGGTGTGGTGATTTGGCCCGTGGTATTCATCACCACCGATATCATCAATGAATATTTTGGAAAGCAGGGAGTGAGAAAAGTAAGTTATATAGCTGTAGGATGCATCTCATTTGCTTTCATTGCCATCTACATTGTCACATTGCTACCTCCTGCCCCCTTTTGGACGGACATCAACAGCACAGATGCAAATGGAAATCCATTTGATGTTAACTATGCCTTCTCTACCCTATTCAGACAAGGTATGGGAATCATAGTAGGATCGCTTGTGGCCTTTCTCATCGGGCAGCTTTTGGACGTTTTTATTTTTCAGAAACTAAGAAAGCTCACGGGATCAAAAATGATCTGGCTGAGGGCAACAGGCTCAACGCTGGTTTCGCAGCTCATTGACAGCTTCGTAGTGCTGACCATTGCATTTTACCTGCTGGCTCCTGCCGACAAAAGGTGGGCACTGGATCAGGTATTCTCCGTAGGTGTGACGAATTACATTTACAAGTTTGCTATAGCGATTTTGCTCACGCCATTGATCTATTTGGGGCATTATCTCATCGATGGGTATCTCGGCAAAGAGCTATCAGATGAAATGACCAGAAATGCAACAGAAGGCTCTGAGGGCTTTTTCTAAAGGCTAATCTGTATCAGCGCACTTATGCCCAGTGGATTTGATAAACCTTGTTCGGTGTTCGGGTTAATCACATATTGGATATCAGGTTGCACCATAAGCCACTTCCGCAAATGTATGTCATATGTACACTCCAATACGGTCTCGACACGGGTGTGAGGCATATACAACCTCCGGTATGACTTTCCGTTGACCCCAGATGAAAATGCCACTCCAAGGTGATCTTCCCTTTTCTTTGACAATCCTGAATAAACCAGGCCTCCGGAAATAGCAGAGCCAAACCTATTGAAATTATCATTGGCTACTCCGAAACGAGCAAAACATGAAACATAGCTCTCATCAGCTCTGAGCCAGTAGTTTTGAATACCCACATAAGCGCCCCAATTACCTCTTGACGACAATGAATCGGTTAATGAAGTCTGTGCTGCTGAATAATACCAAGCTCCAAAATTTATTTTATCATCAGCACTTGTTGCATGTTCTCGCCCAACCTTTTTTCTTCTGGTAACATATTGACGATCTCTTACACTCTTTTCAATATTCTTGAAATGGTAGGAGCTTTCAAAAGCGAATAAGGCTCCTTCAGAACGTCTCAAAATCACTTCGTTTGAAGCAAGTCGATTGGGATCTCCAGGAACACCGTCGAGTATGGCAAGCTTCAATTTGACCCTGCTAGACAGCACACTACTAACACGCATACCTAAGGAGGAAACAGGAAAAATAGAAGGTCCGCTAACCCCACTTTGAGCATACTCAGCTCCAATACCAAATGAGCTATTGATAAATAATAAACCGGGGCTGAGTACATCAAATTCTGAATTTAGATCATACAATCCACTCAAAACCGAAACCCTATCATTGAAAAAGTTTTGCTGAATCCATATCTCAAACAACCGCCAGCTTTTTGGTGCCTCTATATTACTAGCTACTTGAAAGTCCCCCATTAACGCGGTGGCCTTTCCTCCATGATTGCCTAATCCATAAACAAAGAGTAAAAGTCTTTCATCCCACTTGAAAAGATGGCTAAAATTTAGCGTAGCTGTGATGTCCAGGTTATCTATATATACAAAGCCCTGATCAACACCACCAGCTACGTTGACCCATGGCAAGGCTGAGTAAACAACCTCAAATTCGGCAAAGCGAGCATCCTCAGTTTGGGTGAAACCAAAAAAAGAATAAGAAAAGAGTACAGCTAACGTCAGATTCTTTTTCAAATGCGGCTGTTAAGTTTTACAAGGTCTCAGAGCCTAATCTTCAGGTTTGGTTTTCGACAAACTCCATTCGATCAAAATAAATAGCAGAACAAAATATCCAACTAACCACGCAACCTTAGACCAGGAAGCCATTCCTTCATACAGTTTTTCAAAGAAATTGGTAAATGCGAAACTTGCAACACCTGCTATCAGCATACCCCAGCCATAAATCTTGTTGGCATGCGCAAAACTGGCGTGGGTTTTTATCGCCCTGGGCGACCGATATCCAAAAATCCAATTGCGGTTTTTACGCAGAATTAGGTTTAGAAAACCCACTGCTATTAAAATGACGATGATCTTTGACTCCAGCGACATTGTGAATTAGTTATACTCCCAAGTTAGAGGCATAACTCGCAAGATGCAATAGCTGTTTTGAGTGAGACAGGAAAAATATTAAAATCAGGAAACGATAGCTCCGTCTTCCAGTTGCACAATACGGCTCCCGTACTCGGCAAATTTTTCATTGTGCGTTACCTGTATGATGGTCATCCCTTCATCGTTGAGTTGCTTGAGCAACCCCATCACTTCTTCACCCTGACTACTGTGCAGGTTTCCTGTAGGCTCATCTGCCAGTAGGAGTTTTGGTTTTCCTATTATCGCTCTGGCAATACCTACGAGCTGCTGCTGACCGCCTGAAAGCTGCTCTGGAAACAAATCCTTTTTTGCCACCATATTGAAGCGATCTAGCATTTCGGCCACCATAGACTGTCGTTCCTTGCGTTTCACTCCCCGATAAAGCAATGGTGTTTCTATGTTCTCATAAACATTGAGTTCGTCTATGAGGTGGTAAGCTTGAAAAATAAAACCGATGTGTTCTTTATGAATTTTCGACGTTTTTCGCTCACTGAATTTATGAACCGGCTCGTCCAGGAAGTAGTATTGCCCCTGAGAGGGTCTATCCAGCATACCGATGATATTCATCAAGGTAGATTTACCCGATCCGCTTGGCCCCATGATACTGACAAATTCACCTTCCCCTATTTCCAGATTGATGCTCTTAAGAATAAACGTGCGTTGATATCTGGATTCAACATATTTATCTACATCTAAAAACTTGATCATAATGCTACTTTGATTCATTCCTTGCAAAAGGAATACCAAAAAGGCAACCTCCTGTGTTCCTGACATTTATACTATCACTGACTGCTGACAATGCCCAATTCCTGACATGTTTGTGTTCGTAAATGGACAATCACATTACTCCCGCTATTGTGAAACGGCCTGCATAAGCAACCCACACAAATAAGCACCATAGGTACCCATGACATAGCCAAATACGGCCAACAGTACTCCTACAGGCGCGAGTGATGGGTGAAATGCCGCAGCTATAATCGGAGCTGAGGCTGCTCCTCCTACATTCGCCGTGCTGCCTATCCCCACAAAGAAATATGGCGCCCTGATCAGCTTAGCCACAATAATCAGCAACAACACATGAAAGAGCATCCAGGTAATGCCTATCAAAAACAATCCCGGGTTTTCAAAAATGGCCATGATATTCATATTCATACCTATTGCAGCTATCAGCACATATAAAAATGCACTACCAAACCGTGAGGCCCCTACTCCTTCAAGTTTTCTGGCTTTTGAAAACGACAGTATCACCCCCAAAGTAGTTGCGATCACAACAAGCCAGAAAAAACCGGACGTAAGACTGTAGGTGCTCAAAAAAGGAAAGTTTGCTTCCAGAAATGGTGCTATGATATCGCTTAGCCAATGGGCTAACCCTACACAGCCAAAAGCCACCATCAGGATTTTCATCACATCAAGAAACGTTGGCATCTTGGCTATAGATTGCTGGTAAGAGTTCATTTTCTCTTTCAGCTCTTCTATAGCAGAGGTATCAGATTTGAGCTTTCTATCTAACACTTTAGAAAAGCCCACTCCCGCCAGCAGCACACCGAGCCACGTATTGCCCACAATCACATCTACGGCCACCATTTTGGAAAATAATTCCCCGTTTACTTCAAAGACCTCTTTCATGGCAGCCTGATTGGCTCCACCACCTATCCATGATCCTGCTATTGTGGTCATACCTCGCCACACCTCATTGGGAGCATCTGCAGATACAATCTCAGGTGCTACGGCAGAAAATATGAGGATGGAAATAGGTCCCCCCAGAATAATACCGACCGTGCCTGTAAGAAACATGATCAAGGCTTTTGGCCCCAGCTTGATGATTTCTTTCAGATCCACACTGATGGTAAACAGTACCAAACTAGCAGGTAGTAAATACCTGGATGAGACAAAGTAAAGTTTTGATTGTGAGGGGTCTATGATTCCGAATGTAGGTAAAAGTGAGGGGAGAAAGTAGCACATCAGCAAGGCAGGTACCACGCCATAAAACTTTTTCCAAAAAGGATTATCACTGTTTGAGGTAATAAACACACCTCCTAAAATGACCATCAAAAGGCCTAATATTACTGCATCGTTTGTTATCATAGTATCATTATAATTCCTTCACAATATCAACAAATTCGCTGAGCATCATCGCTGTGGCACCCCAAACTGTCTTTTTCTCAATCTCAAAATATGGTGACCGCAACCTATAACCACTTGCAGCCAGTATTTCTTTTTCTTTCAACAAATCAATATCCATGAGCTGGCTGAGCGGAGCTTCTATTACGTGATCTACCTCTCTGGCATCTGGAACAAACTGCGGCTTGCCTTCATGAAAGCTGACCACAGGTAAAACCATATAATTGCTAACAGCCACAAAAAACTTACTGAGTGTGCCTATTACCTCTATATTTTGAGCCTGCACACCTATTTCTTCATTACTTTCTCTCAGCGCAGTTTCAAACAAATCTACGTCAGACTCCTCTTTCTTACCTCCAGGAAAGGCAACCTGACCGCTATGCACTCCCTCATACAATGGTCTTTGGATGAGCGGAAAGTACCATTCTCCATTATCCTGATAAAGTAAAAGCATCACCGCCCCTTGCCTCGCTTTGGATGGGTCACCTTTCAGCCGTGCGCCTGAAGGCAAAATAGGCTTCATTTTTTCATGTGCTTGTCCCCCAGGCAAGGGCTCTTTCAACCTCTTTTCTAGTTTGGCAATCAGATCATCAATCATCGAATTCAAAAATATCTATAAATTTTAAAAGTAAAATTTGATAACTTAACCCAATAAGTAACAGTCACCAATGGACGATTTACCCCAATATATCAACCTCATATTTCTAGGTTGTGTAATTGCCACCTTCGGCTTCCTTTATTTCGCTGTGAAGCTTACTTCAAAAAAAAGTAATGCATCCACCATGTTGGTCACATTCATGGCAATCTGGCTTTTTGTTATCGCACTGCTGGCTTTCAATGATTATTTTTTAGATTTTCCCGGGTTTCCGCCACATCTATTCGTGTTTGTGGGAATGAGTCTGTTGACCATTATCGGACTGTTTAGTATCAAAAGGTCAAGGGATTTTATTGGGAGAATGCCCATTACTACACTTACACACATACATATTATTCGTGTGCCCGTGGAGATTGTGCTTTGGTGGCTTTTTTTGGAAGGCATGCTGCCCGAGCAACTCACTTTTCAGGGCATGAACCATGACATCATTTCGGGCATCACAGCTCCTTTTGCGGCCATCTTTCTTGTTGGTTTGAGAAGTAAAAGCAAGATAGCCGCGATCATCTGGAACCTAATTGCATTGGGATTGCTATTCAACATCGTGATTCGCGCGATAGCGGCAACACCGTATTTTTATGATCCTGAGGTATTGGCAAAACCCAATATTGCGGTTTTCTATTTTCCATATGTATATCTACCAACTTTTGTTGTGCCGGCAGTGCTCTTCTCGCATCTTGCATCTTTGTATCAGCTGATCTTTTTATCAGAGGAAGAGTATTAATTACAATGCTGAGAAAGTAGTTTTTTTGAGCGCTTTTCTTTCACATCAGCCCCTCGTGCCCATTGAGCACAGGCTTCTTGCTTATTACCTTTGGCCAAATAGGCCTCTCCAAGATAAGCGAATACTTCATCAATGAATTCGTTGCGTTTTATGGCATCATTCAGCAGCTCGATCGCGCGATCATAATTTTCCTGAGAGAGGTAATATACTCCCTTGTTTCTGTAAGCCCAGGCGTTGTTAGGGTTGAGCAAAATACTCTTATTGATATCTTTTAGTGCCTTGTCATAGTCTTTCATTTCTAAATAAACCAGTCCTCGATTGTTGAGAAAGTAAGGCTCCTGCGGCACTATCTGCAAGGCATGGTTGATGGTAATCAACGCATTTTGATGATCGCCTTCGGCCAGGTAAATTTGGCTCAATGTATTGTAGGCATTTGGTTCATTTGGCGTTTTCCTGAGGACATATTTCAGCCAATATCGTGCAGAATCCAAATCGTCAGTGAAAAAATATAATGTGGCCAGGTTTACATAACTCTCCATATTGACCGTGTCCAGGGCTATGGATCGGTGAAAACTCTGGAGGCCGTCCTGATACTGTCTGTTGCTGGTTTGGAGTAGGCCTTTATAGAAATGGACATATGCCGAATCGGGATAGACAGACTCTAGAAATCCAACATCTTTAAGTGCACTTTCCAGCTTACCTACAGACTCATATGCATACGCTCTGTTAAAAACAGCATCATAATATTGAGGGTCGATCAGGATGGCTTGGTTATAATCCTGAATGGCTTCATATGGGTGGCCGTCTTCCAACCTGGCAACACCTCGATTATTGAAGGCTTTCGCGAAATTCTGATCATTCTCAATGGACTTGGTATAAAAATCCACTGCCTGATCGTAGTTCTGATTGGCCAACTCATGATTGCCCTGCATGAAGAAGCGATCACGGTTGGTCTCCTTGCTCGGGGCGCAACTAAAAATGAGTATGGAGGCAATGAACAGATAGCAATATTTCATACCGCAAATAAAGTGAAGCCAGCCCAATAATCTGAGCTGGCTTCAAAATCAATTAGACCGAATGGCTTTGAGTTAATTTCTTCTTACTGATCCGCCGCTGCTCGATTCTTTGTCAGCATACTCCGGGTTGCCTTTATAATTAATGGATCCACCGCTGCTGGCACGGGCCGTGATGTCTTTGGTAACCGTAACTTTAATAGAACCTCCACTGCTGGCTCTGAGGTCTGCTTCTTCGGACACCAAATCATATCCAGAGAAATCACCCGAGCTGCTGGCTGTTACCTCTATCTCTCTAACTTTCCCAGAGATGTCAATATCACCTGCACTTGACACAGAAGCTTCCAAATCATTGGCAAAAACACGTGCATCAATATTTCCTGCACTTGAGGCCTCCATTTCAATTTCGTCAGCCTTTACCCTGACTTCCACTTCTCCAGCGCTGCTCACATCTATGTCAAATGAGCAATCGCACTCCACATCATCCTCGACCTCAATGGACCCTGCAGAAGATGCCCTTAGTCCTTCCAGTCGTTTGTAGGTGACATAAACCTGCACATCAACATTGCGATAATTGTTTCCGTCCAGATGAATTTTTAGGGTTCCCCCGTTGACATCAGTTAGCACTTCGTCAAGATCAATATTACCATCTATCTCGATGCGGGCGCTTTCTTCAGAACCTTCAGATAAGTAAGCTTCGATTCCCTGAGAAACGGATACTTCATCAAAAGAAGAAAGCTTTCTTGTCTCGGAGTTTTGTGCTGAAACACCGTATCCAACAAATACGAGTGCTGCTATTGCTGCTATTTTATTCATATTAATGAGTTTTTATTTCTAAAGACTCACTAAAATAAACATGGTTGCATCAAAGTTCAGATTTAAAACTTTTTTGATATTCTGTCCATGGAGTGTCTTTGAAGGCATTCTCACCAAAGTAGGTAAGAATCGGCTCCATTGATTGGGCATTCATATATCCGGGCACTGATTGAATAATTTGTAGATCTTCATTCATATACACAGTAGTCGGATAGCTCAACTTGTTGTTGGTAAGCGCAGCTGCCAGCTGGTGAACGCCTCTCCTGCCATTGGCCACATATTTGAACGTATGGCCGTCAAACTCGATATCTTCCTTTTGCTCGGCATTGAACTTTACGGCATAGTAGTTTTTGTTGATGTATTGCACAAGACTTTCATTTTCATAAGCATCCTTGTCCATTTTCTTGCACCACCCACACCAGTCTGTATAAATGTCAATGAGAATCTTCTTCGGCTTTTTTTCTGATTTGGCAATAGCCTCTTCAAATGTTAACCACTCGATATGATCCTGAGCCGATACTTGATTTAGACCTGCTAAGAGTAAGGCAAGAAAGCCAACTGCTGCAATTTTCAATTTCATATAGCTAATTTAATTATTTCAAAGTGAACGACGAATCATTGGTTTTGGTTCGTAAACCCATGAATTATCACTCAGAGCTTTCTTCAAGTTTGCTCTCCAGCTCTTCTATAGTTTGACTATCTGCCTGCACCTTTCGCTGCAGTTCATATACCTCTATCTTGCAGGATTCAAGTAAATCTAAATGATAATCAGACTTTATTTTGCCGTATGAAGCTGTGAAAATCAAAAATAGAGTTAAAACAAAAATTACTACCCAATAGAGATCCTTCTTCATCTTTTTATAATTGAATGAAATGGTATAAACCAATAAAGGACCACCCATAGTAGGTGATCCTTTTCAAATATACAAACAACTAACTCTTATCTACTTCTTCTTATTCCAAGTTCTAGCCCTCTGAGCTCAGCAAGCCCGCGCAACCTCCCTATAGCAGAATAGCCGGGGTTGGATTTTTTCATGAGGTCATCCAGCATCTGATGACCATGATCCGGACGCATAGGCATGCGTATATCTTCTCTTCCTTCAGCCTTTCGCCTTTCCTGCTCCTCTACCAACCGTTTCATAACAGCATACATATCAACATCACCATCCAAATGATCGGCCTCATGGAAATTTCCTTCAGCATCCCTACTGGTTGCCCTAAGGTGAATGAAATTGATCCTGTGCCCAAGTCTATCAATCATACCAGGAAGGTCATTGTCAGCTCTCACACCATATGAACCCGTGCAAAAGCACAAGCCATTGTTCGGACTATCCACTACCTCTATCAGTTGCTTAGCGTCAGCTTCTGTGCTCACTACTCTTGGGAGTCCGAGAATCGGAAATGGAGGATCGTCTGGATGAATGGCCATCAACACTCCTGATTCTTCCGCTGCTGGGATTATTTCTCTCAAAAATTGATATAGGTTTTCGCGAAGCTGATTATCACCGATTTGACTATATGTATCTAATACATTTTGAAATTGCTCCAAGGTATAGCCTTCTTCTGCTCCTGGCAGTCCGGCTATTATGTTGTTGACCAACAGGTTCTTCTGTTCATCTGTCATTGTTTCAAAAACAGCCCTGGCTTTTGTTTTCATCTCTGAGAAGTAAACCTCTTCTGCTCCGGGTCTTTTCAAAAGGTAAAGTTCAAAAGCTGCAAATTGTGCCGCATCAAATCGCAAGGCTTTAGAGCCATCGGCTACTTCATAAGCCAAATCTGTTCTGGTCCAGTCGAGTACGGGCATAAAGTTGTAGCAAACAATATCTATCCCGCAGGCCCCCAGGTTTTTTATACTCTGACGGTAATTTTCAATGTACTGCTCGTATTTCCCCGTTCGTTTTTTAATATCCTCGTGCACAGGAATACTCTCCACCACAGACCAGGTGAGACCTGCATCTTCTATTTCATTCTTACGCTTGTTTATTTCCTCCAGTGTCCAGACTTCTCCATTGGGGATGTGATGAAGTGCAGTGACTACACCTGTAGCTCCTGCCATTTTGATATGCGACAATGGGATAAGGTCTTTAGGCCCATACCATCTCCAGGTTTGTTCAAGTCCACTCATATGGCTTTGTTGTTATTTTAGTTCGACAAAAACTTTCAGAAGTCACTTATACACCACTATAGGCACTAAAACCTCCATCTACAGGTACTACCACACCCGTAACAAATGCTGAAGCAGGATTGCATAGCCACATAAATGTACTCAACAAATCCTCAGCTGCTCCAAAGCGTCCCATCGGTGTTTGATCAATGATTTGCTGACCTCTGGTAGTTAGACTTTCATCTTCGTTGGTAAGCAGAGTGCGGTTTTGCTCTGTTAGGAAAAAACCTGGCGCCAGAGCATTCACACGGATACCTTCTTTAGCAAAATGTACCGCAAGCCACTGTGTAAAGTTGCTCACAGCAGCCTTAGCTCCGCTATATGCTGGAATCTTCGTTAGAGGTGTAAATGCATTCATCGAGGAAATATTGACAATGGAGCAATCTGGCTTGCCAATCATGTCCTGAGCAAAGATCTGGGTAGGAAGCAAAGTACCCAGGAAATTCAGATTGAAGACAAATTCCACTCCCTTCGGATCAAGATCGAAGAAAGTGGTCAGCCCCTCCTGCCCCATGTGCTCCTTCATAAAAAATTCTTTAGACGTGGTTCCCTTTGGGTGATTACCCCCCGCTCCATTTACTAGCAAATCACATTCTCCCAAGTGAGACAAAACTTCTTTACGTGCCGCACTCAAGCTATCTCTATCCAGTACGTTGGCCTCTACTCCTATGGCTGTACCACCAGCCAATTTGATCTCATCTGCGAGTTTCTCGGCTGCTGCTTTTTTCAAATCAAGCACGGCTACTTTTGCGCCTTGTACTGCTAACTCTTTGGCCATCACTCCGCATAGCACACCACCACCGCCTGTGACCACCGCCACTTTATTTTTTAGGTTTTCGTTTGTTGTCATTACTAATAAATGGGTTAATTAATAAGTGTGTACTAAATACACAGATGTAAGTTAATGATTTTTATCTAAAAGATATTGATATTGCTCGAACGTGTCTGGATTCTGGTTATCGCTCAAACTCAGTTTCAGGTATAACAAAAAAAGCCACCCTCCCGGGTGGCTTTTTTTTATTTATGATTCAAACGTGGCGTTTCTATTCTCCTGAAGTAAAATACTCAGGCGACTTGAATACTTTGTCATAGGCCGTCTGGTCGTTGAAGTATTCAGACTCGTTATAAGATGAATTCAAAATACCTTCGCCAAAAGACTTCACAGTGATATCATCACTTCCATTGAGGTGGATCACTACCTCCTTGTCAGATTCACCGATAGTTCCATCCTCAAAGTTTTTACTACTCACAAAATTGAGTGCGCTGAGAAAGTCAGCGATGGCAGCAGAGTCCGCTGCAACTCCAGCCATGGCCCAACTGTCGCCATCCTTTGACAGGTTATAAGTGCCTTCGGAGTAAATGAAATCTACTGAGCTTATCGAGTCTTTCTTTAAACGCATGATTACATTGTTGCGATAATCAGCTCCCGTTTTACCGACACTCATACCCATGAAATTATTGGCTACATAGGTGTCAGCTTCATCTTCCAGTCGCACATACGTGTAATACGACCTCTGTCCTTCTACCCCAAATCGGCCAATGATCAAATCAAGTGCCTCATCCGATCCTTCGTAAACCTGAACTCTGGTTCCGGCAGAATCGACCTGAAAATCTTTCCAGGACTCTTCAGATCTGGATGCCAGTCTTGATGGCTTTATCCCGTTCAGGCTGCTCAGCATGGTTTTGACTGTAGCAGCTACAGCTTTCTTGTCTTGATTCACAATCCATCCATTTTCTCCTTTTTCAAGGATGGTATTATTGTCTGCTCCGGAGATTTCTACCCTCGTCACTTTAGCGGTATCAACCTCTACCAATACTTCACGGTAGGATTTACTTCTTCCTCCATCGGAGGTTAGCTTCACCACGGCATAGGCTCCAACCAAAATGCCGAGAACTGCGATAAGTTTTATTGTATTGTTTCCTTTAAACATATCTCGATTGTTTAGTTGTAATTACCCTGCATCCATCGTTGACGTTTTCTGTTGTTCATCTGCCACCTGATAAAGGCATAGATCAAAAGCAACAATACCGGAGCTATCACATTGCCCCATTTCAAGAGAAGCTTAGTGCTATCCTCAACCTGATCTAAAGGTCTGGATGTGATGCCTTTTGTTCTGAGGTCAATCAATCCTGTATCGTCGGCGATCCAGTCAACTGAGTTTGCAGCAAAGTTTACATTATCCGCACTCAACTGCTGTGGTCGCTGGCCTTCACCATTCACTATGAAACTTCCATTGGTCACTACGGCAATCTTGGAGTCTCCCGAAACAAGCCCGGCTGCAAGGACCTGAGGACCAGCTGCAAAATCCGAGTCTTTCCACTTCTTCTGGATGTCAATATATGTAGGTGGGGTCACCAACCCTGACTCTTCAGAAGAGTAGATCAATGGCACAAAAGAAGCCGCCGTATCGGCTGAGTTGAAACTGATAGAGCTTACGAATGGCAACATGATTCCCTCCAGCCCATTGGTAATTGGGTGATCCTCGAAAGAGGAGACCTGAGGAAAGTATGGGAACTGCACCTGGCTGTTGATAGTGAAAAACCCCTGTCGCTGCTGCACGTTTACGCTGGCGCAATTAGCATCGATCACAAAGTTGTCACCTATGGTGATTCCTTTTCTTGCCAGCCAGCCCTTCACTCCTACGTCTGTGGTCTTTGAAAGCAAGCCCTGCTGCAGATCTCCCTCTACATTGGCATATGCCAAAAACAGGCCTCCGCCATTGTTGAGATAACTGTCAAGTTTGGAAAAATCCGAAGGATTGATGGAGTCAGTTGGGTTTACCCAAATCAATGACCGATAGTATGATGGAATGGTCTCCTGATCCCTGAGCTGAAACTCCTCCACCTCATACAAGACGTTGAGCTGCTCCAAAAGCTGTGGTATGGCTGCCAAAGCAGGCTCTCCGTACCCTTGAATCAAACCGAGTTTAGGCTTGTCCGTAATAGAGATTTTCTTAATGGCAGTAGTCAAAGAATATTCAAGACCTGCTCCGGGCTGAATCAATGGAATAATCTCCGTGCGGTCATCCATTTTCAATACAGCTCCCATGTAGGCTCTCAGCTGCTGTACCTGATCTCGCTCCTGCACATTGATCATGACAGGACTGATTCCCTGCTGCTGCGCTTCTCTTTCAGTCTCCTCACTTTCATTGGGGTTGATAAACTCAAAAACGATATTGCCTCCTGATCGCGTTTCATACTCAACCAGCTGATCTTTAAAATCTTGCTTGCTTTTCAACAGCTGAGCCGGAAGGTCTTCAGAGAAATATGCTTTGATTGTGATCACACCATTTAGCTCGTCCAGCACATCCTCTGTTGCCTGGCTGAATGTGTACCGATCGTCTTCTGTAAAATCCAGTCTAAAATACAGACTGTTCGATATCAAATTGGCTACCAGGATGATGGCCAAAACGACTATCAGTTGTATTATGATATTCTTTTTCTTCATCGTCTTATGGTTTTATGATTGCCAATTTCTTTTCGAAAGCATCATTTGCGATAGCAAAGTGCCCAACACTATGATGGAGGCGAAGTACACCAGATCTCTGCTGTCCACAACTCCGCGACTGATCGACTCAAAATGAACGCTCATGCTGAGGTAGCTCAGAATCTCACCTACTCCACCTCTGACAGAATTGCCCAGTACGTCAAAGATGAGCTGAAACAGAATGCCGACAGCCAATGCCAATAGAAATGCCACGATCTGATTTTGTGTAATGCTGCTCGCAAACAAACCAATGCTGATATAGCTGGCTGATAGTAGCAACAACCCGATATATCCACCGATAACTGCGCCATCGTCAATATTGCCTAGCTGACTGATGGTGATATAATATGGTAGTGTGGCAATCAGAGCCACAGCTACCAGTATCAAACATGCGAGGAACTTGCCCCATACAATCTGACTATCACTGACGGCTTTTGTTGTTAACAGCTCAATCGTTCCGGCACGGTTTTCCTCAGCTATCATCCTCATGGTGATGGCTGGTATAAAAAAGAACAACGACCAAAATGCGATGCTAAAAAACACTTGCATGGTAGCCTGCCCTATGAAAAACACATTGGTACTGGCCAGCCATGTGAAAATGCCACTCAACAATAAAAACAATGCGATGAGCACATAAGCGATGAGCGAGTCGAAAAACGACGCGAGTTCTCTTCTTGTAATTATCCAAATTTTACCCATCTCTCTATTATTTAGTTAGTTTTTGGAATACATCTTCCAGCCTTGTCTCCAGACCAGTCATTTCCATCAAATACCATTTATTTTTCACGCAGAGATCAAAGATTTCCTTACGCGAAGACATATCAGGCTTGCTCTGTACATTGAACCAACCGTACTTACCTTCCACGCCAGTCACTTTCTCTACGCAGCTCAACCCGAGCACTGCACTCTCCACCTTCTCAGGGTCTGCTTCTATGTTGACTTTCAGCAGCTCCTGCCCTTGAGACTGAGAACGAAGCGTGTCAGAAGTGCCATCTGCCACGATTCTGCCGCGATTGATAATCAGAATGCGATCACAGGTAGCTTCTACCTCAGAGAGGATGTGCGAACTCAAAATAACCGTTTTCTCCTTGCCTATATCTTTGATGAGCTTGCGGATCTCCACGATCTGGTTCGGGTCAAGTCCCGTGGTGGGCTCATCCAGGATCAAGATCTCAGGGTCGTGAATCATAGCTTGTGCCAGCCCTACTCTCTGCCTGTATCCCTTAGACAACTCGTTGATGTTTTTGTGCTTTTCCCTATCGAGACCGCATTTGTCTATCATCTCCCCGATGCGAGATGGAATCAGACTTTTCTCAACACCCTGTACCTCCGCAGAGAAGCGCAGGTAGTCCACTATGGGCATATCTAAATAGAGTGGATTGTTTTCCGGCAAATAACCGATTTTCTTTTTGATCAGCTCAGGATCAGAATGGATCGAGCTACCGTCTAGTCTCACATCACCTGAAGAAGGGGCCATGAAGCAGGTTATGATCTTCATGGTGGTACTCTTACCGGCACCATTGGGTCCTAGAAAACCTACTACCTCTCCCGTCTTTATCTCAAATGATATGTCATTAACCGCTTTTTGCTCACCGTATTTCTTGGTGAGGTTCTCTACAAGTATTGACATAATGTTTTGAATATTAGGTTGTTTAAGGCCGCAATAATACAAGTCTGAATATACTTTTTCAAGGGATAACCCATGTTAAAAAAGGTTAAAGGAGATGAGCGACGAGTTTTGAGTTTTGAGTGGTTAGTCTTTTCTGCGATCATGGATAAATCAAGAAATTGCAGTGTCAAAGGTCATTCTTATCTTAAAGCATTGCCTGACGCATGTTATTGAGAAGTTGACTAAAATTGACGCAGTTTTTGTAGGGAATTGTGATACCAAATTCACTTTCAAAATATTCTAAAAGCTCTTCTCTTTCCTGCCATGAAAGCACATCGGAAATACTTGTTTGCCAATCTATATGGTAAGTATGAATATCAAATCTTCCATGGATAACATTAATGACTGAAATAAATAGGTAGTATAACGTAGATGATTTCAAATCGACAGTTTCCTCTTCGAAAACTTCTCCATCCTTATAGTGATCGACATATTGCAAAAAACCCTTTTTATTAAAGTAAAACCTCAAGTGAAAGTCCTTTTCGTCAAGTTTAAGCCAGTAAGCCTTAAGGTATTTAATACCATAATAAGGTGTTTTACTGAATACTTGAATTCGATTTATAAAGGAAGAGTCTTCAAATCGAAGTAGATTTTCGTTGAATATACTATCCTCCTCAAAATTGCTGACTTGGTTCTCTATCTTGCGATCCTCAGAACCAATAGAGTCAGAGATCCTTTTTATAGCGGTTGCAAACCCCTTGATATCCTGAGCCTCTAATACCGCTTCTTTATATAATGCTGAATCCTCAATTGAATCTATCAAAACACCCATCTCCCTATTGTTTTTGGCAGAATAGTCGTAAAGGTTCATTGAGGTAATTATCAATTTGGATTCATTGTAATAACATTTGGCATGCAAATTATCGAGATAGAAAACTTCGAGTTGGCCAACTCTCATAACAAGTTCTTTCTGCGAATTTGTGAGTTCTGATTTACCATAAATCAAAGTAATCTTCACACCTCGATTTGAAGCACTTATGACCCGTTCGAACAGTGTTTTTGGGAAATCTACGAATGGAGTTACCAAAACTAGAAATTCTGATGAATTGATAATTATAGACTCCAGTTCTGATGTAACCTGATAAGTTGTGAGGAATTTCGCCATTGGTTTTGCATAATAAATGGCGCAATAATAGAAATTCAATATTAGTAATCCCTTTTATAGAAGTAAAACCATTTCAATTTTCTCCAGCGGCACAAGTTTCCACTCTTGTCAAAAAAGAAACTAAAATTCTAAAACGTACATCAGAAACACTTTTGACCGGGCAATGTCAAAAAACATCAATCTCAAAACGGCAAATAAATTATAAAAACCGCATTAAGTAAAGATGCAAACACCCGCAAAATTATTGTGCTTAATTGTCGGATTTAAGAAAAGAAGCGCTGAAAATCAATTAAACCCGTTATTTACACTCTAATAAATGCAATTAAAACAGCAATAAACAGCATATTATTGTTTATTTTTAGAATTAGATCAGCATAAAAGCGCAACAACCTTTAATTTTTCAAGCAAATAAGCACAAACAAGCTTATTATCCTTTTTCAGCTGACTAACTGTTAAGATCAAACCAGTTTATTTTTCACACTTAATCAAAAATTTATGCAGAAAGTAATTTTACTATTAATCCTTTCAGTCCTATTTGCCGGTAGTTCCATGGCTCAGGACTGGATCGTTTACAGCGAATCGTTTGAGACGGCTGACGATGTATCCAACTGGGGTGTTTTCGTTGGGTCTTCAGGGTTTACCGAAGTAGGTCACAATGCAACAGCCGGTGTTGGCGGAACTGGAGCTATTGAATTTACAGATGGAGGCTTTGGCTTTCTTATCGAACGTGCGATCACAGCCACAGCAGGATATCATTACTCGTTGACATTTGATATTAAGACATCAAACTGGGCTGATACGAGAGAGCTCGATGTGTCAATTATAGGAATCGATGACAACTCGAAAAGTGTTAGTATCAGTGACCTCACTGACTTCACAACTATAACTATTGGTGGCACGGCTTCTGCAACTTCTGGCTATATAAGCATCCAAGGAGACAATGGCGGTGATGGTGCCAATACGGTTTGGATTGACAACATCACTCTCAGCGTTAACAAACCTTTCATTCTGGAAAGCTTTTACGAAGAAGAATTTGAAACCGCAGATGATGCGTCTAACTGGGGTGCTTTTGTTGGATCATCTGGATTTACCAGCACCGGCCAAAATGCCTCAGCAGGTGTAGGTGGAAGTGGTGCTCTTGAATTTACAGACGGAGGCTTTGGCTTTCTTATTGAACGCCCCATAACCGTAACACAAGGTGCAGAGTATTCATTAATGTTTGATGTCAAGACATCAAACTGGGCTGATACACGCGAGCTAGACGTATCTATAATTGGAATTGAAGATAGAGCTAAAAGTGTGAGTATTAGCAACCTTACAGATTTCACAACTATAGCCATAGTTGGTACCGCATCTGCAACTTCTGGTTATATAAGAATACAGGGAGACAATGGTGGTGATGGAGCCAATACTGTCTGGATAGACAACATATCACTTACGAGCATAGACATGGAAACAGTGATATGGAATGGCTCTGCGTGGAACAATGGATCAGGACCAACAGCAAGTGACAATGTAATGGTGGATGCTCCTCTTACTGTATCTGGCGATATGTCGGTTAACAATATTGAAGTAACTGAAAATGGAGGACTAACCATAGAATCGGGAGCCTCACTGGCTATCATGGAGTCTGCCATAGGAACTGCTACAGTCATGAGAAACACTACCGGAAGCGGTGGTTACAGCATAGTAGGTTCTCCTGTTTTCGGAGCAGACCTTTCTGACTTGTCCGCAGATTACCTTTACGGATGGGATGGCTCAGCATGGGCTACCCCTGCCGGCCCGATGATGCCCGGAACGGGATATTTTGCCGGATATGATGCAGCAGCACCCGCGGTTTCTTTGACTGGCGACCTGGTGTCGGGAGATCAATCAGTGGCTATTTCTACAGCTGGAGACGGTTTCAACATTGTAGCAAACCCATATACTGCTTCAATTTCCATCGTTTCATTCCTTGCGGCAAACGCTAATATCGACGGTTCTGTTTATCTCTGGAATGACGGTGGGCAAAACGCTGACGCAAGCGACCGTGGTGGAGACTATGTAACAGTCAATGATATCGGAACTGTAGGCTCTGAAAATCTCGGTGATGGAGTATCAGGCAGCAACGTAACAGCTGCCAACACAGACATAGGTTCCATGCAAGGTTTCTTTGTCCATGCTACTTCTGATGCTACCGTTGACTTTACTCCTCTCATGCAAACAGACATAGCTGGAGCAAACTCTGACGACAATTTTTACAGATCTGTTGATCAGTCAACTTTAAAACTTGCCTTAAGCGGTGATTTTTATAATGAGGTGTTGTTTGGCTTCAGAGCAGATGCTACCATCGGAGTAGACAGGCTCTTTGATGCGCCTAAACTTGTGGGTAACGAGAATTTTGCTTTTTACTCCATGATAGAAGATTCAAAATTTGCAATTCAGGGGCTTCCGGAATTAAACAGTGACATGCAGCTTACGCTGGGTTACGACGTGAAAGAAGCCGGAGTTTACACTTTGTCTATCAAGGAGATAGAAGGAATTCCAACTGGATTCAATGTCATAGCCAACCACAATGGCGTGAGTTACAATTTATCAAAGGGAGCAGCGTCGCTCAATCTGACTTCAGGTAGCGGAGAGATAGAATTATCCCTTACCAGCGCTACACTCAGCACTCAAACAGTGTCAGATTTCAACGTTTATAACAATGCTGGTAAACTCAACATTGTACTCGGTTCATCAGTTAAAAGTGCTGATATCCACATTTTTGATATTTCGGGTAAATCAATGATTGCATTGAACAACGAAAGCTTCAATGAAGGAAGATGGATCAAACCAGTCAACTTACAGTCAGGTGAAATTTACATTCTGAAGGTTCAGTCGACCAACGGCACGCTAACTAAAAAATTCGTTTACTAATTAAAGGACTAAGAAATTATGAAAAATCACATATTGAAACTCGTTCTATTTTTACCAGTATTGATGTGCGCAGCAATTCCTGCCTTGGCTCAACCGTCTGCACCACCAGCCACACCTATTGATGGTGGGTTGAGTTTGCTTTTGCTAGCCGGAGGTGCTTACGGCGCGAAAAAAATCTATGATAAGAGAAAATAGGTTTTAGACCTTTCAGGTTTGAAAAGCCGGCCTTTTGGTCGGCTTTTTTTGTTTGCGACAGCAAACAAATCAAAACCATTCTCAATTCAGTCTTTATACTGATTGCCTTTTTCACCAAAGGCTTTATATTTATTCAAATCAGCCGTCAGGCTAAAACAACAACAGAAAGAAAGATGGGCATTGTCAACCGAATAAAGGGAATTGTAGCTTTAACAGTAGTTTTCTTACTAGTGCTGGCCACCAATATGATGGACAACCAACACTTTGAGGTAGTAGAAAGAGCGCTAAAAACTGTCTATGAGGATCGACTGGTCGTGAAGGATTATATCTACAAAATGGCCAGCAACTTTCACCACAAACAAGAAACCCTTCTAAAAGCTGAGTCAGATAGCCCCTTTGTGTCTCTCGAGTCAAATAAGAACGAGATTGAAGAGCTAATGCTCAAGTATTCCAAAACCAAACTCACCGAAAAGGAAACGCGCTTATACAGTTCCTTGCAGGAAGAAATGAATGATGCTTTTATGTTAGAGACCAGTCTGGCAGAAAGTGGGAAGTGGAACGAAGAAGACTCTAAAAATGCCCTTTTAGCCCAATATGAGGAAATAAGCACACACCTCGATGACCTTTTCGAAATTCAGTTAAAAGAAGGGAAACGGCAAATAGATCAATCTAATAAAGCCATAGAGAAAAGCAACCTGATGTCGAAAATTGAAATAGGAATCCTCATTGCAATAGGGCTTATACTGCAGTTGCTCCTCTTTTATAAAAGGAGTTAATAAAAACTCCATAAAGCGGACGATTCGAAATTAACAAAGACACAAGTAGCCGCTACAGGCTTCACTCCAAATTCATATCTTCGCAACCAAAAAAAGCCCATGCTCAAAGCTGCTATTTTTGATATGGACGGTGTGATCATAGACAGTGAGCCGCTCCATTACAAGGCCTACCACCAGATGTTTGATGAAGTAGGTGTTACCGTCTCAGCAGAACTGTATGATTCGCTTACAGGCAAGTCCACCATTAACCTTTGTAAGCAGATAAAGGAACATTTTGGTCTAAACCATTCTCCTGAAGAACTGGCCGCCATCAAGCGCAGATATTATAATGTTATTTTTGAAAACGACAAGACATTTGACCTGATCGATGGCGTGCGAGACTTGATCGAAAACTATTATGCCAATGGCCTGACGCTCGTACTTGGCTCTTCCGCCACCATGGCCAGCATAGAGCGCATTTTTAAGCGTTTTGACCTCAACCGCTATTTCAAAGCCAAGCTAAGTGGCGCAGAACTCAAAGCTTCCAAACCTCACCCTGAGATCTTCATCAAAGCGGCGGAAGCCACTGGTTTTAGCCCTGATGAATGCATAGTAATAGAAGACGCCACCAATGGCATAGAAGCCGCCAAAGGGGCAGGAATCTTTGCCGTGGCTTTTGATAGCGAGCACAGCAAAAATCAGGATTACAGCAAAGCCGATCTGGTAGTTGGTGATTTGGAAGAGATCCATTACGACCATATCAAAGCCTATTTTGGAGGGTGATTTTTTCCGATAGGCTTAGCACCTTAGCTCACCACAATTTTATTGTGAGAAACACCCTCATAAAAATGATGGATGTCGAACATCTGCTGTGCCCCTAGCTTCTGCCCTGCCTGACTCACGATGTACAGGCCAGATGCCAAAACGCCAAATAGTGGAACAAACCACAACACAGTAGCTTCCTTGCCGAGACTCCAAAGGCTCGTGCCCCACATGCCCGCAAACAAGGTAAGAATACCCAAACCCACATAGCCGAAAAAGAAAAAAGCCCACACCGTGGGGTTAGGTCCGTACAAGCCCCTCACTATCATATTTTCGCCCTCCTGCTCAAAGGACAAATGAAGCTGAGGTGACCAAACATGCTGCTCTTTTGGGTGAATTTTGATATAAATATGCCCAATGATATGCGTGAAAACGAACTGCTTGGTTTTCCTCAGCTCATCACAAATATGTTTTTCCAGCTCTGCTTTTTCGGTGTTTTCGATCAGGTGCTTAAACCTGGGACGAATTCTAAAACTTGACATGAGGGGAAATTAAAATGAATTTGAATGTTCGATACTGATTTTTGTCATAACTCACACGCCATTGCCAATAATCCATATTAGATCGTATTATAATTTCAAATTCGATACTTTAGTTATCAGCAAATTGAATTTCCATGTACACTAAAAAGAAATACGGTGGCCTCACCATGATTCACTGGACCCGCCGAGAGCTTAGGTTTTTCTTGATCTGGTCCATTATTGTCACGGCTCTATACGAGCTTTTGGGACTTCACTGGCTCCAGGTGCCATGGACCGCCCTCGCTCTGATCGGTACCGCGGTGGCATTCCTCATTGGCTTTCAGAGCAACGCTGTGTATGGCCGACTGTGGGAGGCCAGACAGATCTGGGGCGGCATAGTCAACGACTCCAGAGTCTTCGGCATCATGGTGCTGGATATGATTACCAATGAATATGCAAAAGACCCTGCTAGCGATGAGGAACTTTATCAGCACAAGAATGAGGTGCTTCTAAGACATATCGCGTGGCTCACCTGTCTCAGACATGCCATGAGAGAGCTCAAACCCTGGGAGTCTTTCAGACGAAATAAATACAACAAAAACTGGCTGGACGCCATACATATCCCAGAGTTGGAATCTACGCTGGAGGATGATCTGAAAAACTACCTGAGCGAAAAAGAGCACAAACACGTGCTCTCACAAACCAACAAATGTGCTGCCGTGATGCAGCTGCAATCGCAGCACCTGAGACGGCTCAAGGAACGTGGGCTCATCTGGGAGTTTTCCTTTCTGGAGCTGGAGGCCAAAATCTCCGAATTGATAACGCATCAGGGCAAGTCTGAGCGCATCA
>JBDVMP010000096.1:0-16644 GCA_039970095.1 Cyclobacteriaceae bacterium
CAATTTCTTCAAAAGACATTTTCAGTTTCGTACCCAAAAAAAACGGAATGGACGGATCAATATCTCCTGTTCGCGTTCCCATCATAAGACCGGCAAGTGGACTCAGTCCCATGCTGGTATCCAGACATTTTCCACCTTTCACTGCCGACATGCTACAGCCATTTCCCAAATGAATGGTGATAATACTCGTGTCTTCTGGCTTCTTCTCTAAAAGCTGCAATGCTTGCTTGCTCACAAATGCGTGAGACGACCCGTGCATGCCATAAGCACGAATTTTTTCTTTTTCATATAGATGCTTTGGGAGTGGATACATGAAAGATTTTGCGGGCATAGTTTGATGAAAAGCTGTATCAAAAACCGCAACCTGAACAGCTTCAGGAAAAAATCGCTCAGCCACCTCAATGCCTTGCAAGTTGGAGGGATTATGGAGTGGTGCGAGTGGGATAAGTTCGCGAACCTTGTCTTTAAGCTTCTCATCGATTATCTGAGCAGATTGATATGTTTCACCCCCGTGAACCACTCTGTGCCCCACTGCCGCAATTTCTTTTGTATCCTGAATGATACCGGACTCTGCATCCATCAGTAAGTCAACCACGTTTTGAAGTCCTTCTTCATGATTCCCAATCGGCAGCTGTCTTTTAAGGCTTTCCTCAACACCGTTCTTATATACTTTATGTGAAATCTCTGAAGTACTTTCCCCTATACGCTCAACTATACCCTTGGTCAGAACAGTGTGGCCCTCCATCTCAAAAAGCACATATTTGATAGACGAACTACCCGTATTGATCACTAAAATTTTCATCTTCTAAGATTTTACTTTTGTCCCTGAGCCTGAATGGCAGTTATCACTACTGTGTTCACAATATCTGCCACCGTACAGCCGCGACTCAAATCATTCACAGGCTTATTCAACCCCTGTAGGACCGGGCCAATGGCGATGGCACCTGTTTCCCTCTGCACTGCTTTATAAGTATTATTTCCCGTATTTAAATCAGGGAAGATCAGTACACTGGCTTTTCCGGCCACCTCAGATCCGGGCATTTTCTTTTGCCCAACTCCCATATCAACCGCCGCATCATACTGAATGGGCCCCTCAATTTTGAGGGCTGGATTTTTAGATTTGGTTAGTTCGGTAGCGGTTCTCACTTTCTCCACTTCCTCTCCTTTTCCAGACGATCCCGACGAATAAGAAAGCATTGCCACTTTTGGCTCAAGGCCAAATGAAGTTGTGGTTTCAGCGGAAGAAAGTGCAATCTCGGCAAGCTGCTCGGCTGTAGGGTTTGGATTTACAGCACAATCACCGTAAACCAAAACCCGATCTTCAAGACACATGAAGAAGACAGATGAAACGACAGAATATCCTGGTTTGGTTTTGATAAGCTGGAGTGCAGGGCGAATAGTATGCTGCGTAGTATTCACCGCTCCAGAAACCATGCCGTCAGCATCACCCATATGCACCATCATGGTGCCGAAATAAGTCGTATCTGCAAGCAAATCTTTCGCCATATCCAGATTCACACCTTTACTCTTACGCTGCTCATAAAGTGCCACTACATAGTCAGAGAACTTAGGGTGGTTGATCGGGTTGATCACCTGCACCCTATCCAAATCCATGATCAATCCCAGCCTCACGATATCTTTTTCGACTTGCTCCGGATCACCAAGTATGATAATATCAACTAACTCACGAGAAGACAAAATTTCCGCGGCTTTCAAAATGCGGTCATCCTCGCCTTCAGGCAAAACGATTCGTTTCTTGTCTGATTTTGCTTTTTTGAAAAGACTGTATTCAAACATTTTAGGAGTAAGCACGCTGCTTGGCGCCATCACTTTGATTTTTTCAAGTAGGTCTGTCACAGCCACATTTTCTTCAAATCGTTGGAGCGCCAGAGATATTTTCCTATGGCTTGTTGGCTTGATATATGACCGTACGTTAGACACATTGTGAGCAGTATCAAACGTATTAGTATCCACAGTGATTATCGGCACTATATCATCCAGCCCTTCCAGCAATCTGTGATAGGCATCCTCCAAATCATATCCGGCAGAAAGCACTAATCCCGCCAAAGACGGGTAATTAGATGACTGGTGAGCTTGAAGGGTAGTCATCACAATATCTCCTCGATCACCTGGAGTGATGACTAACGAATTTTCCTTTATCCTTTTCAGGTAGTTATGTGGCTGCATCGCTGCTATGGTTTTATAATACACCAGCCTATTGAGCTGGTCATGACCATAGAGCACTTCTGCGCCGAGCGATTCCACAACCTCGGCAATACTCGGACTATTCAAAACATGATCAACAGGCAGAAAATCTACGTTCAAAAGGTTTTTTGGCAAATGTGACTTTAACTCGTTCTCAAGCGATTTTTTTATTTCATCAGGAACCAGGTTAACAATCACCTTAATCACCTGGCAGCCATTCTGGATGAATGTATCTACGTTTTGGTAAATCGTATAGGCCTGCTCCTCAACACTACTTTCTTCATCCGCTTTGCCCACTACCACCACCGGGCTTCCCAAATTCTTGGCTATTTCCTGATTCAGGTTATACTCGAAAATTGAATTTTTACCTTCGTAATCTGAGCCTTCAATCACGATGAAATCAAACTGATCCTCCAGTTCTTTATATTTCGCTATAATCCCATCCAAAATCTCCGTATGCTTACCGCTCGCCTCCAATTCTTGCAGCTGATCTGTGGTATACCCATACGTATCTTCGTAGTTGACATTGATCTTGAAATGTGTCATCATGAGCTCAATATCTCGATCTCGATTCTCTGAAGGACGGCTTTTGATAATCGGCCTGAAAATACCGACTTTCTGTGTGGTTCTAAGCAGGTGTTCCATCAAACCAAGGGTAATGAGCGACTTACCGCAATACGCCTCTGTTGGGTTGATATAGATTGAATTAGACATGATTGAATAAAATTAAATAACCTCTTTTATGGATCGTTTGCCAGAAAATTCTAAGGGCTCATCACCCCAATCCTGACATTTGTCATCTCAGCAAAAATACAGCGCAATCTGATGGCGAGGAGCAAACATTTATCAGCTAAAAAGTTAATACTTATCAGGAAGGAAGAAAACTTGAAACGGGTGAAAAACGAAAGCCCTCAGACATCCGAATGTAGACACCTGAGGGCTTTGATGTATTTTTTGATGATGCTATTTACCCAGTCCAAACAATTTATATCCAACCGATAGTTGGAATGTTCTGTTTTTGGAATCACTATTTGGGTTGATGTCCGAAAGACCGAGAATGTATCTCGCGGTAAGATTCAAACCGAATGGAGCATCCCACCCCAGGCCAAACGCAGCGGAAATATCGGAATCTTTAAAGTCTGACTTATCTATTTTATCGCCATTGGCATCTTTACCCCCGGCCGAAACCAACATGCCAAATTGTGGACCAGCCTGTACATTCAAGCCTGCCACAGTGTAAAGCTTAAACATAACCGGAATATCGACATAAGTAAAATCCTGAGAAAAATCTGCTGCAACATTCTGGGCAGAAACATCAGCTCCTTTGGTAGAGTAAAGTATCTCCGGTTGAATCCCAAAACTCAACACTTTGATCAACCCATATGCTCCAAAATGATATCCTGTCTTGTTGCTAAAATCAACTGCACTTTGATCGGATGAAATGCTGGACATATTGAGTCCACCTTTCAAACCAACTTCCACTTTGGCTTGAGAAAACGCTGTTATTGAAACCAAAATCATTGACGCAATTATTGTGACTTTTTTCATATTCATAGGTCTTAATTTAGTTCTAAAAAATCTTTCGTGTAAACGGAGTTTATCCGGTGAAGATATGTATTTGAGAAAATTTTTACCCCAAAGATGCCTCATCTATCAACTTTATTTCCTCTTCCGAGAAGCGGAGTTGGTCAAGGGCACCAAGGTTTTCTTTGAGCTGTGCCGATGAACTAGCTCCAACGAGGACTGATGCAATATTGGGTCTGCTTAGCAACCACGAAATGGCCATCTGAGAAAGCTTTTGCCCCCTTTGACGAGCAATATCAGCAAGCTTCCTCACCTTACCAATGGATTTTTCTACTTGCTCTTTTTCCAGATAAGTTTTTGACTTTGCAGCCCTGGAGTCAGCGGGAATCCCATCTAGATATCTTTCAGTCAACAAACCTTGCGCCAAAGGTGAAAACGCAATACAACCCAAACCTTCCTGACCGAGTGTTTGGAGAAGGCCATCCTCTACCCAACGATCCAATATGCTATATCTCGCCTGATGAATTATAAAAGGCACTCTCATCTCTTTCAGGAGTTTTGAAGCCTCAGCTGTATCCTCAGGCCCATAGTTGGATATCCCAACATAAAGCGCCTTACCCTGACGCACGATATCTGCCAATGCAACCATGGTCTCTTCCAGTGGCGTATCAGGATCTGGTCTATGGTGATAGAATAAATCTACATAATCCAACTGCATCCTTTTGAGGCTCTGATCCAGACTTGAAATCAAATATTTTCGAGAACCGAGATTGCCATACGGCCCTTGCCACATATCGTATCCTGCCTTTGTCGAAATAAAAAGTTCGTCCCGGAAGGACTCAAAATCTTTTTTGAAAATGGTTCCAAAATTTGTCTCAGCCGACCCAAAAGGTGGTCCGTAATTGTTGGCAAGATCAAAATGAACAATCCCATTGTCAAATGCTGTATGTAGGATTTTCTGGGCATTTTCCTGATTGTCAAAATCACCGAAATTATGCCACAAACCAAGCGAAATAGCCGGTAACTGAACTCCACTGTTTCCACAGCGGATGTATTTCATTTTATCATACCGTTCGCCATGTGCTTTGCGCTCCGGTGTTATCGCTTTGTCGTTGATCTGCATTTTAAAGGTTTGATAGTTTTTTTTGCCAGTTCCAGGCAGACTTCAGCATATCGTCAAGGTCCAGTTTGGTCTTCCAGCCCAATTCATTTTCAGCATATGTGGTGTCAGCATAGATTTGCTCTATATCGCCGGCTCTTCTATCCACAATCTTGTAGTTGAGCTTCACATCATTGACCTTTTCGAAAGTGTTGATCAATTCCAGTACGCTATTACCTTTTCCTGTACCAAGATTAAAGACTTCATAGTTTTCTTTATTCTTTCCACCCGCAAGCCTCTCAACGGCTATCACATGTGCTTCTGCCAAATCTACTACATGAATATAATCTCTGATACAAGTACCGTCTGGTGTACCATAATCATCGCCATATACTGACAAGAACTCCCTGTCGCCGGAGGCAACCTGCAGCAGATAAGGAACCAAATTCTGCGGTACCCCCAACGGCAGCTCTCCAATTGCCGCAGAAGGGTGTGCGCCTATCGGATTGAAATAGCGAAGCGATATTGCGCTGAGAGATTCAGCTGCATTCACAGTATCTCTGATGATCTCTTCGCCTATTTGCTTGGTATTGCCATAAGGAGAAATTGCAGGCTTCACTGGAGTTTGTTCAGTAACAGGGAGCTCATCGGGTGAACCATAAACTGTACAAGATGAAGAAAATACAAAAGGAATATTGTCTTGCGCTGATTTTTCTAGTAAGTGAATCAGACCCAGCATATTGTTTTTGTAATATTTGAGCGGCTGCTCCACTGACTCTCCTACAGCCTTGCTTGCCGCAAAATGAATGATGGCGTCAATTTCGTTTTCCTCAAACACACGATCAACCAAAGCAGCATCCTTTAGGTCTCCCTCATAAAACTTCGGATCAGAGTTGGTGATTGTTTTTACCCCCTCGAGTAGCTCTATGCTTGTATTAGAAAGATCATCAATGATAACGACTTCATAGCCTGATTCTATCAGAGCCACTACGGTATGTGAGCCTATATAACCTACACCTCCGGATACTAAAACTTTACTCATAATATGGATTTATTGAGCTTGTAAAGCTAGCTCAACAATCTAAGAGGCTGAAGACTCGCGCACAATAATTTCTGCTGGTATCACGATGTTTTCAACAGGATCGTCTGAATCAAGCATGGCCAGGAGTATTTCTACTGCTTTTTTACCTAAGATTCCCGTAGAGTGATTCACAGTGGTGAGCGTGGGGAACATGAGCTCGCACATAGACCTGTTATCAAACCCTGTGACCGCAATCTGACGGGGAATAGTGATTCCGGTGCGTTGCAAAGACGAAATATCTCTAGCTGCAATGTCATCGTTGTAGCATACCAAAGCGTCAAATTCCATTCCTTTCAACCTGTCCAGCAAATCATCTTGATCTTGCGTGTATAAGAACTCCAACTTATCAATTCCAGAATCATTTACAGCGTCCTTCACACCTTTAGCCCGGGCTTTATCGTTGGTGAGGTCCTGGTGCAAACCATGGTATATAAAGGCTTTTCTCCCTTGCTCAATTAAGTGCTTGGTAATCTTATAGGCTCCCTCGTAATCCTGAACTGTCACATATGGTGCAATGCTTTCGTCAGGCACACGATCGAAGTACACTACTTTCTTACCTGCAGCTATTGCAGTATCTGCAGCCTCCTGACTTTTGATATTTTCGATACATGTAGAAATCAAAATTCCCTCCACGTTACAAGCCACAAGCGACTTGATAAGCTTCAATTCCTTGGCTGAAGACTCATTGGACTGGCAAATGAGCAGATTGTATCCTTCGGCCTCAGCGGCCTCCTCTACTCCAGAGAGTATCTCTGAAAAGAAATCATTGCTGATTTGGGGCACTACAATGCCGATAAGCTTGGTGCGGTTGGTTCGGAGGCCAGCGGCAGCCGTGTTTACCTGATAATTGAGTTCTTTGGCCTTTGCTTTGACCAAAGCCACTAACTCCGCATTCTGAGTGCTTTTCCCATTAAGGACGCGAGAAACCGTGGAGACTGAAACTCCCACCTCTCTTGCGATATCTTTGATGGTTACGGGCACTTATTGGGTTTTAATACAAGTTACCCAAAAATTTCTTTAAGCTTGTTTTCCAAACTAAGCCCTCTCAGGCCTTTTGCAACAATCTTTCCATCTGGGCCAATTAGATATGTGGCCGGAATAGCTTGTATTTTATAATCCTGAGCCGCCTGAGAGTTGAAGTACTGCAGGTCGGACACATGCTGCCAGGTCAAGCCATCTTTCTCTATTGCTCCGACCCATGCCTTGCGGTCCCTATCTAAAGACACTCCAAGAATTTCAAAATTTTCTTTTTTATATTGATTGTAGAGTTTCACCACATTGGGGTTTTCCATGCGGCAGGGACGACACCATGCAGCCCAAAAATCAATCAATACATACTTACCCTTGAGAGAACTCAATGTAATGATATCACCCTCCGGGTTTGGTAAAGAGATTTCAGGTGCTGCCGACCCTATCGACAGATCTTTCAGTGCGTTTACTTGTGCCACCATGTTTTTGGTAAAAAAATGGTCGGGTAATTTTTCATTGTAGAAACTGGCAAGACTATCATAAAACTCAATATTGTCTTCGATACTTAGAGAACCGATCCCGTAAAATACCGCCAAAGACGGCTTAATCTTGTGCGAGTAATCCTTAACCTGCTCATAAAAATCCGCAAGAAGTGTCATATATTCGTCAGACAGCTCATCCATTTCAGCCTGATTTCCAGTAGCTCTCGCTTCCATCCCCTGCTGGTTAATGAGCTGCTGATCTTCTTTCATATTATCTATAAGGCGATCATAAACCGCCAGATGATTGGTCTGTGTGGAACCGGTAACGGTAGGCCTGGTTGTGTTATCTTCCATATCCATGATCACCTCTATTTTCTCTTCTGATCCATCAAGTATCAGGTTCGCGAACTTCCGATTGTAGAAATTGATTCTAAAAAAAGTAGGTTCTGCCACTTTGGTGGCAGTCTTGAACGCTCCACTCTCATCCACCGCAATTGTATCTACAACATCAAGCCCCTGCTCTGTATATTTCTGCAAAATTACTGGCTGTCCGGGAGTGTGCCCTTCTATTGTTCCTACTACGGGAATCCCATCCTCTGCAGGGTTACTACATGAAACGACCGCCATTGCGACAATCAGGTATGCTATGATTTGATTAATTTTTTTCATACTGAAAACTACTTTGATTCTAGAGACTCTCTCAATAATTTATTTGCGATTTTTGGATCCAAAGACCCTTTTGTCTTTTTCATAAGCTCACCCATAAACATCCCGATGAGCCCCTTCTTTCCATTGCGGTATTCTTTGACCTTATCGGCATTAGAAGAAAGTACTTCATCAATGATGCTTTGAATATTATCAGCATCTGAGTTTTGGATGATACCCAACAGCTCTGCGGCGTGGAGTGCATTTTCCTCGGGGTGTTCGAAGAGATAAGGCAGCAATTGCTGGCTAGCTGCGGTAAAACTTATTTTGTTTTCATCAATAAGCGCAATCACATTTGCGATTCGGACTGGTTTTATGGGCAGGTCTCCAAAGGAAATACCATGCTCATTGATATATGACTTCACTGGCCCCATGAGCCAATTTGCAGCAGCTTTATAATTTGATGTTTGCCCACATAGTTCATCAAACAAATAAGCCAAATCTCTTTGATCGGTTAGTACGGCCGCATCGTATTCTTTGAGCTTATATTGTTGCTTGAATCTTTCTTTCATCTCAGAAGGCAACTCCGGCATGTTATTCTTTATCTCGCTCAGCCATTCTTCACTCACCTGCAATGGACTCAAATCCGGCTCTGGAAAATAGCGGTAGTCGTTCAGCTCTTCCTTCGTTCTCATGCCAGTGGTGTCACCTTTGTCCGGATTGAAAGTTCGGGTTTCTGAAATAATCACCCTGTCGTTTTCAATCATGTGAATTTGGCGCTTGACTTCATGATCAATGGCCTTTATCACACTTTTTATGGAATTCATGTTTTTCACTTCCACCTTCGTACCCAGCTTAGTTTCTTCGATCAACCGTACGGAAATATTGGCATCACAGCGAAGAGATCCTTCTTCCATATTACCATCGCACACTCCCAGGTAGCGAACCAACCTGCGCACTTCAGTAAGAAATGCTCCTGCCGCCTCGCTCGAATAAATCTCAGGTTCTGTTACGATTTCAATCAAAGGAACACCTGCCCGATTAAGGTCGATCAAGGAATCCGGCTCACCATCCGCGTGAATTGATTTCCCGGCATCCTCTTCAAGGTGAATGCGGTTCAATGATACTGTATTCTGACCTGTATTTTCATCTATTGGCACAAACCCTCCAACACAAATAGGAGTCTTATCCTGGGTCATTTGATAACCCTTGGGCAAGTCGGGATAGAAGTAATTTTTTCTATCAAAATACCCAAAACGGGTAATCTCACAATTACAGGCCAACCCCATTCGTATGGCCAACTCCACGGCTTTCTTATTTAGCTTGGGCATGACCCCCGGATGACCAAGCGAAACAGCACTGATATTGGTATTGGGAGTACTCCCAAAGGCATTGCCATCTCCTGAAAATATTTTGGACTTGGTCATGAGCTGGGCGTGTACCTCAAGCCCAATCACTACCTGATATTTTGATCTTTGTTCCTTAGAGATCATCTATACTTCAATGTTGAGTTTTTCCTTAATAATACCCTTTGCAGTATCCAATGCTGCTTCGAGTCCAGTAATATCTTTACCCCCAGCAGTGGCATAAAATGGCTGACCACCGCCCCCTCCTTTGATCGAGGAAGCCATGTCTCTCACTAGCTGAGAGGCGTTCATATCTTTCTCTTTTATGAGTTTCTCGTCAATCATCACACTAAGCATTGGTTTTCCGCCAAGGTCAGCCGCCAATATAAGCACTAGTCCCTCAAGCTCGTTTTTCAGTTCAAACGAAAGCTGCTTGAGCACATCCGCTGCAGGAAGTGATACTTTTTTGACAATGATGTTTAATCCCTCTGATTTGATGGCTGCTTTTATCAATTCAGATTTTAAACCCTTGGCCTTTTCCTGGTTGACCTGATAAAGGTTTTTCTCAAGCTGATTTTTTTCATCCAGCAATGACTGAACAGCCTTGATTGGATCTTTTGGATTCTTAAGGAGTTCCTTAATTTGATCCAAAAGCGCTATTTCCCGATTTATGAATGCCTCAGCCTTGTCGGCGGTAATCGCTTCAATTCTACGCACACCTGCCGCTACTGAGCTTTCGCTCATTATTTTGAGCTGACCGATGGACCCTGTGGCTTTCACATGTGTACCTCCGCAAAGCTCTACAGAGTACTCCTGATCAAAAGTGATCACACGCACAAAATCCCCATATTTCTCCCCGAAAAGCGCCATGGCTCCAAGAGCTTTTGCTTCCTCTATCGGCACATTTCGTTTCTCGTCCAGAGAGATATTCTCACGTATTTTTTGATTGACAATTTCCTCTATTTGCTTGATTTCCTCATCTGTGACTTTTGAAAAATGAGAAAAATCAAAACGCAACACATTATCGTTGACCAGGGACCCCTTCTGCTGAACATGATCACCGAGTACTTGTCTAAGTGCCGCATGCAAAAGGTGCGTGGCGCTGTGATTGTTTTCGGTCAACCTTCTGCGTTTCACGTTTACCACAGCCTTGAATGGAGCCTCCACGTTCGTCGGAAGTTTTTTTGCAAAGTGAATGATTAGATCATTTTCCTTCTTTGTATCAATTATCTCCAACTTTTCACTACCAAAATCGAAATATCCGGTATCACCCACCTGCCCTCCGCTTTCTGCGTAAAAAGGCGTTTGGTCCAAAATCAATTGGAAGAACGATTTGCCTTTTTGGCTTACCTCCCGATATTTTGTGATCTGTGCCGGGCTCTCCACCTGGTCGTACCCCAAAAACTGTGAAGCTTCTTCGGCATCCTGTATTTCTATCCAATCACCAGTGGACTGTTGGGCAGCACTCTTCGAGCGTTCCTTCTGCTTGGTCATTTCCTGAGTGAAGGCCGCTTCATCCACCGTAAGACCATTTTCTCTTGCGATAAGCGAAGTAAGGTCCAACGGAAAGCCATATGTATCATAAAGTTCAAATGCAGTAGCTCCAGCCACGGTATCATTCTTAGACTCGGCTTTTATGACCTCAAATCGCTTCAACCCTTTGTCCAGGGTTCTGAGGAAAGATGTCTCCTCTTCTTTGATAACCTTGGCTACAAAGTCCTTTTGCGCATGAAGCTCAGGAAAAACGTCTTTGAACTGTCCCGAAAGCAATTCCACAAGAGAAAAGAGGGTTGGTTCCTGAAAACCCAGAAACGTATAGCCGTATCGTACGGCCCTTCTGAGAATCCTCCTAATGACATAGCCTGCCTTGGCATTGCTCGGTAACTGACCATCGGCAATGGTAAATGAGATAGCCCTAATGTGATCAGCAATTACCCTTAGAGCAACATCAGTCTTGTCATCCTGACCATACTTTACGTTGGCTTTCTCGGCAATCAGGTTGATCATAGGTGTAAAAACATCCGAATCATAATTGGACTTCTTACTTTGAATAGCCATAGCCAAACGCTCAAAACCCATTCCTGTATCCACATGTTTCTGCGGTAGATTTTTCAGGGAACTATCAGCTAACCTGTTGTATTGGATAAATACGAGATTCCATATCTCGATCACCTGAGGGTGATCCTGATTGACGAGTTTATCTCCAGACAGCTTATCTATTTCTGCCTGTGGGCGCAAATCAATGTGAATTTCGGAACATGGGCCGCACGGACCTGTATCGCCCATCTCCCAAAAATTATCTTTCTTATTTCCGTTAAGGATTCGCTCTTCGGGTAAGAACTGTTTCCAATAGTCAAACGCCTCCTGGTCTCTGTCGAGGCTTTCGGATGTATCTCCTTCGAAAATGGTGGCGTACATGCGGTCTTTTGGTAAATCATACACCTTAGTCAAAAGCTCCCAAGCCCACTCGATGGCTTCTTTTTTGAAGTAGTCTCCAAATGACCAGTTGCCCAGCATCTCAAACATGGTGTGGTGGTAGGTATCGAAACCTACTTCTTCCAGATCATTATGCTTTCCTGAAACCCTCAGACACTTCTGAGTATCTGCCACTCGCGTGGAATCCGGTTTCTTATTTCCCAGAAAGTAGTCCTTGAACTGGTTCATCCCTGCATTGGTAAACATCAACGTGGGGTCGTTTTGAACCACGATTGGTGCTGAGGGAACTATTTTATGACCTTTAGATTCGAAAAAATCCAGAAATTTTTGCCTGACAACCTTTGCCTCCATGTAACGTACTGATCGATAGCCGATTAGCTAGTCGAATTTGTTTTTGATTTAATAAAACACGTAATTTGCTGATGAAATTTCATCAATCAGCAGACAAAACTAGTTGAAATTACCTTAAAATCGCTTTATGGCCAGGATTAAGTATTATTACGACACAGAGTCGTGCAGATACGAGAGGATAAGAGTTTCGACATGGGATATTATCCTAAATGGAATGGGGTTTTTCACCCTTGCGCTGCTCCTTGCTGGAGCCATCACCTTCGTTTACATCGTTTACTTTGAATCTCCGGAAGAAGCCCTTCTTCGCAAAGAAAATGAAGAATTAACGCTTTACTATGAGCTGCTCAGCAAGCAAATGGATGACGCCAATGACATGCTATCCCTGCTTCAGGAACGGGATGACAATGTGTATCGCGTGATTCTGGGTGCCGAACCTGTGCCGGAGGAAGTAAGAAAAGCCGGATTTGGTGGTGCCAACAGGTACAAAGACCTTCTGGATCAGAATTTAGGCAAGGAAGAGTTGATTGTATCGAATCACAAAAAAATAGATCAGCTCAAAAAGAAGATGTATGTGCAAACAACATCTTATGACAACATCATGGCAATGGCCAAGGACAATGAGTTGATGCTGGCTTCACTTCCTGCCATTCCTCCAGTTTCTAAAGAAGACCTGAGAAGACTTTCGAGTGGTTTTGGTTATCGCATAGACCCAATCCTGAAAATCAGAAGACCACACCGAGGAGTGGATTTCTCTATTCCGAAAGGCTCTCCAGTATATGCTACAGGCGATGGTACAGTGGTTTTGGTGAGATCAAGTTTTAGTGGGTATGGAAAGCAAATAGAAATAGATCACGGATTTGGCTACAAAACCAAATATGCCCACCTAAATGAATTTCTTGTAAAGAAAGGCCAGAAGATCAAAAGAGGCGAGCTGATAGCCTACAGTGGCAACACAGGTAAATCAACTGCTCCGCACCTTCACTATGAAGTGCATGTGAATAGAAAAGCTACCAATCCGGTACATTACTTCTATCTGGATATAGATCCTGAAGAATACAAAGAGGTGCTGCGACTGGCTTCTATCGAGAACCAGGCATTTGGTTCGTATTAAGATGAAAGGTTCGTGAGACACGAACCTTAGCAAAGGAATTGAAAAGCGAATGTGAGAGCATTCGCTTTTTTTGTGTATTAAAGCTTATTCAATTTCAAAAATCACTTTTACTAGATCTATACTGATTATAGTGGTGTCGGGTGTTTCCACCTGACGACACATTAATCTAGCAAAGTGGCATCCTCAAAATAAAAATACCAATGCCCTTCTTCAGAACATTTCAATGAATCAGTTGTACAATCTTCGTTGTAAGACCAGTTTCTAGGTGGATGCAGATTGGCTCCCCACGTTCCTCCGTCTCCTGCTAAGAAAGTGATTTTCACACCATCATTTCTTTCAAAAACAAATTCTTGCTCCCCCTCATTTGATACCAGAGTGAGACTTGATTCAGCGGGCCATATTTCCAATCCAAAGTCATCTTTCTTGATTCGGTTTATCTGAATCTGAGACGAACTCATAACATCAAATTGAAATAATGACAAATACCAATCTTCCTGAACCGAACCATCCAAAATAGCAGTATGGACAAACCATGACCCTGATATTTTTATTAGACTATTCGGTTCGCTTTCCTCTCCCCTACATCCATACAAACACAGGGATATCATAAGGCACGAAGAAATACAGAATTCATTGCAGATATGAAAAAAACCTCCTTTCATAGCCGTTAATTTACATTAAAAGCGGCATCAAACGCTACACTAAACCCTGCTTCTATGCAGATTCGGCCACAAGTTTGAATTTTGAACGTGGCATTGTTCGAAACGCCCACATTGTTTAAATAAAAATAACAGCCATCAACTTCCAAATCAACTAGTTATGATGGTGCCGGGTATTTCCGCCGGACTTTTCAAAACATCAAGTAAAAATACCAAACGACACTTCAAAACTTGATTGATATCAAATACAAACCTTTGGGTTAGATAAGATTCCCTACCGGGAATGACTTTCGAGGTGGATACAATATAGTTATCACGGTTTTCCAATCCGACTCTTTTGAAACGTCCGATGGCAACATCTGAAGCCACCAAATGTCCTCGATTGGATACTTATAAGATTATGATTGGCACGACGAATGATGAAACAATGGTCACTCCAGAATGGAGTCTCATCCGTAAAAGTTTATCTATTCATCCTACGTCCATTGGCAGTGCGAATTCTAACTCCTAAGCAGTGTACATGAAAAGACTCCCTCCGGGAATGACAAGTAAATCAAAAACGATCTAAAACTCAGTTGTATAAAAATTGTGGATAAATCGTAGGGTAGGATCTATTGGAGCCGCATACTTTTGCCACCCATGATTTTCACAAAAATATTGGCTTATCAAAGATTTTGGGATTCCTGCCTACGCAGGAATGACGGCATCTGTGTATTCTCAAGGGTGATTTTGAGACGGCTTTCAACAATCCTGTTTTTAGCCCTGCTTCTTTACGGTTGTAAAACCACGAAGCTTGCCTCGTCCTCCAATGATGTGCCACCCATCCGTGATTCAGTCATTTCAGCTTCCATAGACACCATTACCTACTTCATCACCATGAAAGGTGATACGTTGGAATCTTTGGATATGGAAGTTGAGATTGAGATTGAAAGACTCCTGCCTGACACAGTTTCTATAGCTGCAGTCGGTGATATCATGATGGGGACTGACTACCCCAACAAATCATATCTACCACCCGGCAATGGCGAACTGCTTTGGGAGGCAAGCAAATCATATCTTCAGGAAGCAGACATCTCATTCGGGAATCTGGAAGGAACAGTGCTGGATGGTGAAGGAGACCCCAAAGACTGTAAAAACCCTAAAGCTTGCTATTTATTCAGGATGCCACCAAGGCTTACTTCTAATCTCGTTGATTGCGGGTTTGATTTGATGAGCGTGGCAAACAATCACGCCAATGACTTTGGAGCCGTAGGTAGAAAAAGCACTCAACGAATTTTAGACTCACTAAAAATATCCTCTGCCGGCTCTCTCGAATCTCCCTATGGTGTATTTAAGATCGACGCACTCAAAATTGGGTTCGTAGCTTTCGCACCCAATAAGGGAACGCTCACCTTTTACGATAAAGAAAGAGCTGTCTCAATAATCAAAGAATTGGATAGCCTATCGGACATGGTGATTGTGTCGATACACGGGGGTGCAGAAGGCGCCAAAAACCAGCATGTGACACGGGAAAGAGAGTTTTACTATGGAGAGGATCGCGGAAATATTTATGAGTTTAGCCACAAACTGGTGGACCATGGAGCAGATGTCATATTAGGTCACGGCCCGCACGTACCTAGAGGGTTGGAAGTTTATAAAAAGCGCATGATTGCCTATAGCCTAGGCAATTTTTGCACATATGGTAGGTTTAATTTAAAAGGCGCGAACGCCATTGCTCCCTTGCTCATGAGTGAGGTGAATTCGGAAGGTGAATTTTTGTCTGGCGAGATCATTTCCTTCAGACAGACTTACAGTCAGGGACCAATTTTTGATGCAAATGGTGGTGCTACACGGTCAATTAAGAAATTATCTGAGGAAGATTTCCCCGAAAATGAAATAATCATTGATGAAAAAGGAAGAATTATCTATATTCAAAACTGAAAATCGCCACCGTGCCCTATAAAGAAAAAGAAATAGAAAAAAAATACTTCACAATAGGTGAAGTAGCCGAAGAGCTCGGGGTGGCCACATCACTGATTCGATTTTGGGAAGGTGAATTTGACATCATCAAACCCAAGAAAAATCGCAAGGGAAATCGACAATTCACCAAGGTCGATATCAAGAACGTAAAACTCATCTACTATCTGGTAAAAGAAAAAGGCTACACGCTGCAAGGTGCCCGAGATTTTATCAAAAATGACGTGGAAGCTGCTACCGGAAAAGTAGAGCTGATCGAGTCACTCAAGAAGGTGAGATCATTTCTGGAGAAAGTAAAATCTGAATTGCATTAATCAATGGAGGAGAAAATATACCAGGTGGCCTTGGAGCTCATCCCTGGTGTAGGGAGCATAAATGCTAAAAGCCTAATCAGCTACAGCGGTTCTGCTCAGAATATTTTCAACTCTCCTCCTGCCAAACTACAGAAAATCCCCGGCGTGGGCCCCAAGCTCATAGAAGCCATAAAGTCACAATCTGTGATTAGTGCGGCTGAAACCATCCTCAAAGATTGCGAAAAGCAGCAAATCCAAATCAAACACTATACAGACAAGGACTACCCTGATCGACTTAAACAAATTGCTGACAGCCCGAACATCCTTTACACAAAAGGTGAAGGTGAGTCTAATCCAGACCGAACCCTGGCAATAGTTGGCACACGGAACGTAACTCAGTACGGAAAAGACACCACAGATAAAATAGCTAAAAGCTGCTCTGACGTAAATGCCACCGTGATAAGTGGTCTGGCTTATGGAGTGGATA
>JBDVMP010000097.1:0-8940 GCA_039970095.1 Cyclobacteriaceae bacterium
AGAGATCAATTTGAAGATGACGAGGATTTCGGTCTTCCTGATTTGGATTATGATGAGCTCGAAGAGGAAGCTGATCAGGAACTCGAAGAAGGTGAAGATGACCTCATAGCTCCGGAAGAAGATTTGCCGGAAGAAGTTGAGGCGACTGCCGATGATATAGATTCTGTTTCTGATGAAGATTTGGATGAAGACTGGGAAAAAGAGCTTGAAGAAGAACTCGACGAGGATCTGAAGTCCGGTAGTTTTGATGAGGACACGGAGACCTTCTACGAAGAAGAGACCTTTGAGGAATTCGAAGCTGAGTCTGGTGCTGGTGAAGAGAGTGTAGGCGGATCTGTATTTGGCATAGATGAGTCAGATGAGAAAGTCGTAGCTGGTGATGATTCCAGTGCTGAAGTCTCGGATGATTTCTTTGCCAGTTCTGATGAATCAGAGCCTGTAGCTGAAACACCCCCAGCAAAGTCTTTCGACCCTCAATACAGCCAATATTTGGATGAAAACAAAGAAGGTAAAGGCAAGTTCACTAAAACTGTAGTTATAGGCGCTATTCTTTTCATGGTAATAGGTGGAGTTTTATACTTCCTATATGGAACCACAGGAGGATCAGATAGTGAGAAAAAAGTTGCTAAGGTTGAAAAGAAGCAGCCACCTAAAAAAGTAGTTGAAAAGAAACCAGAACCGGTGGTTGAAGAACCAAAAGAAGAACAACCGGTCGAACAGGCCAATGAAACAGCTCAAGCTAGTTCAGTTCCTGCTGGTCAGATAACCACATTAGAGTCAAACACAGGTAAATCTTATGTCGTGATTGCCAGCTTCTTTGATGGAGATATGGCTCAGGACTATGCCAACGAATTGTCGGCAGAAGGAAAGAGCCCTTATGTGATTCCACCTTTCAAAGATTATAGATACTACCGGGTGGCCATAGCCGAGTATGATATATTCAGTGATGCAGCGGCAAGCGTTGAGTCATTTAAAATGGAGTATGGCGAAGAAGTCTGGCCTTTGAGATACTAATAGCAACCTAGTTTATACGTAATCGTTTAATTTCGCGTTGATCACATCAGCGGTCCGCGAGATTAAACGATTTTTTTTGTCTAATTAAATACCCATATGCTTTTACAAATAGCTTCCGAGGAAAGTCTTGAAACCATTTCTGTCCTAGAGCTGCTCCTCAACGGAGGATACATGATGATTCCAATTGTGCTACTCTGGATTGTTGCAGTTTACATCTTTGTAGAAAGACTCCTTCTGATCAAATCAGCATCAAAGACGCCTGACGATTTTCAAAATCAAATTAGGAAAAAGGTACTTGAGGGTGATGTGAAGAGTGCAAGAGAACTATGTATGCAAACAGACACGCCCGTAGCTCGTATGGTCGAAAAAGGAATTAGCAGAATTGGTTCGGAACTTAAGAATATTGAGGTGAGCATTGAGAATATTGGAAAAATAGAAATATACCGACTCGAAAAAAACCTGAGTTCGCTGGCCACCATCTCAGGGGCAGCTCCAATGATCGGTTTCTTAGGTACTGTGACCGGTATGATCCAGGCATTTATTGCCATAGCCCAGGAGGAAGGTGCAGTTAGTCCTAAACTTCTTTCCAGCGGTATATATGAGGCCATGGTCACTACGGCGGCAGGTCTTTTTGTGGGAATTTTGGCTTACCTGGGGTACAATTATTTGGTGTCACGTGTATCCAAACTCGTACACCGCATGGAGTACACGGCCATTGATTTTGTGGACTTACTACAAGAACCTCAGAAATGAACCTCAAACCCAAACATAAAGTAGAGGCGGCTTTTAGCATGTCTTCCATGACGGATGTGATTTTCCTTTTGCTGATTTTCTTCATGCTTACGGCTTCATTTATCACACCGAGTGGACTACCTGTAAACTTGCCATCGAGCAAAAGTTCTGAAATTGTCATCCAAAAGGTCAGTGTTACCATCACGAAAGACTTGCAGTATTATGTGAACGACAAAAACGTAAGCATAAACCAACTTGAGGGTGTTTTGAGAGATGCTTTTGCCGGGAAAGAAGGCGTTGTTGTATTGCATTGCGATAGCAAAGTGCCCGTGGAAAATGTGGTAAAAGTAGCAGGAATAGCTACAGCTCTTGAAGCAAAGGTTTCCATTGCCACCAAACCGGACTGATCAAATATGGAAAAGGATAAGAAATACAAAAGAGCCGGCTGGCTGACCTCTGTGTTGGTTCAGATCGGTATGCTTTTGTTATTCTATTTTCTTATTGCCTGGAAAGAACCATTTCCTCCCATTCCAACCTATGGAATAGAATTGAATTTCGGGTTTGATCAAAGTGGCGGTGGGAGCGAGCCGGTTACCTCACAAAATCAGCCCGTAGAAGAGTCGGAAGAAAATATTGAAGAAACCTTAGAAGAAAATATAGAAGCGACGATACCAGAAGAAACACTGGAAGAAAGCGAAGAAGAGACGGCACCTCTTGAGGCCACAGAAGAAGTCATAGACCCAACGGAAGACATCACCACTGAAGAGGTATTCGAAGATGCCCAAAGTCCGGATGTTGTGTCTGATGAGGTCATTGATGAGGTTGAGCCAGAAGAGATTGTGGCGGAACCTGAACAGCCTGAAATACAAGAAGAACCCGAGGATGAGGAACCAGAAGAGCCTGCAGTAGAAGAGGAGACCGTCAATGAAAATGCGCTCATGCCTACTTCGGAAAATGCGGATTCTCAGAACGCATCACAAGGAGAATCAACACCAGAAGGTGATGAAGGAAAAGAAGAAGGTACCCTCGATGGTCGGGCATTGTATGGAAGCCAGGGAAGCTCAGATGGTGCTTCGCTGCAAATGGCAGGCTGGACCTGGGACTTCAAGCCAGAGCCAAACGACAACTCCATTGAAACAGGGAAAATTGTCTATAAGATCACAATAGACAGGGATGGATACTTGTCGGGAATAGAAGTCGTTTCCAGCACAGTTTCGCCTGCCGTAGAGCGTCTATACCGTCAGTCGGTTGAGCGTCTTTCCTTTAGCAAAACGAATGACTATCAATCTGCGCCAACATCTACAGGATACGTCACCTTTATCATCACATCCAAATAATGAATTATCAGGAGTGCCTTGACTATTTGTACTCCCAATTGCCCATGTTTCAGCGGGTAGGGGCTCCTGCACTGAAGTATGATCTTAGCAACACGTTTGCTTTGATGTCGGCATTGGGCGATCCTCACACGAAATTCCCTGCTGTACATATAGCTGGCACCAATGGAAAAGGTAGTTCTGCTCACGCCCTTTCTGCAATACTTACAAGTGCCGGATATACCACAGGTCTTTTTACTTCGCCACATCTCACGTCTTTCACTGAGCGCATGCGCATAGATGGTACTCCGACAAAACAGGCGGTAGTTACCGACTTTGTAAATGGCCACACTGAATTGATTGAAAGAATAAAACCCTCATTTTTTGAAATGACCTTTGCAATGGCAATGTTTCATTTTGCCAATACAGGAGTAGATATTGCAATCATTGAGACGGGGCTGGGCGGCAGACTCGACAGCACCAATGTGATCCATCCTGAGGTCTGCCTCATCACGTCTATCGGGCTGGATCATACGGAGCTGCTGGGAGATACCCTAGATAAAATCGCTTCAGAGAAAGCAGGCATAATCAAGAAAAATGTGCCCGTTGTGATTGGGGCTGATCAACCTGATATTCTGTATGTTTTTGTTGATGTGGCAAAACAAAAACATGCTCCACTTCATCAAGCCGTAGATATTGAAATATCCAATATTCGCGCAGAAAGAACATCCGTGTCTGTTGATGTTCTCTCTAGCAAGCAGCCGCGATTTAAAGACCTCAAACTGGATGTACCCGCGGGATATTTTCAGAAAAACATTCCCGGGGTGCTTAAAACAATTGATTGTTTGATTGACATGGGTTGGGAAATAACAGAAGAGGATATTGCATACGGTCTTGGCAATGTGCAATCTAAGAGCGGACTGAAAGGTAGATTTCAGGTTTTGCACGAAGAACCCCTGACGGTTGCCGATATCAGTCACAACCTACCCGGTATCACAGAACTGGTAAATCAACTGATGCATATAAAATATGCCACGCTACATATTGTTTTTGGAGCCGTCAGAGACAAAAAGCTAGATCAGATGCTCAAAACGCTGGCGAAAACAAGAGGTGAATTTTACTTCACTCAATCAGGAGTACCGCGTGCATTACCCGCTCACGAACTCCAGAGCCTGGCCCAGTCTTATAATATCGAAGGAGACTCATATTCAAATGTCAATGAGGCTATTGCCAGTGCCCGGCATTTAGCGAGTTCTGATGACATGATTTTAATTTGTGGGAGTACTTTTGTGGTTGCGGAAATAGAAGGTCTGTGAGAAAGAAATTAAAGAGGTTCAACGAAAACCTAAATCGTGACAACATCATACAACCGGGAAAGCCATTGTATGATGATATCAAAGGAAATTGGAGAAGCAAATACTTCAAAAATAACAATCCCATTACCATTGAGCTGGGGTGCGGAGATGGCGAGTATTCAGTAGGTCTGGCAGCCAATAACCCTGAACGAAACTACATAGGGATAGACATCAAAGGAGACAGGCTGTATCAGGGCAGTACACAAGCTATAGACCAGAACCTGAATAACGTTGCTTTTCTGCGTACGCAAATACTCCTTATCGGTGACTTGTTTGAAGATGATGAAGTAGATGAAATTTGGCTTACATTTCCAGATCCTCGCCCGAAAGATCGCGACGAAAAAAGGAGGTTAACCTTTCCGCGTTTTCTAAATTTGTACAAAAAAATTTCCAAACCCGATAGTTGGTTCAAATTCAAAACAGATAGCACAAGCTTGTTTGATTACACGCTGGAAGTGCTGCATGACCAGTTTGAAGTGAAAAGTCTCGAGTTTACCCACGATCTGTACAACTCGCCGCTGTTGGCAGAGCACAGAGGCATTCAAACCAAATACGAAAAAATATGGTCTGCTAAAGGAGAGAGAATCAAATACCTAAAATTCCAATTTAATAACGAATGAAGTTTATCAATAAAACAGTACTATTTTCATTTCTGCTTGGGTCTGCCATGCTTACATCGTGCCTGGACAATGATCTGGTAACTAACACCGAAAGGTTTACCAAAGAGACCAAATTAATAGATAATTATCTGGCCAGTAATGGGATGGAAGATCAGGCAATTGTGGACACCCAGTCTGGATTGAGGTATATAATCAATGACGAGGGAGACAGTCTCAATATTGAAGACTATGACTCTATGCGAGTGGATTTTTCGATCCGTTTACTCAAAACAGAAGAGGAAGTGTTCTTCGGTGAAGATCAAATGCTAAAGCTCGATGACCAGATTGTTGGTTGGCGAATTTTGATGCCAAACATTATGCAGGGAGGTGATATCACCATGTTCGTTCCATCCTATTATGGTTATGGAGGGTTGGTTAATGGAAATGTGCCGGCATATTCTACACTGATAGTGGATGTGGCGCTTCATGAAATCAAACATCTGACGGAAGAAGAGCAGTTCGCCTATGACCAAAGTAGAATAGATGCCTACCTCGAGGGTAGCGATGTAAATGTACGGCTTGATACTTTGAGCGGGATGAGATATTCTATTACATCAGAGGGTACTGGAGCAAGCCCGGGAGTCAGTAGCAGCATCAATGTGTCATACACAGGCTATTTGTTAGATGATCGTAATTTGACGACAAGTTCTTTTGATTCACAACAGAGCTTAGAATTGAAATTGAGCGAATTGATAGAAGGATGGCAGATTCTCATGCCATACGTAAAAGCAGGCGATGAAGGAAAAGCAGGTGGTGAAATAAGAATGTACATTCCCTCTAAATATGGTTACGGTAGAAACCGGATATCTACCTTACCTTCCAATGCAGTACTTATATTTGATGTACGTTTGAACAGCGTACTCTAAGGCAAAAACAATATATATGAAACAATTAGTATTTCTTTTACTCCCTGCCATGGCATTCCTTTCATGCAAAGATGAACTTACAGTGCAGGAACAATTTGATAAAGATCAAAAGATCATTGAAAACTATCTTGAAAAAAATGACATCAATGCCAAAACCGATCCGGATTATGGCTTGTATTATGTGATTCAAACGCAAGGAACCGGCCTTAGACCAAAAGTATCAAATCAGGTAAATGTCTCTTATGTTGGTACTAAGCTGGATGGTGAGGTTTTTGACAGCAACGATAACATCAACTTTGACCTGGCAGGGCTGATTCGCGGATGGCAAATCCTGCTTCCTTACCTAAGAGAAGGCGGCACTATGACCATGTACATTCCTCGGTATTATGCTTACGATAAAGAGATATTGATTTTTGACATCAGTTTGCACGATGTGCAATAACCACTAATATTCATCCAGAGCTTCAAGGATATCCATCAGATCACCATAATCTTTGAAGCCTGGTTGTTCTTCTTCTGAACCTTTGAGTTCGATCCCCATAAAACGCCCCTCATCTATAGTAGAAGACACATTTTTTTCTGTGATATCAAAACCCTTGAGTATTTTGACGTTCTCAGAAACCTCCGAAACAACATCCCTTATCGATGTATAGTAATCAGGGTTATCTGTAGCAACAATAACCATCTCACACTCTTCCGCCGCACTTTCAATTAAGTTTTGCAGGTTTTGGATAGTAGCATCATCAGAAACATTCAAATAGAGAATCAGCTCCACGCCAAGGTCTGCAAGTTCTGTTAGCTGATCAATTTCATCTACCTGCAGGTAGTCAAAATCATAATCCTGAGTAGCTAGTTTGATATCGTCCACACTCATTCCCGAACACTCCCCAACAAACTTCACCCCGGCAACCCAACCAGAAAGATCCTTAAATGTATCCGGAGACACGTAGTACGGCGATTCGGAGTTGACATTGAAGCCCAGCAGATCCACGCCCATACCTGCACAATACCTTGCATCACTAAGGTTGCTTATCTCTCCAACTTTTACGAATGTCTTTAATCCCATTATTTGCTCTGATATTAAAAGAATGCGAATTTAATAAACCCAAAGCGAACGTCTCATCATGATCAAAAAACCTTTCAAATGTCTTAACTTTGCAGCTCAAACGGAATCAGTCCGTTTTTTCATTTTATTGACAATTTTAAAAAACGTAAACGAGGCTTTTAACCTCGCGACACGACTATGAGTAAACACGGAAGAATATTAGTAGCTATGAGCGGCGGGATAGATAGCTCCCTCGCGGCAGTAATGCTACACGAAGAAGGCTATGAGGTGATAGGCATGACCATGAAAACATGGGATTATCAATCGTCAGGTGGAAGCAAAAAAGAAACAGGCTGCTGCAGCCTTGATTCCATTAATGACGCCAGAGACATAGCAGTTAGCCTTGGGTTTCCACACTACATCGTTGACATCAGAGAAGAGTTTGGTGACTATGTCATCAACCATTTCACCAATGAATACCTGAATGGGCGCACACCAAATCCATGCGTACTTTGCAATACGCACATCAAATGGGATTCACTGCTGAGAAGAGCCGATAAGCTGGACTGTGACTACATCGCTACGGGGCATTATGCCAATGTGCGAGAGGAAAATAGTCGCTATGTGATTTCTAAAGGCAAAGATGAAAACAAAGATCAATCTTACGCCTTATGGGGAATATCGCAGGAGAGCCTGAGTAGAACCAAATACCCTCTGGGCAATCTTCATAAATCAGAAATACGTGATATGGCCACCGAAAGGGGATTTCACGAATTGGTGAAGAAATCTGAATCTTATGAAATATGCTTTGTTCCTGATAATGACTACCGGGGCTTTCTAAAAAGAAGAGTGGACGGGCTGGAAGATCAGGTCCGTGGTGGTGAATTTGTATTGGAGAATGGAGAGGTAGTAGGCACGCATGAAGGTTATCCATTTTATACCGTGGGTCAAAGAAAAGGACTGGGTATTGCTTTAGGTTTTCCAGTATATGTCACTGAAATACAAAAAGATAAGAATCGCGTTGTATTAGGTACTTTTGATGAGTTATCTCGAGATGGTATGTACGTGAAGGATCTTACCATGCAAAAATACGATAGTATAGAGGGAGACAGAAAAGATACCATTACCAAGGTGAGATACAACGATGGAGGTACGCCAGCCGTCATCGAGCAAGTGGGAGATACTATGAAAGTATTCTTTGGCAAAGGCGTGAGTGCCATAGCTCCTGGCCAGGCTGCCGTATTTTATGAGGAAAATGATGTGATAGGTGGAGGATGGATACAGTCCAGTTTTCGTCAGCATCAGGAAAAAGGACAATCCAAAATCATCCATTCTTGAAGTCTGTTGACAACATAGCAATTCTAATGAGGCGCATAGTAGGTTTTCTGCTCATTGTATCTGTGTTTGGGGCTGTGAGTTGTGACGGGTCGGAAGAACCCGACCCCATAGATTTGGGATATGATTTTTATCCAATCAACCCGGAAACCTACCGTATTTATCAGGTTGACGAAATCAAATATGATCTGCTGGGACCCGACACTACCAATTACCAGATTCGTGAAAGCATCTCAGACTCGTTGATTAGTGAATCCGGAATAGTGAGCTATGTGCTCAAAAGAGAAAAGCGAACAGATAGTGCAGACGTTTGGAAAACAGATTCTTTGTGGACATTGCGAAAAGATCAATCAGCTGTGGTCATAACCGAAAACAATGTTGCGGTTATTAAGCTATCATTTCCGATTGTAGATGGAAAAGTATGGGATGGGAATGCACAGAATATCAAACCATCACAAAGCTTTTACTACGAAATCCCAGAGCCTCTAATTGAGCTTCACACATTGATAGAAACGGAGAGTATAGTGAAGGTAATCAGCGCTGATCTGGAGCCTAACCTTGTGAATCAGGATCAGCGTTTTGACGTGTACGCAAGGAACATCGGTCTTATCGAAAAGAATT
>JBDVMP010000098.1:0-29208 GCA_039970095.1 Cyclobacteriaceae bacterium
TCTCTCGAATTGGTCGAAGGCGCGGCTTTGCGTCAGGCGATCAGTGAAAAGCGATTCGAAAGCCGAAAACCATTGGAAAAATGCATAGATGTACTTGTGCAATTTCTTGTCACACTGGCCGTGAGCGGAGGCTTTAAGCCCCTACAAATTCTAGAAGAAATCAGAAATACGTATTGTTATCGCCTGATCACTGCGGATGAATGGAACTGGGCAATCGACTTTATCACTACCGGAGGTAAAACGCTAGGCGAGTACGATGAATTTGCCCGTGTTTACAACGATGATGGGATCTACAAGATCATCAACAAGAAAGCCGCAATGCGCCACAAATTGTCGATTGGCACAATAGTTGGCGATCCATCTTTGAGTGTGAAGTTTCTTACTGGTGGACATATTGGTACCATTGAGGAATCTTTTATTTCCAGACTGAGCCCGGGTGATCGGTTTTGGTTTGCTGGCAAAAATCTGGAATTCGTAATGATTAAGGATATGACTGTCTTAGTTCGAAAATCGAAACGGAAAAGTGGACGAACCCCCGCGTGGGGAGGAGGACGCCTGCCTCTGTCTTCCATGCTGGCAGATGTGATCCGTGAAAAACTTGAAACTGCCTCGAAGGGCATATATGAAGATGCGGAGCTGCAAAAAATCAAGCCGATTTTGGAGTTGCAATCAAAATGGTCTTTGGTTCCGGATAAAGAGACTCTTTTGATAGAAAAAGCAAAATCTAAATTTGGAAATCACGTGTTTTTCTTTCCTTTCGAGGGGCTTTATGTACATGAAGTGCTGGCCGGCGTAGTTGCATTGAGAATGAGCCGAATGCAACCGATTTCTTTTTCCATATCTATGAATGATTATGGTTTTGAACTATTATCAGATCAGGAAATACCAATAGAGGATGCTTTGGAAGCAGATTTGTTTTCAGAAGACTACATGGTGGAAGATATTCGCCAGTCGATCAATCAAACAGAGATGGCTCAACGCAAATTTCGGGATGTAGCTACCATCGCTGGTCTTATTTTTCAAGGCTACCCCGGAAAGAATATCCGTGCCAAGCACTTGCAGGCTTCTACAGGTATTTTGTATAAGGTTTTTGAAACATACGACGAAGAAAATCTACTGATCAAGCAGGCGATGGAGGAGGTTATGACCTTACAGTTAGAACACTCACGTATGTTTGAGGCCGTCAGAAGGATCAATGCACAAAAGATTGTGCTGAAAGATACCGAGCAGCCAACACCTTTTGCCTTCCCCATTGTGGTAGATACAATCAGGAGACAAAACCTGTCATCAGAGCAATTGGCCGATAGAATTAGTAAAATGCAGCTTCAACTTGAGAAGCTGGCCCAAAAATGATAAATATTGCAACATGAAAATTTTAGTCACCATAACGTTTACGTGTTTTTTCTTCCTATCTGAAGCCCAGACCATCATTGGAAAATGGAAAATGGTCGGGATGAAATCTGGGAAGGAACGCTCTTTAATCAGGATTTACGAAAAGGATGGTAAATACTTCGGGAAGGTTGTTGAAGTGTATCCAAAGGAGGGAGATGACCCTGATCCAGTTTGCGATGAGTGCGAGGACTACCGTAAAGATCAGCCGATAGTCGGAATGGATATTATCACTGACCTGGAATATAATGGGCGCAATGGAGAGTATAAAGGAGGTGAGATATTGGACCCTGCGACAGGATCTGTGTATGATTGTAAGGCATGGCTTGGCAAAGATGGATATCTCAGGGTAAGAGGCTATCTGTTTTTTATTGGAAAAACTTATGTACTACCAAAATACGTGGAAAATGAAGGCTCTGATTCTTAAGCTATTTCTTTTTGGGCTTGCGGGGATGTTTTGTTTCGAATCTTCGGGACAAAGCATAGTAGGCAAATGGAAAACCATTGACGATGAATCCGGAGAGCCTAGATCAGTAGTTGAGATATATAAGAAGGGCGACACCTATTTTGGTAAAGTAATTCAGATTTTTAGCAAGCCGGACGAAGATCCAGACCCTATTTGTGATGTGTGTGAAGACGATCGCAAAGATCAAAAGGTGATAGGAATGGAGATTATTCGTGATATGGAGTTTGATGCCAAATCTAACGAATATGAGGAGGGAACAATTCTGGATCCGGAAAATGGAAATATCTATGATTGTAAAATTTGGATTGAAGGTGGCAATCTCAAATTAAGAGGGTATCTGTATTTCCTGTACCGTACCCAAACATGGTTGCCTTTTCATGACTAAACAGTTCGATCTTGAAGGTCAGCAGTTGACTTTGGATGCCTCAAAAGCCATTTTTTGGTATGATAAAAGAATGCTTTTTGTTTCGGACGTCCATCTCGGAAAAGCAGGTCATTTTAGAAAGGCAGGAATTCCAATCCCGAAAAAAATTCATTACGACGATTTGGATTTGCTATCCACACTTATTGCACGATATCAGCCCAAATCACTGGTCTTTTTAGGAGACTTATTTCACAGCGATCACAATGAAGAATGGAATGATTTTGAGCTATGGATGCGCAGGCATCATGACACGGAAATGATTCTTGTTAAAGGGAACCACGATGTTTTGGATGAGAATCTATACGCGTCCAGTGACTTGAAGATTGTAGAGGAATTAATTCTTCCTCCATTTCATTTTAGCCACGAGAAGGTTGACTCCAAATTGTACAATATATCAGGTCATATCCACCCAACTATCCGCCTTCGTGGAGCGGCACGGCAGGGAATCACCCTTCCTTGTTTTTACTTTGACGCTGAAGATGCACTAATGCCGGCGTTTGGGCATTTTACCGGCGGTTACAAAATAAAGCCTGCCAAAGGGTCACGGATCTTCGGGGTGGCCGAAGGGAAGTTGATTGAATTAGTAGGCTAAATCCATTATTTTACAGAAGAAAAGTAACTGTTCGTCGTAAGATGGGTTACTTTGAAAAGAAAAGTAGTATTAAAAAATGTGATGCTCCTCCAGAGGGGTGTCTCGTCAGACGTGTATGAAAGATAGTGAGGTTCTTCTTAGAATCAGTAAGGGAGATGAAAGTGCGCTTGACTTTTTGTATAAGAAGCACTACCGTATGATGACGAACCTTGTTTTGAAGAACAGTGGTACCGAGGAAGAGGCGAAAGATGTATATCAGGAGGCGCTGATGGTTTTTTGGCAGAAAGCCGCTAGTGGTAAACTGGTTTTAACATCCAAGATCAGTACCTTTCTTTATAGTATTTGCCTCAATCAATGGCGCAAAGAACTGGATAGAAAGAGCCGATTGTCTCACGAGGAGGTCGATAGTGAAGAGTATCAGGATTTTGACAAGAAAGAAAACGCAAGAATAATCACCGATTGTATCAATGAACTGGGAGACACTTGCAGGAGAATATTAACATATTATTATTTCGACGGTCTCAATATGACAGATATTGCTGAAAGATTGAATTTTGCAAATACAGATACTGCCAAGACTAAGAAATATAAGTGTAAGAAAAAATTGGATGCCCTGGTGCTCCAACGCTATAGTAAGAAAGACTTTTTTGATTAATGAGTATCAACCAGCATATAGAAGAATTAACTGATCAATACCTGAGGGGCGACCTGTCAGGTGCAGAGCTCAGGTCTTTCGAAGATTTGATGGCCAGCGATCCTGTCGTTCAGGAGCATATGGACTTTCAGCGGGAGTTAGTAAAAGGCCTTGCCGACCACAGAAAAATGCAGCTTAAGAGTAGATTAGATGCCATTGAAGTGGGAGCGGGGACTTTTGGTTCTGGTTTTGCTATAGAGGGTGTGGCCAAAATAGCCGGCGGTGCGGTAGTAGCTACACTGGTAGGAACGGGTATTTATTTTATGCTGCCTGAATCCTCGGACGAATTATCTACTGAGGATAAAGTTGAAATTGTTGTAGGTGAAACCACAAGTGCTTTCGATAAAGTTGATGTGCCGAGCATGCCTATCCCATTGGTTTCTGTTAATGGAGAATCGGATGCAGGCGGTGAGATGAAACCTTCTGTAGTGTCAAGTAGTGCACGTGTTGTAATCAAACCAGAAGATACGGCGAACGAGTCCAACCCAACAAAGGAGAACGTCAAAGAGGAAAAATCGCCGGATTTTATTCCTCAAGTCAGTGTTCCTGAGTTGAGCGAAGTTTCAGATGAAAAAGAATTTGTATCTAAAGATATCAGTATTCCGGAAGTGTCTGATAACGATATAGTTGGAGAGAAAAACCTTGATCCCGTCGATATCAAAACGTTTAATAGGAAGTCAGCTGAAATACGATATAAGTATTTTGAAGGCAAGCTTTTCCTTTACGGCGATTTCAAGAAGGAACCTTATGAGATTTTAGAAATCAACTCTAAAGCAGCAAGACAGATTTACCTCTATTACTCAGATCAATACTATAAAGTTGAGATGAGCGATGAGATCAAAGCGCTTGCTCCTATCAAGAGTCAAAAGCTGATTGACGAACTCAAGATTATCCGCGAGAATAAGCTCAACTGATGTTCTTAATATCAACCTAACATTGGTTAGTTTTGGGGCTGAATGGAACAAAAGACCCGCAAAAAGAGAAAATTAGGAAGTTATCCATTGCTGAGTGTGGTATTCAGCATCACACTGGCTCTTCTTGTCATTGGTATGTTTGGTATGATACTCATTCACGCCAAGAAATTGACAAGAGTCATTCAGGAAAATATTGAGATTCAGGTATTTTTAAACAAGGACATCACCAACACGGAAATAAGTAAAATCAATCGTTCATTGGGGACCAAGTCTTATGTCTTGCAAAAAGATGGGAATCCTAGTATTAATCTTATCACCAAAGACGAAGCGGCCGACCAGTTTATAGCCGATACGGGAGAAGACTTCAAAGACTTTCTAGGGGATAATCCTTTGAGAGATTTGCTGGTAATCAATATCGAACCTGGATATCAAGCTACAGATTCCCTTAACTGGATAAAGGCGGAAATAGAATCTATCAATGGTGTTTATGAGGTATCCTATGTGGAATCTTTGGTCGAAAGCATCAATGCCAATTTAAAGAAAATAGGAGCCTTTCTAATTGGTTTTTCGCTCATACTGATTTTTGTGGTGGTCATATTGATCAACAATACCATCAAGTTGGCTTTATTTAGCCAGCGTTTTCTGATCAGAAGTATGCAACTCGTAGGGGCAACCGGCAGATTCATTCGTTCACCTTTTTTAAAGAGATCCGTATGGTATGGGTCGCTTTCGGGTATTTTTGCATCCATAACACTGTACGGTCTAATGCTTTATGCAAACCAGAAGATAGAAGATCTTTCACAAATCCAAGATGAAAAAAGTTTGTTGATACTTTTTGCAGCTTTAACCGTTTTGGGAATACTGGTAGCCTTTTTGAGTACCTATAGAGCAGTCAGGAAATATTTAAAAATGTCATTAGACGAATTATATTAAACTATGTCAGACAAAAAAAACTTCGCATTTGCAAAGGCCAATTACCTCATCATGCTTCTTGGGGTATTAATTCTTATCGTTGGTTTTATCATCATGGGTGCCGACGATGAGACTTTCGGATTTGGCTTTTTTGGTCTTACACTGGGACCAATAGTGGTAATGCTTGGATTTATTACAGAGTTTGTGGCCATTTTTTATAAACCAAAAAGGGCCAGAGTCGAAGCTGACGATTCTGAAAAATAAATGACCTGGTTAGAGGCTTTAATACTGGGATTGATTCAGGGACTGACCGAATTCTTGCCAGTAAGTAGCAGCGGACATCTGGAAATGGGTTCGGTGCTTTTGGGTGTTCAATCTTCAGAGAATTTACTTTTTGCGGTAGTGGTGCATGCGGCCACTGCACTGAGCACCATTGTAGTTTATAGGAAGGACATTTTAGAAATTCTCAAGGGACTGCTCGAGTTTAAATTCAATGAATCATGGGAATTTGCCTTCAAGATTGCATTATCAATGATTCCAGTGGCTATTGTAGGGATCTTTTTCGAGGATGACGTAGAACAATTCTTTAGCGGGAATATGGTTTTAGTAGGGAGTATGCTACTCATAACTTCAGCATTGTTGTTTTTCACGCATTTTGCAAAATCAAATGAGGGGAATGTGACCTATGGAAAATCTATAATTATAGGTCTGTCTCAAGCCATGGCTATTCTTCCCGGTATTTCCAGGTCTGGTTCCACCATCGCTACGGCTTTGTTGTTGGGTGTTGAAAAGTCAAAGGCCACCAGGTTTTCGTTTCTCATGGTATTGATTCCTATTCTGGGAGCTAGTTTGTTAAAGTTTAAGGATTACTTGGAAGCCCCTAAGGTTGATAATGGGCTGTCAGCATTTGCTCTGATAATTGGATTTATAGCAGCATTTGCAGCCGGTTATATTGCCTGCAAGTGGATGATTGGAATCGTTCGCAAAGGAAAACTTACCTGGTTTGCAGTTTATTGTCTTGTTATTGGTGCTATTGCGTTGCTTTCTCAGTTATGGATTTGAATCAATATCAGGAAGGCAAGCTATTGCTTATAGACAAGCCCCGCGAGTGGACCTCCTTCGATGCAGTTAACAAGTTGAGGTACGCACTAAAAATCAAGAAAATTGGTCATGCCGGAACTCTCGACCCTTTAGCCACAGGATTACTGATTATAGGTACGGGTAAATTCACCAAGAAACTAAACGAACTTCAAGGGCTGGATAAAGAGTATGAAGGCATTTTTGAAATAGGAAAGACGACACCCTCATATGACTTAGAGACAGAATTTGATTCTGAAAACGATACGAGCCAGATATCCGAGCCGGAGATTATAGAGGCGACTCAAAAGCTAACAGGATTTCAAAATCAGATGCCTCCGATTTATTCGGCAATCAGAGTAAAAGGCAAGCGAGCATATAAAAGTGCCCGTAAGAATGAAGAGGTAAAACTCGATCCTCGCCCTGTGACGGTTCATGAATTCGAAATTAAAAAGATTGAGGGCACTGAAGTGCACTTCAGGATCTGTTGCTCTAAAGGAACTTATATTAGAAGTATAGCCCATGATTTGGGTGAAATTTTGGGCGTTGGCGCATATCTTAAAGCATTGAGAAGGACCGCAGTGGGCGAGTATAGAATAGAAGAAGCTGTGGCTTTGGAAGATTTTGTGAATCAAGTAAATCAAGATGCGAATCATTGATGATTTAACGGATTTTCGTTTTTCAGCCGATACTGTGGTTACCAGCGGAACATTTGACGGTGTTCATGTCGGTCACCAAAAGATACTCAGGAGCATAGCCAAAGAGGCACAGGCTAACGATATGAAGAGTGTTGTAGTCACCTTCTGGCCGCATCCTCGATTTGTCCTGAAAAAGAATCACAGTAACCTCAAGTTGCTCTCTACCTTCGAGGAAAAGGCTCACTTGATCGAAAAAAATGGAATAGATTATCTAATAAAGATTCCATTTACTAAATCGTTCTCAGAGCTTTCGTCAGAGCAATTCATCAACGATGTGGTAGTAGATAAAATCAACACCAAAAGATTGGTGATTGGTTATGACCATAAATTTGGAAAGAACAGAGAAGGTGGTTTTGACTACCTAAAAGCCAATGCTTCGCGATATGGGTTTGAAGTTCGCGAGATTCCCAGACAAGACATAGAGGATGTAGGTGTGAGCTCGACTGAGATCAGAAAGGCTTTGGCCAATGGAGACATACATACAGCGAATGAGTTTTTAGGTCGAAAATACAGCCTTTCGGGTTTTGTGAAGGAAGGAGATCGCATAGGTAGAAGTATTGGCTTCCCCACAGCCAACCTCGATGTGCCTGAGTTTTATAAATTGATTCCGCGAGATGGCGCATATGCCGTATGGGTTGAGTTTCAAAACCATATGCACATGGGGATGTTAAATATTGGTGTCAGACCAACTGTTTCCGGTGAGGAACGCAGGATAGAAGTTAATATCTTTGACTTTGGAAAGGATATTTACAACGAACGTCTGACCATACATTTTCATAGTTTGCTGCGCAATGAGCAGCGATTTGAAAATATTGATGCCTTAAAGGCTCAGTTGCAAAACGATAAGTTAGAAGCTATAAATATTTTAAATAATGACTAAAAAATTCTCAAAACTACTACTCATCCTTCTGCCGTCACTAATGGCTATATCATGTAATAATGATGACGGTCCTTGTTCTGATCTGGGTAAGGTGGGTGGCCTGCTTTCAGATTTGGCTTTTCCTGTGAGCAATGATGTGGAACTAGGGGCTCAGGTGGCAGGTCAGGTAGATAGTATATACGCCGCTGATATCTTGCCACAAATAGGAAATGAAGAAGCATATGCCTATTTGAACTCTATGGTAACTGATATTCTGGCGTCCGAAGATATTTTGTATCGTGACATGTTCGCCTGGAATCTGACAATTATTGATCAACCTGACGTGCTTAATGCCTTTGCCACACCTGGAGGATATATTTATGTCTATACCGGACTGATTAATTATCTGGATAATGCGGATGATTTGGCCGGTGTAATGGGGCACGAGATAGCCCATGCGGACAGAAGACATTCTGTTAATCAAATGAAAAAAGCATATGGTGTGCAGATTCTGGCAAGTATAATATTAGGGGGAGAAGCTACAGCCCTAAAGGAAATGGCCGTTGGCCTTGCTGCAAATGCTGCAACACTTTCTTTTAGCCGTGAAGATGAGGCTGAAGCAGATGCCGCCTCCGTTGAGTATTTGGATGAAACTGGTTTTGCCTGTAATGGAGCTGCTGAATTTTTCAGAAAGCTTGAAGCCGAAGGTGGCTCTGGTGTTCCAGAATTTTTGAGTACCCATCCGGACCCTGCCAATAGGGTTGATGACATAGATGAGAGAGCCTCTTGTCGTGGGTGCTCTACGGAAAATAACACCGCCAAAATCAATGGCATGACATACGCAGAGTTTAAGGCACTCTTCTAAAAATATTACCAATGAGAACAATCTCCGGAGCACTAACATTCTTAGCTATTCTCTTGCTGGTTTTGAATCAGGCATGCGATAGTGATGTGCCCGAATTGTTTTCTATAGACGATGAAAAAGCCCTCGCGAGTGAACTTCTTGTTTGGGTCGGTGAGGATACCACCAAAACCATATTTTCACCCGAAGATTACCCGGAAGCGTACAGCTACGCACAGGGAATTATCGATGATGTCTTTGAGGCCGACAGTGTGAATGAAGAAAGTCTTTTTGTGCACGCCGAGGATTTTGTGTGGGAGGTGTTTTTTATCAATGATAGTGATATCAATGCCTTTGTTACACCTGGAGGGAAGATTTTTGTTGACTCTGGACTGATCCAGTTGCTGGATAGTAAAGATGAGTTTGCTTCACTTATTTTTCATTTGATGGCCCATGCTGATCAAAGGCATGTTATTAAACAATTGCTAGTTTATTTTTCAATTTCTGAATTGAAACAGGCTGCTCAGGGCACCAATAGTGTAGCACTCAATGAAATTGGAGCGAACCTTCTTGGCGATAGAATTGCCTTCACATTTAGTCAGGGAGATGAAAAAGAGGTTGATAACCTTACCGTGGAGTACTTAGCCCTTGGTGGGTATGCATGCGATGCTGCTTTGGGTTTTTATCAGGAACTAAACAAACAAGAACAGCAAGGGAATCCGCCTGCTTTCTATGATGCCCATGATTTGACAACCGACCGTCTGACAGATATCGAGACGAAAGTTTCTTTTATGCAATGCAATACTGATTCGGAGGTTGAAGGTGGGTTTACTTTTCAGGATTTTCAAAATAGTATAAAATAAATGAAGAAATCAGAAATCAAGTTTCAGGTTGAATTAGATGATCAAAATATCCCCGAAAAAATTTATTGGGATGCAGACGAGAAGGATGTGCCGGGTCTATCTGAAACAAAATCGATCTCGCTTTCATTGTGGGATCATAAGAATCAAAACACCATGCGAATAGACCTTTGGTCTAAGGATATGCCAGTCGAAGATATGAAGAAGTTCTATATAGACTGTCTTGGAGGCCTTGCTCAAAGCGCACTCAATGCTACAGGTGATGAGTACATGGCACAAGAGATGAACAACTTATGCGATCGTCTCGTCAATCACCTCAAACAGCAGCAGAGCTGATCTACATAATTTTACTATCAAACAAACCACAATTCCCCAATTGTGGTTTTTTTTGGCTATTATTAAAAGATTAAATCATACAATAAACAACTTAACCTTATGCATAGTGCTACTATAAAACCCCTACTTAGCGCGATTCTATTTAGCTGTTGTTATTTTCTAGCACAGGCCCAAACGACAATTTCCGGTACGGTCACAGATATTGAGACTGGTGAGCCATTGATTGGTGTGAATATTCTTGTTCAGGGTTCTGTATTAGGAACAATAACCGACTATGACGGAAATTTCAACCTTAATGTAGCTTCAGATCCTCCGCTGACCCTCACCATTAGCAGTGTGGGCTATGAGAGACAAGAATTAGAAATATCTAACAATGCCGTTACCAATTTGTCCATAAAAATGACTGAGTCATTTATGCTGGGTCAAGAGGTGGTGGTTTCTGCTTCGAGGGTAGAAGAAAGCATCCTTCAATCTCCTGTGAGTATTGAAAAAATGGACATTCTTGATATTCAGAATTCGACATCAGATGACTATTATAAATCGTTAATAAATACTAAAGGTGTTGATATGACATCCAGTAGTATCAACTTTCAAATAATAAATGCACGAGGGTTTGCTTCGACAGGGAATACTCGTTTTGTACAATTAATTGATGGAATGGATACTCAAGCTCCTGCGTTGAACTTTCCTATCGGCAACCTGAATGGGCCATCTGTTTTAGATGTTGAGAGTATGGAATTGATCCCGGGTGCTTCTTCGGCACTGTACGGGCCAAATGCATTTAATGGAGTATTACTTGTAAATAGTAAAAATGCTTTCGATTATCAGGGGGCAAGTGCCTATGTCAAGATGGGCGTTAACCACGTTGGATCTGATGCTGATAGAACAGCGGCACCAGTGTATTCTGCAGCTGTTAGATATGCAAAAGCTTACAACAATAAATTCGCTTTTAAAGTGAATTTCTCCTATTCAGCGGCGCAGGATTGGCATGCAACTTCTGATCATGATCGAAATGCTTCTTTAAACCCTTTCGCTTCCCTAGGTAGAGATAACCCGGGAACGGATATTATACACAAGATGGGCGATGAGGCAGGTTTGAATTTGGCGATTCTAAAACAAAGTACAAGCGACTCTGAAGGCTTAGGATATCAGACAGTAGGTTCTACTGGTTCAGGTGTTTTTGCTCCAGGGCAGACGGGCTGGTTATTCGCTCAAAATGGATTTCTTCCTAACCATGTTGTTACCACTCCCGGGTTTGATGAGGTCGATGTTGTCGATTATGGAGCAGAAAACTTTAAAGCTAATGCAGGGCTTTATTATAGGCTATCAGATAAAATGGAATTAAGCTACTTGTATAATGCTGGATTTGGCACGAGTATATATACAGGGGCTCAACGTTACTCATTATCGAACTTTGGCATTCAGCAGCACAGGCTTCAATTACGCGGTGATAATTTTTTCGTTAGAGGTTATACTACCTTGGAGACATCTGGCGATTCTTATATAGCGGAGTTTCTTGGAGTCAAGAGTATAGAGGATAACTATGGTAGCCTTAATGGTTTTTTTACGGAATATGCTAATCGTTACTTAGAACACCTCTACAGTATAGGATACAGGAAAGAAGATGACCCTAATTCAGTGCAACTTTCGGAGCAAGCTGATGCTCATGACTATGCGAGAGAGGTTATGTTGAGCCAATTGGTTGACCCTAATTCAAAGGAATTTGAGGAGCTGAAAAAGCGACAGTTCAAAGATGCAAAGGGGAATAACCTGACGGTTCCTAATGGACCGCTTTTCAATGATAAGTCCAGTATGAATCAAATTGAAGGTCAGTATGATTTCAAGAATCAAATTGATTTTATCGAATTACAAGCAGGCGGTAGTTTAAGATCATTTGTACTTAATTCAAATGGAACAATTTTCGCTGATACAACTGATGCAATTACAATTAGGGAATTCGGAGCTTACGTTCAAGCTGGAAAACGACTAACGAGCAACTTAAAACTGAGCGGTTCTGTTCGATTTGATAAGAATGAGAATTTTGATGGTCAGGTTAACCCGAGACTTTCTGCGGTGTATACTTTTCTCAAAACCCATAACATACGAGCTTCTGTTCAGACCGGTTTTCGAAACCCTACAACACAAGGACAGCATATAGATTTGGATATCTTATCTTCTCGACTTTTGGGAGGGTTGCCTCAGTATTATGAGCGCTATGGTTTGCCATCATACAGCTCGACTAACCAACCTTTGACTTATACCGAGAGTTCTGTACAAGCATGGAGGAATTCAATCTTTGCAGGAGATGAGGATAGGTCGGTATTGACTCCTTTTGAAAACCCAAAGCCTGTTCAACCTGAAAAGGTTAGGTCAATCGAATTAGGTTATAAAGGATTGATAAACAACAAAATATTAGTTGATTTTGTCTATTACTACAACCTTTATACTGACTTTATTACACAAATTTCATTGGTAAATGCATCGGAAGTAACTGAGGAAGTCGCAGAGGATAACCCTTCCGATCCTGATTACTCGACAGTTGGTAATCCTTATTACCTCTCAATGCTTTTGGGAAGTTCAGATAATACATTCTTTCCGTATACTAATTTGGATAATGAAGTAACAGCACAGGGTGCAGCGCTTGGAATCTCCTACAATTTTAGCGGGGGATATAATTTTGATGTAAACTACAATTGGAACAAGTTTATTGGAGGAGCAAATCCGGACGTTTTGAATGACTTTAATACTCCGGAGCATAAGTTTAATGTTTCATTTGGAAACAGGAAACTGACTGATAAGCTCGGCTTCAATGTTTCATACAGATGGCAAGAGAAATTCAGGTGGGAATCTACATTTGCAGTTGGAGATGTGCCGGCTTATGGTACCCTTGATGCTCAGCTGACTTATAAACTACCTGATTTGAAATCTAAAGTTAGAGTTGGAGGGTCAAATATCCTGAATAAACAGTACTATCAGAGTTTAGGAGGCCCTAATATCGGAGCGATTTATTACGTTTCGATTACTTTCGATGAACTAATGAACTAAACAGATTACCTAATATTAGAAGTTAACCCCATCCTTTAGGCTGGGGTTTTTTATTGGATTTGGCGATATTTAGCACAATGGAAGAAATTCAAGACAAACCAGATCGAATGTTTTCACGTACCCGAAATGCCTTGTATGAGATTGTGTTCGGTACTGAAACGCCCGCCGGAAGAGCATTTGATGTAGTGCTGCTCTGTATCATACTTATTAGTATCATGGATGTGATGCTGGAGAGCGTAAAGGAGTTGAGCGTTGCTTATGATGATGTATTTACCATCCTGGAATGGAGCTTTACCATTCTTTTTACAATAGAATATTTTCTTCGGATCTGGATCACCAGAAGACCTGCGTCATATATTTTTAGTCCTTTAGGGATCATAGATTTTGTGGCATTACTACCTACGTATCTGACTCTATTTATGACGGGCGGAAGCTACCTGGTGGTGATCAGAGCCATACGGCTTTTGCGTGTATTTAGGATATTCAAGCTTACCCGCTATGTGAACGAAGCAAAGGTGCTGGCTGAAGCCATGAAAGGCAGTAGAAGAAAGATTTTGGTCTTTATGGGATCAGTATCGGCACTTGTGGTCATTACCGGAACCTTGATGTATATGATTGAAGGAGGGCAAAATGGTTTTACCAGTATTCCAAAAAGCATCTACTGGGCGGTAGTTACGGTGACAACTGTTGGGTATGGAGATATTGCACCACAAACTGTCCTGGGGCAATCATTTGCTACTCTACTTATGCTAATGGGCTATGCGATTATAGCGGTTCCTACTGGTATCATGACATCCGAACTCTCTAAAATGGATAAGATTGAGAAAAAGATGAACTCCAAAGCCTGTTTGATTTGCGAGGAGGATTCCCCCAAGGAAGCAAATTATTGTGGACATTGTGGTAATAAGTTCGGTTGACAAGTATTGGCAAAAAAAAGGCCGACCCTAAAAAGAGTCGGCCTAGATGATATTTAATCGTATGTCTATTGAACGATAGAACTTACATGAACTGCACCATTAGTTCCTGATCCAAAATCATTGTAGTCGAAGGCATCTGTTACAAATATAGGAGTGTAAACAGCACTCTCAGTACCTATGTTTTGAACTAAGAAGATACAAGTATCTCCGCCATTTGTACATCCCGCTGGAGCCTGTTCAGAAGAAGAAGGAATCGCCAGTACAGTAAGTGTTTTACCACCCATCATAACGAGAGAAGTTCCAACTCCAGTTTCAGAGTCGACAGTTGCTAATATGTCTGCTGCGGTAAGAATACCTCCATCATAAATATGATTTAGAAGGAAACCTCTTGCAACTTGTGAAGCGGTGAAATCTCCTTGCGCAGTAGTAACAGAAGCTATTAATTGTTCTTTTGTTATTTTAGCTGCAGCAGCTACTCCATCCAGCACGTCATTAGCAGGAACAAAACAAGTGTACCCTGTTTCAGAAGTTTGATCCGCCAAAATCTGGGCGATTCCCATTTCACCATCTGGAATATCAGAATCAGCAACAGTAATAATTTGTCTTAGGTCAGAAAAAACTGAACCAAGAAGAATTGGCTGAGCCATTGTTCCAAGATTTAATCCAATTTGGAGGAAAATTGTTGGTGGGATCAAAATTCTTTCAACTTCATGTATAACTCCATTGGTGGCTTTTTGATCTGCCGAAACAACAGCGACAGCAGTATTCGAACCACCTTCAACAATAGTATTGTCAGAATTCCAGGTGATTTTTTCTCCTTGAGCAGTTGTGATTTCAGTACCGAACTCATCCTCTAGTACTTGTCCTGAAACAAAGTGAAAGGCCAGAACGCTGGCTATAACTTCCGGTGATACCGTGGTAAGGTCGTCAGTGTCTAGTGTCTCTCTTAACGCATCAAATGCCTCATTGTTGGGAACAAACACAGTGAACTCAGTGGAACCTGAAATGTCTGGAAGCAATGTGGAGTTTGCCTCATAAAAGAATTTAAAATCAGAATAATTACTATTTCCTGCTATGATTTGCTGTAGAGATTCTGTTGGATCAGGTTCTTTGTCATCTTCATCATCGTCACTACAGCTGACAGTAAATATCAGACCGAATGCCACAGCGAACATGGCAAGAGCCTTTAATGGATTAATCAAGTTTTTCATTATCATCTTCGTTTAGTAGAATTTTAATTTTCGAATTTACTTAAAATTGACCTTCAAAAACCTAAGTTTTTGAAAATATTATGCACGCATACTATTTTTTGAAATCTAATTTTGAGATTAACTAAGCAACCGGCTGACTTGTTGCGAAATTTATAAAATAATCAGATTGAGATTTTGCTGATCTGTCTATGAATCTCATTGATTTTCATCAGTCCGGCACTTCCATACCAGGGCCTCAAATCCATTTCTAGTCTACCGGATAGTATAGCAGGATCTGTTTTGGTGAGTTTTTCGGCTTCTTCTATTGACTCAACTGCAAAAATGTAAATGCCGCGTATTTCTGAGTTATCCATGAAAGGACCAGCCAAAACAAGTTTTCCATCTTTAGCCATAGCTTTTATATTGTCGAGATGAGCTCTTTGAATGGAATCTGCCTCAGCCTTGCTTTGACTTCTTTCAGGGCCTGCTTTTAAGAAGGCTATCACATACTTTCGCATCCCATATGGATCTGCTCCTAATTCGGAGGCCATTAGACTGTCATAACCGGTTATTACCTCTGCTACTGGGGTCTCTGTTTTTTTTGTGGAGTCACAAGACCAGATTGTGGCTAATACAGTTAGAATAAGTAGGGTTTCTTTCATTGTGTTCTGATTGAGATATATCCAACATAGTCAATGCTTATTTTGGAACAAAGTCTTATTTGAGCGCAAGCTGAAATCTATGTTTGGACGGTAGCTGAGCTAGTTGATTGATGGCGTTTTCGGTGAGTTGGAATATGCGTGGATAACCGCCGGTAACCTGGGCGTCCCGCATGAGCGCCATCAAATGGCCAGAAGGTGTGAGCTGAATAGTTCCCGGTATCACATTTGAAGTAATAATAGACAGGTTGTTGATAAATGGCTGATCACATTTCAGTCGATACCCCATTCTGTTGTTTTCGTTGATTTGAAACGTCTGGTTTAGCAATCTCAGTATTTCCTTTTTTGGAATCAAATCAAAATCTGGACCTGGAGTTACATCCAGCTTTGCTGCTCCGAAAAGGTTGGAGTCAGTTTTGACGTGCGTGAATGAGTGTCCTGGATTTGCTTTTTTGAAATTGAGGGAGTCACCTTTCTCTATACGCCCTTTCGGGGTTATACCCTCATATTGTGATGTGCTATTTAGAACCCCTTCAGACTTCAGGCCATGAACCCCTATGTAGCACCTCACCCCATACTTCAGCTTGCCAAAGGTCAGGATGTCATTTGCGCTGATCTCTATTTTGTGATTCATTCTTACGAGCGACCCATTGATTTCCGGCGAAATGTCTGCACCCGTGAGGGCCAGAAGTGTAGGGCTGTCAAACTGTATTTTTGGACCACTCATGGTCACCTCAATCACCGGGTTATGCTCTGCATTATTAACCAGAAGGTTTGCAAGTTTGGCACTTTGCTGATCCATGGCTCCAGAGAGGGGCAGACCTAAGTGTCGATAGCCAAACCTCCCCATGTCCTGAATGGAAGTATATGCACCTGGCGATATGATTGTGAGTTTACTCATCTTTAAGCAAGGTGTAAAAGTCAAATACGTCAAGATCTGATTCCAGCTTGGCTACTTTGTATTCTTGTTTGGAAACAGCCATGAAACGCACGATATCTCCGGGTTGGACGAAACACGGGTTTGGTAATTTGGCATCAAATAGTTTTAACGGACAATTGCCTAAGATATACCATCCGCCCGGTGAGGAGGTGGGATAAATGCCTGTCTGGCTTCCTCCGATAGCTACCGATCCCTCTGGTATACGGAGGGGTGGGTTTTGTTTTCTGGGCAAATGCAAACAGGGATTCAGGCCGGATAGGTACATGAAGCCGGGCAAAAAGCCCTGAAAATGTACCAGATAATCTGCAGATGTGTGGAATTTGATGATCTCATCGGAGCGCAGGTTCAGCGCTTTTTCCATTTCTTCCAAATCGTGCCCATATTCACGCTCGTAGCAGACTGGTATTTGCCAGATTTTAGAATCGTTAATTGAAGTCGGATTGCTCTCGATTTTAGATAATTCCTCAACCAGTGACTTAGAGTCAATCAAGTCTGGATCGAACGCAATGGCCAGTGAATTGTAAGCAGGCCATGTTTCTATGATTCCATCAATATTAAGCTGCCTGATGGCACCTTGAAATGACAAAATCTGGTTCAATAATGATTCGTCAATCTCCTGGCTCCATTCTAAAAGCAGGTTGGCGTCACCCATCATTTTGAATTCGGGTAGATTCATTGTTGGATAGCTTTCAGGGCTTCCAAAATCTCAACAGCATTAGGGTTGTCGCCATGTACGCAAAAGGTTTCAGCATTCAGGTTCACGTTTGCACCATTGATACTTTTCACCCAGCCAAATTGCACGATGCTTGATACTTGTGCCTGAGCCAGTCGTGGGTTTGTGATTACAGCATTTTGTTGAGAGCGGCTCACGAGGGAGCGATCTTGGTTATAGTGCCTGTCGGCGAAAGCCTCTCTTTTCACTTTCCGGCCATTGCTCTCAGCCAACTCGAAAAACACAGATTTGTCTGGGGCTAAAAAGGGGAGGTGTCGATAATCTTTCAGGGCTTTCAAAATAAGCTGTGTAGTTGTCTCGTCTTTTGCTGCCAGGTTGTACAGAGCGCCATGAATTTTGATGTGAGAGAGATTGGTCCCGGACTTTTTACAAATGGCTGCCAAGTCTGCCACTTGACTACAAAGGCTCTCCGTCAAATGCTCGGGACTTATTTTCATCATAGCCCTTCCAAAAGTATCCCTGTCGGGGAAAGATGGATGCGCACCTATAGATACATTGTTGGTCAGGGCTAATTCTACAGCCAGTTTCATACTATCTCCATCTCCGGCATGACCACCACAGGCTATGCTGCAGGCATCTAGAAACGGCATGATCAAATCATCCTGACCGATTCCTTCTCCTACATCACAATTCAAGTCAAAATTCTTCTGCGTCACAATCTATTTGTTGTAATTTTCATTTTTAACTGCTGATGACATGGGTTTAGATGTAAAGTGAATTTAAATCTCTCAGTTCAATGTCAACGGACTTTTATAGTATTTAACAGGATTTAGTCCTCAAAAAAGACAGATATGGTCACAATTTATCACAATCCACGATGTATGAAAAGCAGGGAGACGTTGGCTCTGCTGGAAGAAAAGAAGGAAGATATTTCAATAGTTGAATATTTGAAGGAGCCGCCATCCCGTGAGCAACTGGTGGAGATCATAGAGATGCTCGGGATTAGCCCCTTTCAGTTGATCAGAAAAGGTGAAGCTGATTATAAAAATAATTTCAAAGGCAAGGACCTTTCTGATGATGAATGGATCGAGGCGATGTTGCAGTATCCTAAGCTAATAGAGAGGCCCATCGTGATCAAGGATGGAAAGGCTGCTCTCGGGCGACCTCCGGTTCAGGTTCTGGATATTCTATAGTATGAAAGCCATAGTATGCAATTCCTTTGGCTCCATTCGAAATCTTCAATTTTCGGATATGGACAAGCCTATTCCGGCCAAAGATGAAGTGCTGATCAAAGTAGATTACTGTGGGGTTAATTTTCCTGATACGCTGATCGTTCAGGGAAAATATCAGTTTCAGCCTGAGTTTCCCTTCGCTCCAGGCGGAGAGGTTACGGGAACAGTTGTGACGGCAGGAAGTGATGTTTCTCACTTCAAGGAAGGTGATGTAGTGTTGGCTGCCATGGGTTGGGGAGGCTTTGCTGAGTATGCTGTCGCAAAAGCTTCCAACACATTTGTAATCCCTCATGGTGTTGAACACAAGGCAGCTGCTGCATTGCTCGAAACTTACGCTACCGCTATTTATGCGCTGATCGATCGAGGAGGCCTTCAGGAAGCTGAAACGCTTGCTGTACTTGGAGCTGCAGGTGGCACAGGTACAGCAGCTGTTCAGCTAGGAAAACAGCTGGGAGCCAGAGTGATAGCATGCGTTTCCACTGAAGAAAAGGCGAAATTTGCCAAAGCCAATGGAGCCGATGAAGTGATTGATTATACCTCGGATGATCTCAAAAGATCCCTGAAGGATTTAGGAGGGTGTGATGTTGTTTTTGATCCGGTAGGAGGAGAAAATGCAGAAAAAGCTTTCCGTGGCTTAAAGCCGAACGGCAGACATTTGGTTGTGGGTTTTGCTTCGGGCAACATCCCCAGGCTGCCCTGGAATTTGCCATTGCTCAAAAGTGCGTCTATCGTCGGGGTTTTCTGGGGGCATTTTTGGCGCAATAGAGCCGAGGAAAACGAAAAAAATGTAAGGCAATTGCTTCAGTGGCTTGCTGAGGGCAAGATCAAGCCGCATATTACGCAGGAATTTAGGCTGGAAGAAGCAGTTCAAGGGCTGGTAGATATTGCCGAAAGAAGGGTGAAAGGGAAAATTATTTTGAAGGTTTAGAACCTTTGGTTGAGCCTGATGCCAACGTAGTTGTGGTTGGTGGCTTCAGGGTTGGCTTTCCTTCTCCATACGGCAGTTAATCCCAGGTCAAATACTGACCAGCTAAACATCGCCCCGGCACGATGTTGCCAAACCCACTTAGTGGCGGTGGTGGTGAATACGGAGTTATCATTGAATAAGCCACCTTCAAGTGTGGCATTGTAAATCACATATTCCATTCCTGGCGAATAGAAGAAATAAGACTCTACCGTCTTCTTTTCAGGGCTTCTCATTTTGATGTCCCCCAAAGAGCTGGATGTGTAGGCTGATGAAGTCAGGGGTTTTAGATTTCCTACGCGCATCACCAAATCATACCTTACGAGATTGTAAACAGTACCCAGTTTTAGATTTGACTCTCCCGCTAATTCAAAGGCAGGTGACGCAAAATAGGTATTTATATGTGTCAGATTTAAACCGATAAGCGGAGTGTCCTGAATCTGGTCTTCCCACCCAATTGGCTCCTGCATTCCAAACCACTCATGCCATTGCTTTTGCGTTTCGCCCATCAATACTTTTGGTCCCAGCCACCCCAATTCCAGTTGAGGTCTGAGGTAATGCCCGTTCTTGAAATAGTATTCGTTGGCCAGGGAAAATGACACCACACCGGCGTAAGGTCGGTCTCTATATTCAGATAACCGTTCACCAATCCAACTCGGCGTGTACATCTGATGATTGAGTTGGTAAGACCTGATGACCTTAGCTCCATGGCTGCTGTCTTTTAGGTGTCGGAATGCCGCATATATGCCACTACTGTAGTATTGATCTTTTTCCAGGTTTCCAGTAAAGGCGTCATTGTCCACAATCAATTGACCCTCAAATCTCATGACCCTGGTTTGCGCTTCAGCACTCAAAACGAAAAGTGTTACGATGAAGAGAATTAAATTTTTTCGCATTGTGCCGCAAAGATAGATATTTGCCCAATTCAATGATTATGGATGATTCATTTCTAAAAGCCAAACTGGACGAAAGATGCAACGCCGGAAACCTCAGAAGGTTGCCAGAAACGAGAAAGCTGCAGGATTTCGTTTCTAACGATTATCTCGGGTTGGCGGGTAGCAAGGAGCTTTTCCGTCGTATTCATGAGCGGGTAGGTGAGGAGGGGCCTATGCTCAATGGTGGAACCGGGAGCCGGCTGCTATCAGGGAATCATCGCTTCTATGCCCAGTTGGAAGAACAACTACGAGATATCTTCAAAGCGGAATCTGCTCTGGCTTTTAATTCCGGGTATGCTGCCAATCAGGCTTTGGTTGCATCGGTGGCAGGCAAGGGAGATACGATCATTTATGATCAGTTGTCGCATGTGTGCCTCAAGGAAGGAGCCTGGCTAAGCCAGGCACAAACTGTAGTTTTTCGGCACAATGATCTGGATGATCTGAAAATGAAAATCCAGCAAGCTACAGGTCGCATTTTTGTAGTTACTGAAACCATTTTTTCTATGGATGGGGACATAGCGCCCCTTAAAGAAATTATAGAGATATGCAATGATTTCGGTGCTTTCCTGATCGTTGACGAAGCGCATAGCACGGGAGTTGCAGGTCCAAAGGGAGCCGGTCTGCTTGTTGAGCATGATTGGCACCACGAAGTGTTTGCCCGGGTTTACACCTTTGGAAAAGCCATGGGCGTTCATGGTGCGTGTGTGGCCGGATCACAAAGGCTCAAAGACTTTCTTGTCAATTTTGGCCGACCATTTATTTACACCACTTCATTGCCCCCTCACAGTATTATCAGCATCGAGGAGAGCTTTAAGTTTTTGGCCGACCATATAGACCTTCAGCTTAGGCTTAAAGAAAAGGTCAGAAGTTTCCGAGCGCTATTTCCTGATAGCTCAAGCGAAACAGCTGTTCAGCCAATCATGATAGGCTCAAACGAGAAGGCCAGACGTGTTTCTGATGAATTGTTTAAGAGTGGATTTGATGTGAGGCCGATTCTCTCACCTACTGTCAGGCGAGGTACAGAAAGGCTCAGGGTTTGCCTGCATGTTTTCAATTCGGAAAATGACGTAAAAAGCCTTATAAGCTGCTTGAATAGTCTGCATTGATCTTTTTTTGGTATTTGAACGGTTAAATGAAGGTGTTTATCTCATAAACATAAGTGCTGGGGTATATTCCAGTAGCAACAGGCTGATGATAAAAAAGTAACACAAAAGGGGCTTGAGGCCACCCCTTTATTTATCTTTTTCGCACTACATTTAATTAACACAGACTTCTCGCAATCTTAACTTTTCACTGCTCCCTGAGCGATGCTTGTGTTCTAATTTCGTGGCTTAAATATCCAACCATGAAGTTTGTTCACCTAATACTTTGGAGTGCTTTGGTAGCACTTGCTGCATGCGGCCCGTCACAAAAGAAAACAAATAACTATATCCTTAAATTCAAGGGAAGTGAGTCAATGCATGCGGCGTTTGATATGCTGAAAAATGAATTCGAACGTACCCAGGATAGTGTTAAAATCATCATTGAAGGAGGAGGTAGCCGTACTGGGCTATTGGCCATCAAAGAAGGAACAGCCGATGTAGGGCTTTCTTCCTATAGGTTTAATCTGGATTCGATACTCGGTGCTAAACATGGCGTGACTGAGCATGTTGTGGCCTACGATGGAATCGTCTTGATTTGCAATAAGGCAAACCCGGTGGACAAATTAACCAATGGTCAGATCATGGCAATATTCTCCGGAGGGGTATCTGACTGGAGTCAGCTTGGGGGCCAGCCGGGCAGAATCGTGCCGGTGATTCGAGATCAAAATTCAGGTACTCAAAAGTTTTTTCAGAGCTATTTTAATATCGACAAGCCCAACCCTTTGGCCATTGTCTCTTCAGAAAACAAGTCCATTGTTTCCAGAGTGACTGAAAATCAGAATGGGATCGGTTTTATAGGTTTCGGTTATTTCACAGAAAGAATCAAAAGTCTTGACATCCCGTCTAATCCCGAAGATAGTGCGGCTTATGCATCTGCCACTTTTAGAAATTTGGGTGCAGGTAAATACCCACTGCGTCGATCACTTCAGATGTATTACCGGGAGTCTCAAAACCCTGGGCTTCAAGCCTTTTTGCAATACCTAGAAACACCGGAGGCCGCACTCCTTATCAAGGAGCAGGGACTTTTACCAAAGAAAGAAAACCAATCGATCGCATTGAATTGATGGTACGCTAGCCCTATTTCAAAAGCTGGCTTAACTTCGCTGCATGAATTATTTCGTGACGGCAATTGGGACCGACTCTGGCAAAACCGTGGCAAGTGCTATTTTGGTGGAGGCTCTTGGAGCTGATTATTGGAAACCCGTTCAGGCCGGATTCCCTACCGATACTGCGGCGGTGCGTTTTCTTGTGCCCAACCTTGAATCAACTTTTTTCCCCGAGCGCTACTTGTTGCAAACTCCGGCCTCTCCACATGCCGCGGCAATCATAGATGAAGTGGAGATTCAACTGGCAGATTTTGAATTGCCTGGCACGACCAACGATTTGATCATTGAGGGCGCTGGAGGTATGCTCGTTCCGCTAAACGATCAGGATTATGTCATTGATTTGGCTAGTAAACTGGACGCAGAGGTAGTCGTAGTTGCGGACTTATATCTCGGAAGTATAAACCACACTTTGCTTACCGTGGAAGCGGTAAAAAGTCGAAAACTTAAAGTGAAAGGTGTTATTTTCAATGGAGAAAGCAATCCGGAAAGCGAACGCATCATTCTAAAAAAGTCTGGCTGGAAAAAATTATTACATATCCAAAAGGAGGATCATATTGGCCCTGAGGTCATCACGAAATATGCAGCTCTTTTAAATGAGAATTGGTAATGAACGGAATTGAGAAGATTGATAGAGAGAATATTTGGCATCCATTTTCACCGCTGGCAGGAAACCAACCTATAGCGGTTAAAAAGGCCAAAGGCATCTACCTTTATACCCATGACGGCAGAAAGATCATGGATGCTATTTCGTCCTGGTGGGTAAACGTACACGGGCATAGCCACCCCAAAATATCCAAAGCTATCAGCAGGCAGGCCGCAAAAGTGGAGCAGGTAATATTCGCAGGTTTTACTCACAAGCCGGCAGTTGACCTCTCCAAGACCCTGATGAAGCTGCTTCCTGAGTCTGTTTCTAAGATTTTCTTTAGTGATAATGGAAGTACCTCTGTTGAGGTTTCATTGAAACTGGCGATTCAATACTGGTATAACCGGGGCGAGAAACGAAAGAAAATCATTGCGCTGGAAGGTGCTTATCATGGCGACACCTTTGGGAGTATGTCCGTGGCTGAGCGTAACATCTTCTCTGCTCCATTCAATTCATATTTGTTTGATGTGGCGTTTGTTCCATTTCCCTCTGGTGACGGAAAGGAGGCCATTTCACGGATGAAGGAATTGGTTTCCGATGAAACCGCTGCGTTTATTTTTGAGCCTTTGGTGCAGGGAGCTGCTGGCATGCAGATGTATGCTCCGGAGGTTTTGGATGAGCTAATCAGTATTGCCAAATCAAAAGATGTAATCTGTATTGCCGATGAGGTGATGACTGGTTTTGGGCGAACTGGAAAAATGTTTGCCTCGGATTATCTCAAAAATGATCCTGATATGTTTTGTCTATCCAAGGGCATAACCGGAGGCTTTTTGCCAATGGGTGTAACGGCCGTTAACAATCGCATTGTAGAGGCTTTTGATGTGGAAGATAGAAACAAGGCATTCTTTCACGGGCATTCATACACGGCCAATCCGCTCGCCTGCGCTGCGGCAAATGCCAGTATGAAATTGCTGCTCACAAAAAAGTGTCAGAAGCAAATAGCCCAAATCGCGGATAGCCATGAAAAGTATGTAGCTGGTTTCACGCATATACCACAAGTGAAAGAAATCAGGCACAGAGGTACAATTCTGGCTATTGAGATGAAAGTAAATGATGCCGGCTATACCAGCGATATCAAGGAACGGATCTATGACTTCTTCATGGAAAGAGACCTCCTGCTCCGGCCTCTGGGTAATGTCATATATATACTACCTCCTTATATTATATCTGAGAGTGAGCTTGCAAAACTTTATGATGCAATAGATGATTTTTTAGCTCAGTTGTAATTTGGTATAGACTAAAACCTACATTCATACTAATACCAAAATATGAGCAGTTTCTATTGTTTCAGAGACTCTCTGCTGGTGGCTTTAATCAGATATCTTACTCAAATTGTTCGAGCCATAGGACGTAGTAAAACGAAGCTCGATGGGAGGCTTCCTATATGTACTTATAATATTGATCCGTATATTTGTTTGTTACATAACTTAACTACTATGAAATTATTTTTTGCCTTGCTTATTTTGTTTATTGTTAATAGCGGAATAAGTCAGACGCGTGCTGTTACCGAAACGGGTGATGAGGTTATTCTTTACAATGATGGGAGCTGGTCTTTTGTAGACGGAGATATTGAAGACTCAGAAATACCAGTCAATGAAACTTTATTCGAGAAGGATAAAAAAGCGTCGTTTCAAGTTAAAAGTAAGAAGTTGGGAGTGGGGTTGTCAATAAACCCGAAGGAGTGGGCCTTCACGAAATCTACAGACAATGAATCCGCTGAGTTTGAATTTCAAATGAGGGGAGAGGATCTGTATGGTATGATGATCACAGAGAAATTTGAAATACCTCTCGAGACTCTTAAAGGAATTGCCTTAGATAATGCCAGAAGTGCCGCAAATGACATCCAATTGATGAAAGAGGAATACCGAATGGTCAATGGCGTGAAAGTATTGATGATGCAGATCAAAGGCTCGCTTCAGGGTATTAAGTTTATATACTTTGGATACTATTATTCTTCTTCCATGGGGACAGTACAATTAGTTACTTATACCGGAGAAGGCTTGTTTGAAGAGTATTATTCTAAAGCTGAGATTTTTTTAAATGGGTTTGAGGAGCTTTAGCATAACATGCTATGCGGCACCTTTAGACCCCTTTGGTAAAGGCCTGTAAGCATAGTAAGAGAGCACTTCTTCTATAGCAAGTTTGATGGCGTCATTTATTGGGACGAAGGTGTTGCCCATTCTAAAGTCAATTTGCGAAAGGTTCTTATAGTAGTCGGAGAAAATAGGCACATATAAGCCTTCTTTCATGCTTGCGACTGTGTTTTCGTAGTTTTCGGCTTGCTGTTCCTTTATGATTTTGCATGTGGCAAGCCGGAGCTGACCAAACTTATCCCGACTGGCGCCAAAACCAAACAGCCTACATATCAACCCACGATATGGGTATTCACTACAAGTACCTTTGGTTTTATCTTCAGTTGACAGAGGTGTATATATGATGCAAATTGAGGGCTCCTCCTCAGCCAGTTTATCCAACGTCTCCTGAGCTTTTCCCTCAAGAAAAAGGTGATAAGCATAAGGTAAAAATTCCAATGGAGAAGCGTCAATATCTGGTTTGGTGCAGCAGTGGCCGCACCCAGATACACAATAAAGTCCCGTCTCTGAACGGAAAGTTGTGATTTCAACCTCGAGAAGACCAAACAACCGTTCGATCGATCTCACTCTGCGCACTATTGACATAAAGAAGGACGAATGTACGCAATGCGAGGAACTTTGTGTTCGTTTTCTAACAAAACCAGAGGCCACCCACCTATAAGTGGCCTCCGATCTGCCAATGTGTTTATGTTACCATGAGTATTGCAATCCCAGAGTGCCTGTGCCCGTTGTTTTCATTTGTGGGCCGTTTAGATCTTGATAGAATGGAAGTTCATATTCCACCCCAATCCGAACGTTTTTCAATGCTCCATTTGGTATATAGATATTGAACCCAAAACCACTGCTGGCAGAAGTGCCTCCGAAATTTTCTGGTTGCAGCGTAGGAGACATCATAGTGTTGGTATATGCAGGGTCGCTCCCGGAGATTTTTCCAGATACCGAACCCTTCAGTTTTGCCGAGAAGCTCAGCCATTCTGTGGTTTTAAAGCCCACCCAGCCCAGCAGACAGCCCTTGTTGCCAAAGGCATAGCCGCGATCATTTTCACCAATACGAATGGTGCCCATGGTCTGCGCTCCCCACGAAAGTTGACCTTTCTGACCCATATAGGTGATTCCCGGCATCACATCCCAGGTGCCAGATCCGATTTGCATCGGGTAGGGGAGTTGCGTCGAATTGGGCTCAGACATGGGGGTTACATCTTCATTGTCGATGGAGCCAACAGGGACACTCAGCCCTAGATTGGCATGAATGCGCTGACCGTTTTTGTCCAGAAGCTTATATAATCCAGAAATTTTCAGGTCACCCAGGCCTGACGAAGATGTTTTAAACCGGCTCGTCATGCCACTCATCATGCGCATCGCCATATCCATATTCAGCTCTATGTAGTTAGACATGATCATGAGCGTCAGCCTGTTCGAGGGTGCATACATGACGCCCAACATATGCATGTTCATAGTCATGCTCTCCGGAACCATCATATACCCCTGATCAAACGCATCGTCAGAAGAAATGTCTTCAGACCCCTCGCGGAGGCCATCCATACCCATCATCATGTATCGGTACGAAACCATCCAATCGCCTCTGCCGTGGGTGTGGTCGCCCATCACAGATATTGGAGCATGACCGTCTGGTCTGCCTGATGTCCAATTTTCCTGAGCATTTATTTGAGAAAAAACCGCGCATAGTAGCACGGCAACATATATTTTAAGTTGCATTGCAATGTTTTGTTAGAAATATAAAATAGAAACTTTGGGCGCATGCCCCTCGACTACTCGTCATCGGGTCACCGGGCTGTTTGCTACAAGTCCTCGCTCGTTTCTCGCTGTGGGCTTTTCGCTTCCATCCCTTGCGCATACCCCAGGATCACAGTTACGCATTCCTCGAATGTTCATTCGATAGCTGATGCTTTAAACTGGGGGGAGAATGAGGTTATGCCAGGCCAGGCGGGTCTATTATTTCATCTTGCCAGTCGAAACAGTAAAAACAGAACTCACCTGAGAGGTGGGCAATTTCGATAGAGCATAGATTGACCTTATCCGACTTTACGATAGATAAAAATAGAGGAGGGACCTCAGTGTTGTATTGGTATTTGGCAGGTTGGGGGCTGTTTTGCGCTGGCGAATTCAGATCATCAAGTGAACATACCTTCCCGCAGACGGCAATTTTGCGACCTGCCACTTCTAAAAACGCTTCTTTATCCTCACAGAGATATGCCTGATACACATATTGCAGTGTCAGAGACAAGCTACTTACCAGAAGCACATTGAGTATCGCTATGGACAAGAGTCTTTTCACTCTTCAAAGATGCCGTTCTTTAGCAAGGATCGCAATCTTCTGCGCTAGTTTCAAACTCAATTGTAGCATGGTCTATATTGAGATGTTGGAGGTCGTGTTTGGCTTCTTGCTTGATTTTGGCTAATGTACTCAGATCTTCTTTTTCGTCTACCACCAGATGAACAGAGAGCACATGAAACTGCCCATCCAAGGACCACACGTGACAGTCGTGGAAGTCAGAGACACCTTTTATACTCCTCAGGGTGACATGAATTTTATCCATGTCAATTTCATCAGGCACACCCTGCAAAATGATCTTCGCTGCTTTCTTTAGGTTTTTGTAAACATTGAAAAGGATAAATGCAGCTATGCCCATAGCAAGTATGGGATCCATGATAGGGATAGACCAAAACTTAATAATAATCGCTGCTATCAGTGTGGCCACCCAGCCGAGGATGTCTTCCAGCAGGTGGAGGTAAACTGCCCTTTCGTTTAGCGTAACACCGGTATGAAGCTTCCATGCAGCAAGTCCATTGAAAATAATACCGCCGATAGCCAGGTAGATCATGCCTTCACCGTCAGGGTTTTGCGGATCTAGCAGCCTTGGGATCGATTCGGTCAAAATAATGATGGAGCCAACAACTAAAACGATAGAGTTGATAATGGCGCCAAGAACAGAAAAACGGGCATAGCCATATGAAAAGTTATTGTCTCGCTCCTTTTTGGATACATTTTGGAAGTACCACGATACCCCCAGCGAGAGGCTGTCGCCAAAATCATGCAATGCATCGGATAGGATCGCCACACTGTTGGTCCACAACCCACCTATCAGCTCAATGATGGAAAAAGCCAGATTGATGAAAAAGGCCACCTTGATGTTTTTGGTGGAGGCGGGCCCATGATGGTGATGTGTGTGGTCGTGACTCATATATAAAATAAGAGCTTCCTATGGGAAGCTCTTATGTTAACGATTCTTATACGTTTCTATTAGGATCAAACCCTTCCAGATAGTCTGCCACGCGGCGCACAAACATGCCGCCGAGCGCACCATCTACCACTCTGTGGTCGTAGCTGTGCGAAAGGAACATCTTGCTCCTGATGCCGATAAAATCTCCCTGTGGCGTCTCTATTACTGCAGGTTTCTTCTGGATGGCTCCCAATGCCAAAATACCGACCTGCGGCTGCATGATGATAGGCGTGCCCATCACATTGCCAAATGAACCCACGTTAGACACGGTAAAGGTTCCTCCGGAGAGTTCATCAGGTGAAAGCTTGTTTTCGCGTGCTCTTTTGGCCATGTCGTTTACCTTTTGGGTCAGTCCCAAAATACTT
>JBDVMP010000099.1:0-112909 GCA_039970095.1 Cyclobacteriaceae bacterium
CTCGCCGCTTGGCAAGGGTTCATGCAACAGGGGTAATCCCTTTAGTCAACTCATCAAAAGAAAGGAAAATGAAATGACTGATAATACTAAAAACACCCAAACAAAGAAAAGACCAACCAAACGATTGGTGCAAGAAAAGGCATACTATAAAACCGATTCAAATGGTCGGCAAATTAGACAAACTGAAAATGTTGAAATCACCCGAGGGTGGGATGAGGTAGGCCGTGAGAGTGGAAACCCTTATATCTCCTGGGCTTTAACTACGGCTCCAGTATTCCCGGATGTTGATGGGAAAATTATCCTACGCACATTCGATATTTCATACGAAGATTAATTCTATCAAGCAGGGGCATCAAGCCCCTGCATTTTTAACGTTCGGGAGACATGAAATGTACAATGCGAAAGGTTCTAAAAATGATATTCATCAGGATGTAACTAATAATATTATTGAAATGCTCGATCAGGTTGATATGAAAGATTATCAACCACCTTTTGCGAATCTTGCAGCTCTAGGGATTCCAGAAAATCCCACCACAAGTAAGCGCTATCAGGGGATCAATATTTTAGCCCTTTGGTTCAATCAAAAATCTAAAGAGTTTCAGTCCAACAAATGGGCAAGCTTTAAACAATGGAAAGAAGCAGGCTCACATGTCAAAAAAGGCGAGAAGGGAACGAGAATTATCTTTTATAAAACCCTTGTTAAAGATAATGAAAATGGCAATTCAGAGGATGAAAAAATCAAAATTCCAATGCTTAAACAATATGTTGTTTTCAATGCTTCGCAAGTTGAAGGATACGAGGATTCAGAGAAAAATATCATTCCAGAATGCGATAAAGTTAATCGGCTCAACTTGGTAGATGATTTTTGTAAGAATACAAAAGCGGAGATCAGAACGGGCGGCGATAGAGCTTACTATACGCCAATTGGCGATTATATTAATATGCCAGAAACTTCACTTTTCTATGATTCTGAAAACACGAGTGCGACAGAGAATTATTATTCTGTTTTGCTACATGAACTTACCCACTGGACCGGAGCTAAATCCCGTTTAAATCGAGATTGGGAAAAATCCCAAAAGCCAAAAGAAGATTACGCCTTTGAGGAATTAGTTGCCGAGCTTGGTTCTGCATTCCTTTGTGCTCAGCACAATATCAACCAAAGCCATCCTAAGAACCATGCGCTTTATATCAAGAGTTGGCTTAAAGCTCTTCGAAATGATAAGTCATTTATATTCAAAGCAGCAGCTCAAGCAGCAAAGGCATCTGATTATTTAAACGAACTTCAGGAGTATAATCCTAGCTGATTTAGGGCACGTAAAGTATTCAAGATTAATCATGAATTGAGCCAGGTTAATTAGTTTGGCTCAATAGTTTTTCTGAGGTTCTTTTTATGACTTCAAGTCACTGAATGGTTGTTATGACTATTTCAGTTTTTTTACACAGACTTCACGTCTAAGACGACTTAGAGCATTTTTAAAATTCCTTTTCAGGGCTTAATAGACCTTTTCAATCATCAACCGCAGCTAACAATATATAGAAAGGAATCAAATGAGAGACTTTAATACAATGTCCGGATCTAGTCCAGTTATGCCAAAATATATCTTTAGAAATTATGATGTGGATTCTGCCTATGAACAGTTGATTCATTGGGGATGGAATGAAATGTACCCATCTCGCCAATTGACAAAAACAATGGTGGAAAAGTGGGCCAAAGGACATAAACATGGCTGGAGATTACATAAAGTAATGCGTAAAATGATCATATCAGAACCTAATCTTTTTAAAATTTTAAAAGGTCATTAGGAATAACAATAGAAGGGAATGATTAATGGCTTCGATTGAAAAAAGAGTGCTAAAAACCAAGACCTCATATCGCGTTCGTTATTGGGCAGGACGTAGAAATTCGAAAGGCTTGCGTCAATATGACTACAGTAGCTGGATGGATAGAAGAAAAGATGCAGAAAGGTTTAGGGAAAGTTTAAGCCTCAAAAGGAACAAAACAAAAGCCAAATTCACTTCAGTCAATGAGGCAATTGACCATTTACTGGAAATATGCGGGCGAGTAGGTAGAAATGGGAAAGAACCAGTTCAATCATCAACCGTAAAATATTATCGAGACATTACAGAAAGGGCTAGGTCATATCCGTGGTTGAAAACATTAGATGAGCTTGATTTTGAGGATGCTAAAGCGTTTAGGGAATGGCTCTTGAGAAATTACAGCCGTGACATGTCCAGAAGAGTCTTATCATGTGTTTCTTCTGCTGTGACAGAAAGTATTGGGCATAAGAATAATCCGTTCATCGGTGTGTCAATTAGTCTGGATAAAGAACCAGTAACTATTCCTTCTAAAGCTGATATACGAGAGCTTATGAGCGCAGCCTATAGACTGAGAAATTCTAACAACAGATGGATTTCCAAAGCATGGGAAAGATATTATCCAATGATAAGGTTAATGTATGCAACTGGAATGCGTACACAAGAGCTCTTGGCATTTCCTGACTTTGGACTAGGGAAAGATCATGTCAAAATTATCCAAGCTTTGAAACGAACAGGGCAGATTGGAAAACCCAAATCAAAAATGAGTGAGAGAAAAATTCCAGTAGACCGGACATTTTTGGAGCCAGTTGAATGGTATCTGAAAAACAGATGGATTGAAAATGACCATAGATTAATATTTTCAACTGAAGGCGGAAAGCCATTGTCGCGAGAGAATTTCAGAAATAAATGCTGGGTTCCTTTGATGAAAGAGGCTGGGTTAGTGGAAAAGGTATCTAAAGGTGATGGAAAGTTTAAATTCGTCCCGAAATTCTCTCCTCATGCTATGCGACATTATTTTGCCTCAATGCAAATAGCCAATGATAGGGTGTCAAATCGGCTATCAGTGAAAAGAATTCAAAGCCTATTGGGCCATGCTTCAATTCAAATGACTTATGATGTTTATGGTCATCTTTTAGAGGATGAAGATCCAGTCCTCGACAATGCCATTCGTGAGGCAATGACTCTGTAATTATAAGCTACCTTTAAAAAGAATATAAATTATAAATTAGAATAATTTTAATTTCGCTATTATAGTTAAATAAGAACACCTATTGACTCGTTAGTAGAAAAAGCCGGTTTTCCAATGCAAACTCTATATAAGAATTCATCAAATCCATTTGAAAGTTCGATACAGCCTTTAAGAGAAATGGCTGCCTACGAGGCATTGTGGGAAGAGAAAAACTCTAGCTTTAAAAAGATTGCAGAAGTGTTTTCAAAGCATCCTGATATGAGACCTTCCGATTTAGTGCCTGAATCTAAAATTCAAGGCTACAGGTCATATATACAGGAAATGCTTCTATCACTACCCGATCAAAAGCTTAATTTCTTAATCAATTCAACATTAGATTACCCAAAGAAATTAAGAGACGCCAAGGAGCCGATTGAGGTTCTTTATTATCTAGGGGATCTCTCATTAATACAAACTAGGTCGGTTGCAATAGTTGGTACCAGGAATCCATCCGAGGAAGGATTAGCTAGAACAAGGAAGCTTGTAAGACTTCTAATCAATGATGATTTCACAATTGTTTCTGGGTTAGCACAGGGGATAGATACTCAAGCGCACACTACAGCGATTAATGAAGGGGGGAGAACGATCTCTGTCATAGGGACACCATTGAATCAAATATATCCTAAACAGAATAAGGAATTACAGGCAAAGATTGCTAAAGAACACCTGTTGGTTAGTCAGGTTCCGTTCTGGAAATACAATCAACAAGACTATCGAAGAAACCGATTGTTCTTTCCTGAGCGAAATAAAACAATGTCTGCATTAACGGAAGCAACCGTAATTATTGAAGCTGGTGAGACATCAGGAACTCTAATTCAAGCTAAAGCGGCTTTATACCAAAACAGAAAGCTGTTCATTTTAGAAAGCTGCTTTCATAATCCGAAAATTACTTGGCCTGCTCGGTTTGAGAAACAAGGGGCTATACGAGTTAGGGAATATGAAGACATTAAAAAAGTTCTAGGATAATGTGCAATCGCCTTCTGAAAATAGATGAGCTTATCCGCTCAGATCATTATTATCTGGAGGCTGAGGATGAATGTTACTATTTACTTGAATACACGGCTGGGAAAGGCTTTGAGTACAGTAAGGCCAACAGTATTATCACAAATTTTAAGAAGAAGATGAACAGGCAAGGTATGCCTGACTGGAAATATAAAGCAAAGTCCATTCGTGAGGTTAGTGGCTACTTACTAGGTGTTCTTGGAACAGATTATTTGAGCCAAGTCACTTTGATGCCCATACCCCCATCAAAAGCCAAGAGTGATCCAAATTATGATGACCGAATGTTACAAATGCTCAATCAAATGTGCCAGGGAGTCAATACTGATATTCGAGAGCTGATTACTTTAAAACAAACAATACAAGCATCTCATGAGCGTGCAGATCGTCCAAGCCCTGACGAACTAATTGATTGTTTCCAAATTGATGACTCATTATGTCATACCCCCGTCAATACAATACTTCTCTTTGATGATATGATAACCACAGGTTCTCATTTTAAAGCATGTAAAAGAATGATTTTAGATCTGTTTCCAGAGGCTAGTGTCTATGGGATTTTCATTGCCAGAAGATCAATAGAAGATGACTTTTTTGGGATCAATATTGGAGGTGACTAATGGGTACCTCTCGTAACGTGTGCCACATGCGTGCCAGAGCCAATATAAAGAGTTGATATTGCTGGGTATTATTTTGCCTTTTAATCAGTAGGTCCAGGGTTCGAATCCCTGCGCGATCACCATTTATTTTTCAATGACTTAGCGACTATTGAGGAATAATATTTCAAGAAATTGGCACATTTTCGGTTCTTTTTAGTAACTCTGAATCCTGCAGAAACTCTTGATTACCTAACGAGTACATTTAAATGTGTGCCATTTATGTGCCAATTTAATCACATTACTTTGGTCTAATTTTCCAATTTTAGTGATTCTACTATGGCTTTTACCTTTTCGTGATCAGCTGAGATAATTTCACTTCCACAAAGCTCTGCTACTTTATCTAGCTTTTCATTCTCCGAAATTTTTGATCTCGCATTTGGGTTTATGTTGTTTTCATTGACGTTTTCAAACATATCCCTGTAATATCCGATTTCAACTGCACTCAGAATACTACATGATTCAAGTTTTATTAATAGATCAACACCATCAACGTCCCAACAGAAATCATTTAGGAGTTCAATACATGCCGGAAGTTCGGTTCCATCGCAATCTGGGTTTTGTTCTTTGAATATTTGAGTCAGAGTAAAGAGTTTACCTAATATGGGATCTGTATTTTTTGACATAATTTCTCCAAAAAATTGAAGCTTATGTCAAATAGACGCTACTTGTCAAGAACTATTTCGTGTATTGGACAAAGTCAACAATTGAACGTTCGATATATTCCGATTCCTGATCTAGATTTGCAAAAGGCAGGAGTCTAATGGTAAAGCTCAATGCAGTATTAACGCTATTGTTATTTATAAACGAAAGCAACTCTTCAGAGGTCTTTTTTTCATCATATATGAAGAGCAAGTGTTTGCATGAACACATCGCCCAGCCCATATATGTCATTGCCGTAGCGGAATCCTTAACACCCAAATGAACATGAATGAAATAAGATACTCTCGGAGGAATATATAATTCTTTAGCAATTCGAAGTTTTACTAAAGCAGTCAATTCTTTCTGCTCAAGTCTACTTTTGACAGCGAGCATTTTTTTTTGCAAGTTGTATATTAAACTTGCTTTCTTTTTTGTCAAAATAATATTGTCAAAATCAAAATCTCCCTCCATTTCATATATTACAAAACTCTTGAGATCTTTAAAATCTCTTTCTCTTAGGAAAAGAATATCGGAGCTAATGATTGCAGCTGGTTTTTCGTAATCAACAAACTTGGTATTTGCGTCGAATTCACTACTCCAAAGCATGCCCAGAGTATCTTGCACTTTATTAATAGAACAGATGTAGTTTGAAGAACGCAGGCTCAGTGCCTCAGTATAGGCATCTAAGTGTATCGAATGCTTGATTCTTTTTAAGCTATCGTTTCTTGCTATTTTAGCTTCATTTAAGCTGAGATTAAATCCCAATTCTATTAACAAGATTCGACTTGAATGAATTCTTTTACCATCGAATTGAGAAAAAGTTCCAATACCCGTAACATCGTCTGCTTTTGTTGCATTTTTAACATCCGTGACAATACTTATACTTCTATCGCTTGAGGATTTTAATTCAAATACCAAAACATCATCATTGTCTTCATTAGTGTGATATTGATAACTCCCAGAATATCTAGTCTCATTAGGTTCGAATGAAAAATCCTGCTTGAAAAACTCAGCTTCCAATTTATTATTCGCCGTCCTCAGCATTGCGTTACCTAGTTTCGGTCTACCATACTCTGAGTTTAATGGCGGTTCAAAATAATAAACAAGCCAGGTTGAATTTAACCTATACTTTGTTAAAACATCTCGTCTGTATGAGTCTGCAAGGTTGATAAACCGCTCTAAATCATATGACTCTGGTATTTTTTTATATACCAACTTTTCTTCTCTGGGCGTGCCCTCAACGGATATTATTTCTTTCTCAACTTTATTGCGAATCCCACTTATTTTGGCCTCCGAAAAATCATTTATGGTCTTATTAAATGCTGCATAACCTTTTGGAAGGTCACGTATTGCCTGTCTTAAAACTTCAAATTTGGAGTAGTAAAATTTAAGTTTCTCAAATCCATTTTTTGGGTTTTTATATTTTTCTGGGAAAAGAATAGCTTCTTCTCTTAATCTCTTTTGCTTAACTGTTACCTTCATAAGATACTGATTATCAATTGTATGAAATATTATTATTTCATTTAAGAAAATTGAATTTACTGTCTTTATGTGAAGAATCGTCACCTCACGGAAAAATTATCGAATGAATAGCTAGAATAATTCGATAAAAACAATGCAGAAAATTCAGATTAACCTCGAAACCATCTTCAAACTCTGGCTAAAGCTAATTTGGCAGAATTGGAAAAAGAAAATACCTGAAGAAGTAACCCGAAATCAGATACAGCTTGAATATGAGTCCACAGAATTAATGATTCATGCTGAATCGGATTTAGAAATTCAAGAATTGCTTATGGATCTCAAAGACAGTCAAGATGAATATGATCATATCAAATCCAGATATGATGATTATGTGACGGCAGAGAAAGCCATTCTTTCAAGCCGATTATTCTCCATTGGCGATCGATTACAGGCAAAATTCGACCGAATGAAATCAAAGTCTAATCAACAACAAAATTTTAGAAATCATGAAAAACAACAATAAGCTAGAGAGAATATTCAACGACTACATCGTCTCCTTTTTCACACTAATGGTTCTGAAATTTGGAATGATAATGATTGATTACCCAATGAGTGAAGTCATCTACGTTGATGCACTTGATATGGGTCCCTATGCTATTACTATGGCACTAGCTATGACATTTACTATCGCAACACTTCCAACAATCATTGCAAAATTATTGGTTCGATCTATGATAAAGCTAGCACTGGTAGGCATGCTGTTTCAGGCTGGGTTATTAGGGTTTCTTTATATCGGGCAGCATGCTGTTTCTGAAATCATGGCAAATGATCCAACAATGTTAATTCTTGGAGCAGAACCTGTTAAAGAGGGACTTTTCCCACGACATCTTATTGGTGTTTCTCTTACCGCATTGCTTTCGGCGATTACGATTCTTGTGGCTTATCTCTACTATTCTGATGTAAAACGCCACAAACCACTATCCTTTCAATTTGCGATGGATAATCTCGCTAGAAATTTCACGTATCAACTAACTATTCTGAAAGGCAAAATGCAACGAGCGTTGGATTTACCGACTAAAATCGCTGAACGCAGGGTGAATAAGAAGATGGAAAATCTGTCCAAGTTTTTGAAAGATGCCAAACGTAAGAAGCTAAGACTTGAAGGAGAACGAGCATATCAGCTACAGCGACTTTCCATGATCAAACGAGGAGCTGATGCTTCAATTGACTCAATCTATAATTCCAATTAATAATCATTCAAACTCTCATTTAATATGAAAACTTTTCAAAACACATCGATTTTGACAGCTTTGATCTGTCTTATTTGGGCGCTAACATTAGGTAATGTACATGCTCAGGGATTGATAGAATTCAATATCATCAAAGATTTGTCAGCGAGCTCTAATTCTGCTGATGCCTATCAATCCGAATTATTGCTTAAAAAAGTAATGACTGACTTGGATCTTCGCAATTTCGACGGAGAGGTTATTCTGAGAACAGCCTCTTTAGGGCATCATAAAATACCTGTGGTTCAATCGGTTCGATTACCATCAAGTGACTGGATGACTCCAGCGTCTGAGAAAAGAAGAAACCTCTCAACGTTTCTGGCTGTAGCCAAGAGAAACATTGAAGCCCTCGGTAAAATGCCAGCAGATCAAGACGAAACGCAGAGTTTCAGAACATTATCCTACCTGGGAAATCAGAGGTCGAAAGATGCGAAATCTATTACTTATTGTTTTACAGATGCCGTGGAATGTTCTGATTTAGCCAATTTCAAGGCCATTGCTGCTGCTGATCCAAAGAAACTAATGGAGCAATATGATCAAATCACCAGACAGTTACTATCTGATACTCAATTGCCAAGTCTGGATGGCTGCAAGTACATTTTTATAACACCCGGCAGAACGGATTTACACCTGTTTTCAATCAGGTATTTCACTAAGCTCCTTGAATCCTTTGGAGCAGAGGTAGAGGTTCATACTAGTCTGAATTTCTAGTCAGATGGCGCAACACTCGAATATTGCCAATGTCAAAATCAGTCGGGATAGAAAATGTGGTGATCCTGTCATTCTGGTGAACCTATTTTCAAGCCCGATATGGAGACTGATGATCTTTAATCCCAGTCAAGCATTCTGGAAGCTATGCATTCAATTCATTGAGGTGAATTCGCAAGTAATTTCCTATTGTTATAATGCGGTATTTCAGTGGAAACATGGATCATTAGTAACCGGACTGTTTTTAACATTTTGTGGGACGAGCTGCATGCTGGTGTACAATAGCTCTTTAATTTGGAGCGTATTTACACCAGTCGTATACCCCTTCACCGGGTTATTGCCTCTATGGTATGATTGGAATGAATTGTTGCAATTAGCCACAATTCAAATTCATTCTCAAGGCATGGTTATTTACACCTGCGTATTCTTTGGCTTTTCATTGATACACACAGTAAATAGCTGGTTTGGCAACTATGATGACCCAGTAAAAAGAGGTGTTTCATACACTTACTTGCTAGCTGATAGGTTTCTATCAAGACACATTCATGTGAATGAACAGCTTGCTAATGCCATTCAGTGTCTCTTAGTTATTGGTGCGGGTGTTTTACTCTGGGTTAGTTTTCATGATCCATATTTTGGTGCCTGGTTAATCATCATAGCTGGGTCTGAATTGCTTAAAATCATGAAAGCACGCTCTGCTTACCTACATCGTAAAGCACTATTGGAAGCGTGAAATATGGGCTGACCATATCGAAATTCTTACTGGACTCCTGCGTTCGGTTTTGCTATAATACTTGGCAATCTTTAGCGGTAACAATCGGCATCTTGATCTTACCCCTATTGTTTTTCCCTACTCAGCAATTACAAAACGTATTTACCATGCTCACAACTAACATTAGTTTTGGTGGAGATCCACTCGTTCGCTATTTCAAAGAAGGCTATGTACGGGAAGGGAAATATTATATTGAGGGTTCTATCCAGGCTCATTGGAGTGGCAAAACCAGTGAATATTTGGGTATTGCAGGGAAGGATGTGACTGAGGGTGATTTCTCTAAAATCTCTCAAAATATCAATCCAATTACCGATGAAAAACTCACCGTAAGAAATGCCTCCAATAGAAGAAGTGCAACAGACTGGACCTTTTCTGCGCCTAAGTCTGTGTCATTGTTATATGGATTATTTCGAGACCAAAAGGTCTTAAAAGCTCATTTGATGGGTATAGAGGCTGCCAAATCAAAGATTGAGGAATTGATGTACACGCAAAATAACGATCAATTTGGAAGAAGGTTTATACATACTGGAAATGCACTTTTCTGCGTATTCACTCATGAAACGGCTAGGCCTGTTTTATCAGAAAAAGAGGGTGAAGAACCAAAGTTAACAGTTGACTGTGCACTTCATTCTCATGTGGTGCAGCCAAATGTTACGTGGAACCCTAAGCTTCAAAGGTTTAATGCAGTGGAAACATTGGGAGCTATGACCAGCGCACCGTATTTGGAGAAAATATACCACTCGGTTGTAAGTAAAGAATTACAAAAAGCTGGCTATGGGATCGAAATCACTAATAATGGATACGAGATAGCTAACATCAATAAAGACATTCTCACTAGGTTCAGCCAAAGAAGCAATGAAATCAACAGAATAGCTGAAGAGAACGGGTTGGGCAAAACCGCCAAAGCCAAGCTAGGAGCTAAAACTCGATTAAACAAAAGTAACCTCAAATTAACCAGGGAGGAAATGCAGGAGGAATGGAAAAGCAGATTGACTCCTGAAGAATATACTCACCTTAAGAACTTGAAGGGTAAAACTTCAGATAAGTCAAAACAAAATGAGATTTCAGTTCGTGAGGCCATTGATCTATCCATTGAGAATTTTCTTGAGCGTGATTCAGCAGCACAGACTAACAGGATCAAAGCACATGCCCTTTCCCTAGGATATGGCAACCTGACAGATGAATCAGTAACCAAGGAGCTTAATTCCCGCTCTAATATCATTCATGGAAAGCGTGATATCATTGATATCATGACGACCAAGGAAATGCTTCAGCAGGAGCAAGAATTGATCAAAAATGCGGTTGCAGGAAAAGGGAAATTTCTACCTATTAATAAAGGTTTTCAGCCCTCCAATAAATTACTTAACGAGCAGCAAGAGCAGGCGGCAAAAGGGTTATTGCGTAGTGCTGATCAAATCATGTTAATGAGAGGTTCAGCAGGAGTGGGAAAGACAACAACGCTTAAAATGGTTAAAGAGGGTGTCGGCCTTGCTGGGAAGTCGTTCTTTGTGGTAGCTCCGACAACTCAAGCTACGCAAACACTGATTAAAGAGGGGTTTGATGCTCAAACAGTTGCAGCTCTTCTTGCCAACACCAATGAACAAGCACGTCAGGAATTGCAAAATAGCGTACTCTGTGTGGATGAAGCGGGTATGGTTCCTCTTAAATCAATGAATGAGCTGATTGGGCTTGGGAAGCAATACAATATGCGGATGATCTTAGCTGGAGATTCAAAGCAATTAAGTGCACCTGCAGCTTACGGAGACCCCTACCAGCTCATAGAGAGGCATTCTGGTGTTTCTACCTTCACAATTGACAAAATCATGAGGCAAAAGCCAGATCAATACAGATCTGCAATTCAAGACATTAGCAAAGGGCGCGTATTAAAAGGCTATGATACACTTTCTAAGCTTGGTGCCATTAAGGAAATCCCCGATAATCATGAACGCTTGAATAAGCTGGCTGATGACTATGTTCAATCTTTGTCACAGTCGAAAAAGCCTTCCTCTTTAATCGTTTCTGCAACGAACTATGAAGGAAAATTGATCAATGATATTGTCAGGAAAAAGCTTCGAGAAAAGGGAAAGTTGGGCAAGAAGGAGATTGAATTCGATACGCTGCGTTCCTTATCGCTAACTAATGCGCAGAAAAAGGTTCTTCAGTCCTACACTACAGGCGATGTTGTTCGCTTCAATAAATACCAGAAGGGCTTTAAGGCAGGAACACATCATGAAATCATAAATGTTTCCAAAGAAGGAAACGTGCAAGTAAAGGATCTCAAAACTGGTCTGATTGCTCATCTACCCATAGCTAAACCTGAATATTATGAGGTGTACAGCAAAGAGAAGACGCCTATTAGTGAGCAGGACACAATCCGTTTAACGAATAACACCAAATCGATATGTGAGTCAGGTTCTAAACTAAGCAATGGAACGAGTTATCAGGTACGTAAAATTCACCAAGATAAACGCATCGAATTATCGAATGGCAAGATCATTTCAGCTGATACCTATCATTTCAAGCATGGTTATTCAGAAACCGCATACTCTTCTCAGTCTAAGACTTCAAAGAACGTTTTTATCTCTATAAGTGATCTTTCAAAGGCCGCTACAAATGATAAAGCGTTCTATGTGGCTGCTAGTCGAGGTACTCATCAAATTTCTATTTACTGCCAGGAGAAGGAAGAATTACGCAAAGTCATACAGAAATCAGGAGACAGGATGTCTGCCAAACAGGTAGCCGACTCTCAGGAATTGGAATTACAGCGTAAGCGCCAATTACATCATAAAACTTTCAATCAACAAGTGAAAACAAATGAACAAGTTCAAAGAAGACAAAAGGTTATTGCGAGGAGCGTTTCCAAAGAGTTCTCTGGACGCTGATCCAAAGGAGTTATCAATGGAAGCATCTAGTTTGGAAAATCAACATTATGCGATATCAGAGCACGATGTAGTCAAGCGTTTCCGCATTATAACCCGTCAACGAAAGATTCATTCAATTTCCTATTCCATGTTACCCATCATAACGCTAACAGGGGGTACGGAATTGACGATAAGCTTCCATGAAACCACTTTCATTATTACTGGAAGGAATCTGGAGGTTTTGGAGGAGGCGTTTTCTTTGGAACAGGTAATCTGGGTGGCTGAGTCATCTTCGCTAATGGATGATGGATCGGCGCATGTATTTGTTGAAAACATTCAAATCATTGAGAACTGAGTTATTAGGGGACTTTTAAATGCTACACAATGAAAAAATCAGAAAATCACAATCCAGAAATTGACTATTTAGCACCGACTTCTTTGGAAAAACACCAGCCTGTTTTGGGGCCATTCACAAGTTTTAACCTCAGCCATCATGAGGCAGATAAAAAGCTAGAATTACTCAACAAGGTAGTAAAGAGCCCTCATCTTTCATTCCGGCTTCAACGACTGAAAAAAGACTACCACCAACACCTTCAAAAGCACCAACAAACACGGCTTATACAACATATTAACCATGCCTCTGGTCAACGCATTGGACTGTCTCAGCAAAACCATTCAGGGATAAAGGATCAACATGATCATGTTGAACAGTCTTTTCGCAATCAATTGATGCATCGGGCAAAACTCTTGTATAAGCGTGACTCTCTTTCTTCAAGGTTCAAAACAAGACAAAAACACATCAAGAATTTGTTCACTGCATTGCGCTCCAAAACCATGGACAAGGACAGATAAAACAGTAGGAAAAGAAGAAGGAGGTTGATTGAACATTGTCACAGGAAAATAGCACCCGCATTTTCCGCAAACGATTACGAATATGAAAAGCAAAAACATCATTATGATAGATGAGGAGGACTTGGAAGAATTGATCGCCAAGCTTCTTGATCGAATGATCATATTGTATAAGCCGGAGACCCGAAAATGGATAGATACAGAGGAAGCAATGAAGCATTTGGGCATTACTTCTTCAACGACCCTTCAGAAGTACCGTGATGAAGGTAGAATTCGGTTTTCTCAGCCGAGCAAACGCATCATTCTTTATGACCGGGAATCACTTGATGAATTCCTCGATCAAAATGCTCGTGATACCTTTTAACCACCCATAACATGAAACTCTTTCAAAAGCAGTCTTCTAATATGCCTGAAGACAAACTCGAAAACGTTTTAGAGCAAACGCTATTTGTTGTGCCTGGAACGGATACCAAAATATCTTGGGCAGATTCTTTGGAGGGCATATTAATTACAGGAGCTACAGGGAGTGGCAAGTCATCGGGTCCAGGTAAACATATTGCACTTTCCATGCTCAAGGCAGGTTATTCATTTTGTGTGCTATGCGTCAAACCAGACGAAAAGGATCGGTGGGTCAACTATGCCAAGCAGACAGGGAGGGAACAGGATCTGGTCATATTCAATAAGGCCAGCCCTTATACATTCAATTTTCTACAATATGAAATGCAGCGAACAGGGGACGGTGCAGGGGATATATATAACACCAACAATGCCTTAATGAACCTTAATGAAGTAAGCAGACAGTTTCAGACAGGTGGAGCGGGCAATAATGAAGAGCGGTATTGGGATAATTCCTTGAGGAGGTTAATCAGTCGAACCATTGCTTTACTGGTACTGACAGATGAAGAGGTGAGCCTTTACAATATGCGCAGAATTGTGGCTGATTCCTTGGTTGAGGAGGAAGTGAGCTATTATGAAAAACTCATTCAGACTTCTCAAACCAAGAGTAAAATTGATCCTAATCTAAAAATTCAAGCACAGGAGGAGCTTGAAGATTGGTTCAATTCAAGCTATTTCCTTCAAGTAATTAATAAAATTCCAGAGCTTTCTAAAGGCAATGAAACTCTTAATGATGAGATAATTTTGGTAAGAGATTATTGGCTTAAAGACTTTGCCAGATTATCGGATAGAACCAGAAGTATTGTAGTGGAATCGTACATGGGAATTATCGAACCATTTATGAATAATGGTATATTAAAGCAAAAATTCTCACATCACCTTTCAGAGGATATTATTCCTGAGAACATTATTCACAACAATAAGATCATCATTCTGGATTGGCCTGTCAAGGAATATGGTCTGTCAGGAACATTCGCTTCCGTTATTTACAAAAGTGCATTTCAAGGAGCATTGGAGCGCAGACGGGTTTCTGAAGAGAGTAATCCTAGACCCTCGTGCTTATGGACCGATGAATATCAAAGCTTGTGTAATCCAATGTCAGATAGCCAATTTCAGGCAACAGCTAGAAGTGCTTGGGTATCCACAGTGAATATTACTCAAAACATCAATAGCCTTTTTTATATGATGGGAGGAAACGAGCCACGCTCAAAGGCCAAAAGCTTATTGGGTAATTTGAATTTCAAAATATTTGCAAGTAACGCCGATTATGAAACCAATAAATGGGCTTCTGAAATGATAGGTCAGAAAATGACTACTCTGGATAATGTGTCGATCAGTAAAGATATGGAGCTGAGTAAAAGCAAAAACCAACGTTTATTGCCTCAGGTCATGCCGCAAGAGTTTACGCAATTGAGAAGCGGGAGAAACGCGAATAATTATTTGGTGGAGTGTATTGTCTTTAAAGCAGGCAAAACTTGGGGTAAATCAAAATTGAATTATGCCCTGGTGGAGTTTAGTCAGCAATAAATGATTATTCAATGCTGAAGCCTAACTATAAAGAGCAATTGGGACAATTTTCTCCGGCGATAGATCCGGATCCGCCACAATAGCTACATACTCTATTCCCATGAACATCAATTTTATAGTCTCTATCATAGTCGGCCTTGTTTTGATCATGAATATCTTTTCTTCCTGTTCCTTTGCACCAAGAGCACTCACGATCAAAATGTCCTGTATAACCCTCTCCATAACATTCTGGGCACTTTTCCATACTGTTGATTTTGAGTTAGAAAATGATTATCTTTCTTAAAGATACAAAATATTACAGTCATGTCTTTCAAAGATTTCAAGAGCAGTCCATTTTCTACGAATAATAAGTTCAGTTCCGAAATTGATAAATTCAAACGAGAGATGGACGAGAAACACAAAGAGTGGTCTTTGAAAACCGAGAGTATAATTAAAAACAGGTCATTCAATTGTGAGCCCAATAAGTACCCATCTATTCCTGCAGGATGGTGGTATTTACCGGATGGAAAAGGAATATTTAGGCTTTCGTGAAACCTTAACATTGAACTATGAAAAACTACGATTTAAATAGCTCATTCGAGTTTGAAAATTATTTAATGAAAAATGAGGTGAAATTTCACCGTTCGGTAATGCGGAATATCCCTAAAAATTCTCCATTTGAGCAGGATTTATTGAACGCGGAGTTTAGTAATCATCTTCAAATCAAACAGGATATTCTTTTTGGGAATCCGAACCTATCAAAATTTAGATCGTTAAAATAACCAAAAAGTAAAAATTATGGGATTCTATACAAACGATAATTATCAGGGCTCTCTAGGCAAGAGTACTGGTCAGCACACTTACATAAAGCAACTTGATAGTGGTAGTACACTTTCCGTTCATGCGCCAAACGGCATTGTGACTGGAGCTAAACTGAACGGTACACCAATATCAAATACTCAAGCAGCACTATTTGATTCTTTGCCGGGTACGATCAAAAAGGATCGGTGGTAGTATAATTAGTCTTCTTTCAAGAGAGCATTGCGATGCTTTTCACGTTGTAGCTGGTAGGAGTTAATTTGCTTTTTTGGCAATATTTTGTCCTTGTCCGGTTTTTCAGACCATAGCTTAAGGGACAGCTCAATATGTGAGGTTTTGCATGTTTTGGAGCGGCCTTTAATCCAGGTGTAAATAACACCTGAATTTAGACCATTTTTTTTTGCTTTTTCGACACCCTTAAGAAGCTTTTGTGGGCCAACACCTGTTCGCTCTATTTCATTTTGAATAGAGCTTCGTACTTCATCAGTTAATTCTTGGTATCCCGCTTTCATCTTCAAAAGACTACATCAAAAAAAGATATAATTTTTGAAGAAAATATTCCTATAACTTGAGCCAAACAGTGCGCTTCAGAAATACATCTTACAGTATTTCAATGGCTTGCGACCCTTAGATTTACATAATAAGATAAAATTTTAACCTTATTTAGGTTAAATCCGACCATAACTTTACGATCTATTACCCTGATCTTACTAGAATGATTGTAGCCAAACTTATTGGGGGCAATAGATGGTTGATCAGTTTAATGACAAAGAAGAACAGCACGGAATCTCGACTATCACTTCAGGAGAAGAAGTTGATGAAGCTTTGAACCGTGGCGCAATCGGTACAGGTGAGCAAGTTCAAAAAATGGTCAATCTTGGCATTGATCCTGAATCTGGTGAGAAGAAAAAGAAGAAAGATAGTGTCACAGACATTATCGATAAAATGAACGCATGGGCAGATCAAAGACTGACTGAAATTGATCAAGAGATTGCGAAGACGGATACAGCATTAGACAGCATTGATCAAATTAGAAAGCTACATAAAGAAGGGAAACTCAATAAGACGAATGAAGAGCATATCATTCTCTTCCACAATGCGAATATTGATGTTGAATCAATTGACAATGGAAATCTTGATAGTGAACTAAACAAGTGGGAAGTCATTCATAAGAAAAATAAATCTGATTTAATCGATGAACGAGATAATATTAATTCATTTAAAAAGGGATTGAATATTGATCCCAATTCTTCAGAAGCAAGACAGCAAATAAATGATAATCTAAGTGAATTTATTTCAAATTCAGCTCAATATGCTGATTCCTCTGAAACTCAAAAATCGATTTATGAAGAAGCAGGAATGTCCCAAGAAGAAATTGAAATTCTTGCAGCGGGGGATGATTTATTTGGTGGTGAAACTGATCTTTTTAGTAACACTACAGATAAAGGTCTTGAATCTGATGGAAGCGATGAGCTGGAATATTTGCAAAAGAATCCCGACCAATGCCTTTTGAACGAAGTCAAAAAGGATTTTGAGGAATTAAAGACTGGCCTGGAAACCTATCAAGAAAACTTTAAGAATTTAGATCAGTCGAGGGGATCATTTGCAAATGAAGCAGAAGGCCCCGCAATACATTCTTTAAATGTTACTGACATCTTTAATGAAGCAGTGGTATCTACTGACTTTACAAATACCAAAGACCTTGAAGTTAAATCTATTGAGCCGAGCAAGGGGTTCGAAATTAGTTAAGTCCGGCTATTCGCTCTGTGGCTTTAGACTTTTCTGTCTTTACGGATGCAATGGCTGGAATGATTTCTCCATCGTGCAAGCTGACTACATTTTTCTCAACAGACTTATCAAGATTTTCCATTTTGGCATCATATCTATAAGTCACAGCTTGACCATTATAGTACATTTCAATGCTCTCTTTAACATCAGGAGAGCTCGTTCCGACAATCAAACCTGTAACTTTGTAGCCATCTTGAGTGGCCTCGTTGGCGCCCTGCTTTGTTTGGTGTATCAACTCTTCGTCAGTTCCATTGTAAAGAATGATCAGACGTCCATTCTTTGATTGCTGTGACGCTAGAGCCCTTGAGAAATTGAAGGACTTATCTTGAAAACGCGCTTCGGGAACTGCATTGAATTCTTTGGTTAATCCAGGCTCGTTTTTCTCTGGTTTAGGACTACCATTAGAATTTGCCGCCAAAGGCGCGAATGTCGAAACAAGAACCAGTAATGCTGTTGCTGTTGCTGCTGATTTTTTCATGGTCAAATCCTTTTAATAAGCCCATATTTATACCATAGCTCCCAAGGTGCTATCCAATAATTCCAGAGCAATGGTTAATTTCTTAATAATCCTGCGGGATACACGTCATTAATGACGTAAAAATAGTGAATTATACACATATCACGTCATGTATAGCGTAAATATTAAGGGTTTGGAGTAAGAATTTGTCGTCATGGATGACGTACAAAGCAATAAAAAGCTCGACCAATTAGCCCAGCGTATAAAAGAGCGCAGGATTGCAGCTGGATATACTTCGCATGAAACCTTTGCAAATGATAAGGGCTTTGCCAGAAAACAATATTGGAGACTTGAATCCGGATTTGATTTTAAGATGAGCACGTTATTAAGACTTTCGGAAGCCCATAACATGAGTTTGAGTGAATTTTTAGAGGGGTTGTAATTCGCCTTTTAATCGCTTGGGTTTTGAGAAATGAAGGATATAATCGACCTTTAAATATCACTTAAAGCCTTAATCATGAAAAACCTCTCTTCTCTTATAAAAGCGATACTTGTTAGTATCGTGTTCTTTTATGCCCAACCAGTTTTCGCTCAGGATTTTGATTATCTACCTGCCAAAATAGACGGGCATCAAATATTAGACTATGAGCATTTTGTAATTTCATACAACGAAGAACATGAACAGGCCGACTGGGTAGCTTATGAACTCACCAAAGCGGAGGTAGATTTGGACGGAGATCGTTGCAAAGGGTGCTTTGATACAGATGATAGTGTAACGACCGGAAGTGCGGTTGCAGGAGATTATTCTTCAACAGGCTTTGATCGAGGACATCTCGCCCCTTCGGCAGATTTTTATCAAAGCCCTGCGGTCAATAAGTCAACATTTCTCTTTTCTAATATGAGTCCTCAATCACCTGGTCTAAACCGTGAGGTTTGGGCTGATCTTGAGGGCTGGGTGCGCGATAAAGCATCTGAATACGGTAAACTCTATGTAATCACCGGACCTGTATTCAAAGACAATCTTGGAAAAATTGGCAATAATGAAGTGTCCATTCCAGGATATTTTTATAAGGTATTACTTCGCTTTAATGAAGATGGCAACGCCAAAACGATAGGGTTTATATTACCCAATCTTGGTGCGAATGGTCATTTTAAAGATTATACAGTTCCCGTAAATTTGGTTGAAACACTAACAGGGCTAGATTTCTTTCCCGCCCTGCCCTCCTCTGTAGAGAATAAAAATGAATCGCAATACGAGCTGAAATATTGGGGTTTAGAAGATTAAGAACATGAGAATTCTCCTACTTTTCCTCCTCATTCTCAACGTTACTTCACATGCAGATATTGCTGAACATACGAAAAATGAGAAGAAAGCTGGCATCTTTCTATCTTTTGACGAAGATGCAAAGGTCCTCAAATTAGCCGCTTTTTCTAGAGATCAAGCATACTTAGATGATGTTGTAAATGGTGGATACCTTGAACTTGCGGAGTGGCATGAAACCACCTGGATGAATTAAAATTTTACAACGCTCTCTAGGGCATCATCAGCATCTTTATAAGCAAAGTTCGATTGATAATTAATTGTAGTCGTGATTGAAGTATGGCGGTAAAGTTTTTGAAGCATTTGTAAGGGTATGTGCTCACCGGATATATTTCCAAATGTGTGCCTTGAAATATGCATTGTTAGCGGCTTATTGATTTTGGCTTTTTTGGCAACCTTAACTAGGTGCTTATTGAATTTTTTAACGGCGTTATTAATTTTTTTCTGAATTAGTGCATTATTGCTGAAATCCAATCCTTTCAACTCAGGAAAAACAGGATCATTTGCTTCAATAGTTTTAGGCCGATATTGGTCAATTATCGCCATGGCTTTTTCAGGCACTTTCAATGAACCAGCTTTGTTGTTCTTTCCCATTGTATAAAAAAGCCGTTCATTTTGAAAATCACCCCATTTAATTCTTAGAGCATCTGAGACTCGCATACCGGCAAAATAAAATGTAAATAGCCAAACATTGAGTGCGTGTTTCTGTGCGGCACTTTCAATGGTAAGCGCCTCTAGCTTTTTTACTTCTTCTACTTCTAATCCTATTTTTACACTTTCAGGAAAACGAATTACAATTTTACCTTTACCAAAAGGGTAATATTTGTTTTCTACTAACCCTTCTCTGATAGCTAAATTGTATATGGTGCGAATGACAATTAAATGATTAACTACAGTTCTTTCAGATACCTTTCTGTGCTCTCTTAGGTATGATTGAAATTTACGAAGTGTCATCTCAGTGATATCACGAAAATCGATATCCTGACCACGTAAAAATTCCTTAAAGTGCTTTATTCGGGGTTTTTCAGCAGAAGTACGATTGTGTTTTCCCGAACGTTCAAGACTATCAATGTACCTATCTGCGAGTTTAAAAAAAGAGGTGTTTTTATATTCTCGGTTTATATGCTTTTTTACTGCTGAAGAGGAAATCCTTTTTTCTGAGGTCTCTAATTCCAGAAGCTTGCTATTGGCTTCAGCCAATTTCATCAAAATCAGATTATTGAGCCATTTAGAATTTGAATGGCTTTTTTTCACTTTATGATTCTTCTCATCCCAAAAATCTGGATCAATGTATTGCCCCAATTGTATATAGGATGATTTACGATTTTCGGTAATTCTTATGGCAATTGGATAGAGCCCTTCCTTATTTTGTTTCTTTCTAAGTACTGTTTTAACGCTTCCCATTTTGTAACTTGCTGTATATCAGTATAAATATACGTGTTTTAGGTACAACATAGGTACAACAAATGGTGTTTTTTCATGGTTTCATATGGCTCTTAATAATTGCAAAAGCACATTTAAATACCATATAGAACCATTTTTGGAATGTTAACACCAAACATGAGAGAACTTAAAATCCTGTGACCCTTATAGGTCGTGCGGGTTCAAGTCCCGCCCGAGGTACTTAAACCCTTGATAACTTACTGGTTGTCAGGGGTTTTTGCATTTTAGGGGGACAGAATGGGTGCATTTATTATCCAACTCTCGCCCTCTACAAAAACGTGACCTCCTCTAATTGGCCCAAATGCTACCATTGCTCTGGCACAACAGATCTCACAGTTTGCTACTTACACATGTCACAATTGTTACATATATTCAGACTCAACACCGCTTACTTTGGTTTTTTTAACGTTAACATAAATATGAAAAAAATAGCAGCAATAGTGTTAGCAGCAGCGTGGCTGGCTGGTTGTGGCCAAACGAACAAAGGACAAGGGCAAACTGAAATAGTCACTGTGAATACCGCAGAAGAAGTGATAGATGTGCTTTCCACAGATTTGCAGTTGATAGACGTGCGCACCCCAGCAGAATACAGTGCAGGCCATATCAAAAACGCCACACTTATCAATATTCAGGATCCGGATTTTGAATCTAAAATGGACCAGATGAATAAAGAAAAGCCGGTTATGGTTTATTGTGCAGTAGGAGGACGGAGTAGCCGGGCAGTTGCGTTGATACAAGACCTTGGCTTTAGTAAGGTATATAACTACAAGGGCGGGATGAAGGATTGGTCAGCCTCAGGTATGGAAATGGAAACCTCACAATGAAAAAAGGAAGACAAAATATTCTGATGGCCGTAATCGTATGCCTTACGTTAGGCTTGGCGCCTTTCGTTCCAGAGCCTCATATTGTGGGTAAGGCTCGTTGGCTATTGGGTGGCGCAGAAGGCATGCAAATGATGGATTATTTCGACCTTTTGCTTCATGGGGCACCATGGGTTTACCTGCTATATGTGCTTTCAAAGACATTTTTTTCTGCCAGTAATTAGAAAAAAGTACCATTTTTAGGGGATTCGGAAAAATAAAAAACGCCGATTAAGGCTCAAAAAGGCAGCTTTTTTAATAATGGCAGGATTGTAAAGTGATTTGGCAGATTTGTTAAGGAAATGATGACAAATTTAGCATTGTTGTTTCACCGATATACACCACGACATGAACATTATTTGGTACAACCCTGACACAAAGAATTATCACCTCGGATCACAGATTGATTACGAGATTCAACTTTCCAATTCTGGAAACCCTGCTGATATGATGGTTCTTTATGAATTGGATGATCTAAACGAAAGACTTGCCAACAAAATCGTTTCGGAACTGAACGCAGCAAGAACAGAATTGAAGAGCGCATAATAATAAAAAAATATAGTGCCTTTTTTTGGCACAAAAACTTTGTCTATAGCTGGTTGGGACCCTGAAGATGTATGTCTTCAGGGTTTATTTTTTTGTGGTCATCACAACTATTTAATTTATTCATCGTAATATTACGATAATACTTATTACAAACCAATGGGAATAACTAAGTCTGACCTGTTTACCGAAAGCCAAAATGAGATGGCCAATATAGCCAAGGCTCTGGCTCATCCGGCAAGGGTGGCCATTTTGGAATATCTGGTCAAAGCCAACGCATGCATCAATAGTGATTTGGTTCAGGAACTCGGTTTGGCGCAAGCCACAATTTCTCAGCACTTGAAAGAACTGAAATCATTAGGGCTCATTAAGGGAAGTGTGGAAGGCACCTCCATGTCATACTGCATCAACAGCGAGGTGTGGACAAAAGTGAAATTGAGGTTTGATGAGATGTTTTCTGGATTCCCTGCCGGGGATGGCTGTTGCTGATATTTTTTTGGATACAACCATCGTAAAATTGCGATATTACAATTAAGTTTAACCAATAAATACACGTTTATGAATGATCAATTAAAATTCCACTTGAGTTTATTTGTTTCGGATATTGACGAGACGGTCAGCTTCTACCAAACACTGTTTGGTGTGGAGCCAGTGAAAGTGAAAGAGGACTATGCTAAGTTTGAAACTGAGAACCCAGGTCTGGTTATTTCCTTTATTCAAAGTCCCGAAAAGGTACGTGCCGATTTTGGACACCTTGGTTTCCGGGTTGAAAGCAAAGAAATGCTCGCGACTAAAAAGCAGGAGCTGGAAGAGAAAATTGCTATTGCTCTGGAGGAAGAAAATACGGCCTGCTGTTATGCCTTTCAGGATAAATTTTGGGTAAGCGACCCAGATGGTTACGAATGGGAGGTTTACCATTTTATTGAAGATGTGCAGCAACTGGCCAAAAAGCAATCAGCAGTTTCTTGCTGTTAATTTTTTAAAATTTTTTTAAACTTATTGGGAGGTCCGGAACTCCCAAAAATATCTAACCTATATGCTATCAACGCTAGAAGTTTATGTAAAGAATTTGCCCAAAGGCAAAGCTGAGATTGACTCGGAGCGCATTTCATTACTTAATGAAATGGCCAATTATATTGCACAGAGAAAGCGATCTAAAGCACCTGTAAAACTTGTGTTTATCTGCACTCACAACTCACGAAGGAGCCACATGTCTCAAATATGGGCTGCCGCAATGGCGAAATATTTTGAGATAGACGGAATTGAAACTTACTCTGGAGGTACGGAAGTGACAGCCATGAATATCAGAGTTGTGAATGCCCTTCACAAAGCAGGCTTTGGGGTGGTAAATCCTGGCGGGCCAAACCCTCACTATGCTGTCAATTTTGACCGTGAGGCGGCAACTTTGATCTGTTATTCGAAAACATACGATGCACCAGAGAACCCTGATAATGACTTTGCGGCTATTATGACATGCGATCATGCTGATGAGAATTGTCCTTTCATACCTGGAGCTGACAAGCGTTTTTCGCTTTACTATTCTGACCCAAAAGAGGCTGATGATACGCCCTGGGAGGCCGATAGATATGAGGAGCGCCTGTACCAAATAGGGGCGGAAATGTATTATCTAATGGAGAAAGTAAAACACGAACTCAATGCCTAAAAAGAGACTTGGATTTCTAGATCGTTACCTAACGCTGTGGATTTTTGCTGCCATGGCCATCGGTGTGGGGATCGGATATTTCGTTCCCTCATTTCCTGACATTATTGACAACCTGAGAGTGGGGCACACCAATATCCCTATAGCAATAGGGCTGATCCTGATGATGTACCCGCCACTGGCCAAGGTGAACTATAAGCTTTTGCCTAAGGTCTTCCGCAATGTCAAATTGCTCTCGGTTTCGCTTATATTAAATTGGGTGATTGGCCCAGTGCTGATGTTCGGCCTGGCCATATTGTTTTTAAAAGACTATCCAGAGTATATGGTTGGCCTTATACTCATAGGTCTGGCACGATGCATCGCCATGGTTCTGGTATGGAATGACCTGGCCGAAGGCAGCAGTGAGTATGGAGCAGGCCTGGTGGCACTCAACAGTATTTTTCAGGTATTCGCCTATTCATTTTACGCCTGGTTGTTCATAACCAAGCTTCCGCCATACTTTGGTTTTGAGGGAGCCATTGTTGATATCTCTATTTGGACAATTGCTGAAAGTGTCGCAATCTATCTCGGAGTTCCGTTTTTGGCTGGTTTTCTGAGTAGATGGTTATTGACTAAAAAATTCGGGCTGGACTGGTATAAGGAAAAGTTTCTCCCTAAAGTTTCACCGATTACGTTGATCGCACTGCTGTTTACCATAGTGGTGATGTTTAGCCTTAAGGGCGAAATGATTGTGGAGATTCCGCTGGATGTTGTGAGGATAGCCATTCCGCTTTTGGTGTATTTTATGCTGATGTTTGTTATTGGATTTGTGGTGACAAAACTAATGGGAGGCACCTACGATCAAAATGCAGCAATATCATTTACCGCAGCAGGAAACAACTTCGAACTGGCAATAGCTGTTGCCATTGCCGTTTTCGGTTTGAACAGTGGACAGGCTTTTACCGGAGTGATAGGGCCACTTGTAGAAGTGCCGGCTTTGATTGCCCTGGTCAATGTGGCTTTTTGGTTTAGAAAAAAACTCTATCCGTAACTTCATTTTCCAGCACAGTGTATGCATCGTGTGCTTTCTGGCAAAAAAAGGAGGCGGTTGATATTGATTTCGTTTCCGCATCGTGTGCATTTACCAAACTTGTCCGTGTCCAAAATATCGAGCCAACGTTTCAGTGCTTTGAGTTTACTCTCTGAAGTACGAATGTTGGCTTCATCTATTGTTTTATTGTTGATATAGTCCATTCGGCTGATCCTGCCGATTGCACTGTCGAGCCCCATGGGTTTGGTTGCTTCTATCAAAGATTTCAGCCGTTCTTCCAATTCTGATATTTTCTCTGTGATGGCTTCTGCCACCTTTTTCTTCTCATCGGCGGTCATAAGGACTGTTTTTAACCAAACTTAACATTTTTCCCGGCTGTGAGCCAACCTGACAGTGCACTTGTCGTTTTTGGTTTTGTAATTAACAGGTATTTTTGCGACCAAATCTAAAAGTGTAGAACAAACTGAATATGAGCGAAGTAATAGATCAGGATTTAAAAAAGGAGCACCAAAAGAAGATCAATGAGGTAGTTGGCGAAGTGGGGAAAGTGGTCGTAGGTCAGGACTATATGGTCAACAGGCTTTTGATCGGGTTATTTACCAATGGTCATATTCTGCTGGAAGGTGTACCCGGTCTGGCAAAGACCCTCACGGTGAATACACTTTCTGATGTGATGCATCTCGATTTTAAAAGAATTCAGTTTACCCCTGATTTGTTACCTGCCGATTTGGTTGGTACCATGATTTACAATCAGCAAAAGGCTGATTTTGAAGTGAAGAAGGGCCCGATATTCGCCAACCTGATTTTGGCTGATGAGATTAACCGTTCTCCGGCCAAAGTCCAATCGGCACTACTGGAGGCCATGCAGGAAAAGACGGTAACCATCGGCGAGACCACTTTCGAGCTGGACAGGCCGTTTCTCGTTTTAGCTACGCAAAACCCCGTGGATCAGGAAGGAACCTACCCACTACCAGAAGCGCAGGTAGATAGATTTATGTTGAAGGTGCATGTGGATTATACCAGCAAGGAAGATGAACTGGAGGTGATGCGCCGCATGTCCAACCTTTCGTTCAAACCGGAGCTCAAAACACTGCTTTCTAAAGAAGATATTTTCTCAATAAGAAATGAAATCAATCAGGTGACCATCTCAGAGTCACTGGAGAAGTATATCATTGAGTTGATCTTTGCCACGCGAAACCCTAAAGATTATAAACTCGATGCAGAAGCCCAGTACATCCAGTTTGGCGCATCGCCGCGGGCATCTATTAATCTAAACAGAGCGGCCAAAGCAATCGCTTTCTTCGATCAGCGTGACTATGTATTGCCAGAAGATATCAAAGAGATAGCTGATGATGTGCTCAACCACAGGATTCTCCTCAACTATGAAGCCGAGGCAGATGGCGTTTCTACACACGATATCATCAAAACGATCCTCAACAGGGTGCAGATATCCAAGTAGGGCCCTCTCATACGAATAAATAGTAGTTTCTGGTTCGAGCAATTGCATGATTTAATAATTGCTTAACAATCGTAAAGCAGTATTAACGCATATCATTTTAGTTTAATGATATCGTAACATCTCCCCCGACACCAGTTAACATTAGTCTTCTTCTTTTGTGGAAACGAAACTGAGTCAATTAAACTCAATCGAAAAGGATTCACTAAAAGAAACTAATTACTATGAAAAATCTATTTGCTATCGCAGTTGCTTTTGCTAGCGTACTATTCCTTACGTCATGTGGCGATGATGAGGATATCAAAGAACTTACACCGGACGAACTTCTCGTTGCAGCTCAAGGAGCAGTTGATGCCGTATTATCAGCCGATGCTTCTGCCACAGGAGCTTCAGATGCTTCTGTTTTTGACGGATGGACATTGGCATATAACAAAGGTCAGCTTGGAGGATCGGATAACACTCCATCTAGCCCATCAGCAGCTGCTGAAACAGTAGATATTACTTCAAATATTGCTGAGGATGTTACCTGGACCAAGGATAAGGTTTATCTTATCAAAACCAGAGCAACAGTTCTTTCAGGTGCTACATTGACTATCGAAGCGGGTACTATCATCAAAGGTGATGCTTCACTTAGTGGCGCCAATGCTGCAGTGCTAATGGTATCCAAGGGAGGCAAGATCATGGCGGAAGGAACCGCTTCTGAGCCTATCATTATGACATCAACAGATGATGATATCCAGCCTGGAGACCTTTTGGGAACCACCCTTGGTGCTGACCAAAAAGGAAGATGGGGAGGATTGGTGATACTGGGAAATGCACCAGTCAGTGCCAAAACAGAAAACCCACAAATAGAAGGTGTGGATGCGTCAGACACCAATGGGCAGTACGGAGGATCAGATGCCGCTGACAACTCTGGAATTGTTAAATATGTGTCAATCCGTCATGGCGGTGCTGAGATTGCGGAAGGTAGTGAAATCAACGGATTAACGCTTGGTGGAGTTGGTACTGGTACTACTATCGAATATGTTGAAGTCTACGGAAACTCTGATGATGGAATCGAATTTTTCGGAGGAACTGTAAATGTTTCACATGCCCTTGTCTATGCCGTAGGTGATGATGCTTTGGATGTAGACCAATCTTATGCCGGGACTGTTGACAACTTTGTAATTTATGTTGATAGCAACTCGGACGAAGGCCTGGAAATCGACGGAAGAGAAGGTTCTTTGGATAACACCTTCACAATTAAAAACGGAACAATAGAGTCAACTGATGGGACAAGCACAAATGCTGATTTCAAATCAAAAGCCAAAGGCTCTGTAAGTAACGTAATATTTACTGATGGTAAGGTTAAGCTTTCTGCCTCATTTGATGTGGAGACACTAGAAGAATCAGAAGATGCCGCATCCAACTCTGTGGATGGAACGCTGACATTCACTAAGGTATCTGCTAATTCATTCGAAGTTTATACTACAAGCTTCGATGAGTAAGGTTTTCAGAGCATTAAGAATCATTTTCTGAATAAGGGCGCTTTCACTTCGGTGAGGCGCCTTTTCTTTTTGGCTATAAGCGCGCATTACTACAATGTTAACAATAGCCATCACACTCTCTGTTTTGATAATCAATTGGTAAAATACCCTTGTCAGTGAGGCAAAACGCTAAATCTAATTTTGTGGTGAATTCAGAAAGTTCAGAAAATGAGAAAATTATTTTTAGTAGTTCTTGGAGCCATAACATTTGGTCTCGCCAACGCTCAGGAAGGGTTTTTAAGAGGTAAGGTTACAGAAGCAGCCACCGCTGAGGGTCTTTTCGGAGCAACCATCACCAAGCTGGGTACTACCCAGGGTGCAGTAGCCGATTTTGACGGCAACTATTCTCTGGCACTTGAGCCGGGCATTCACGACATTGTCATTCAGTTCGTTTCCTTTCAGCCGATAACAGTGGAAGGCATTGAGATAATGGCCGGAGAGGTAACTACCCTCGATGCGCCACTTTCAGAAGACGTGCAGGAGTTGCAGTCTGTTGTTGTCACGGCCAATCAAATCAAAGATAGTGATGCCGGCATATTGGCTGTTCAAAAGAAGTCAGGCAATACCATTGATGGTATTTCTTCTTCGTCTTTTAGAAAAATAGGAGATAGCAATCTGTCTGGCGCAATGAAGCGTGTAACAGGCGTTACCGTGCAGGACGGCAAATATGTTTACGTCAGAGGGCTGGGAGACAGGTATACCAAAACAGCTCTCAATGGAATGATAGTACCGGGCTTGGATCCTGATCGCAACGATGTGCAAATAGACATTTTCCCTACAGGGATCCTCGAAAACGTAATCGTTTATAAGACATTCACTCCAAACCTAAACGGAGATTTTGCCGGAGGTTTGGTGAACATTGAAACTAAATCTTTTCCCGAGGAAAAGCAGACGTCATTGTCTTTGGGGTTTGGGTTTAACCCGGACATGCATCTCAATACCAACGCACTTTCATACAAAGGGTCATCTACTGACATTTTAGGTTTTGATAGTGGGACAAGAGATTTGCCGATTTCGGGAAATGTAGTGATTCCAACAAGTCCAGATGCCTCAGTGGCGGCAGCTACGAGACTATTTTCTCCTGACTTGGGAGTGGAGAGAGGAACTAATTTTATGAATACAAGTATGTCTTTTGTTCATAGAAATCAGGTTCAGAGGAGCAAGATGACCTGGGGATACAACGTAATATTCAACTATAAAAACACCAACACCTATTACGAAAATTTCACGCGAAAAAGATACGAAAGAGATAGGACCTCAGCAGAGCTTTCTTTGGAAAGAGACTATACAGGGCGCGGTGATCTCAGCTCTAACAATGTTCTTTGGAGTGGTTTGGTTGGCCTTGCTGCAAAGACGGACAACTTTACAATAGGCACCAACTTCCTTCACACTCAAAATGGACAGAGCACGGCCATGGAGCGCACATTGAATTTTACAGCGCTAAACAACCCTACTAAAATCCACAATGATATTTTGGCCTATACAGAAAGATCAATGACCAACAACATCACTTATGGCAAGCATCATTTTGGAAGACTGAGGCTGGACTGGACAAACTCATTGTTGTTTTCTAAAATCGAAGACCCTGATTATCGAGATACCAGAATCAATGAGGATGACGGTGAGTTTGCTTTCAAAAATGGAGGATCGATTGATCGTTTTTGGCGAAGCTTGAACGAAGTTAGCGAAAGCTTTAAAGTAGACTTTACCTACCCGCTCGGCGAATCAGGAAAATTGAAGTTTGGAGGTCTAACTACCATTAGAAATAGAGATTTTGAGGTTCATTCTTTCAACTATGCTCCGGTAGAGGTGTTTAAGGTTGATGAAAATGATGCTGACTGGCTACTTCAGGAGGACAACCTGTACAGTGCAGACAATACCAGCGGCCTGTATATTCAGGATAATAGCAATGATTTTAACAATTACGAAGGCCAACAAAAAATCTACGCAGGCTATGCCATGCATGAAGCTCAACTTACCGAAAGATTAAAATCGACATATGGACTCAGAGTAGAAGGGGTGCAGATGTACTACAGTGGTATCAGGCTGAGAGAAGATAACTCTACTCAGGTTGAGAATAATACCAAAACTCTTGACGAACTCAATTTACTGCCATCAGTTGGTTTTGTCTTTGAAGCTATTGACAATATGAACGTAAGAGCCTCTTTCAACAAAACTGTTGCTCGTCCTTCATTCAAGGAAAAATCATCGGCATTCATAGAAGACCCAATTACGAGGACCAGATTTTCAGGTAACCTTGACTTGAAACAAGCAGAAGTTTTAAACTATGATGTTCGTTGGGAGTTCTTTATGACACCTACGGAAAAATTATCTGCATCCATCTTTTACAAGGACTTTACCAATCACATCGCACTCGTTTTCTTTCCTAACAGCCCTGGACAGATCAAGCCTAGAAACGTTGGCGAGGCAAGTGTGTATGGTACCGAACTAGAGTTTAGAAAAAACCTTGATTTTATAAACCCATCACTTTACAATTTCTCGATTGGCGCAAATGTTTCATTCGTTTTTTCACAAGTAAACCGCGAAACAGTGTCGGTTAACGAAGAAGGGCAAAGCGAGTATGAAAGCGAAGTGGCCTATCTGGGATCAGAAAAAGGAGTGAAAAAGTTCCGCGAAATGACCGGCCAATCGCCATACGTGGTAAATAGCTTCATCAACTATGACAATGATGAAAAGGGAATTTCAGGAAATATGTCTTACAATGTGCAGGGAGAGACGCTCACATTTATAGGCACATCCAATGTACCAAGTGTTTACACAAAGCCATTTAAAAGCTTAAATATGAACGTGAGCAAGAGTTTTGGTGCAGAAAGAAACTCGACCGTGAGCTTGAAAGTTCAGAATATTCTAAATGACAACAACACGCAAGTTTACAAGTCAGGCTCAGAATACAAACTATTCTCAGTGTTTGAACCAGGCAGGACATTTACTGTCAAGTATGCATACTCATTCTAGTCATAACCGCAACGAGTTAACAAGCCTCGCCATTCCCGGTGGGGCTTTTTTTGTGCTTCTTCGGGAGGTTTTTCCGTTTCATCTGTTATACATGTATGCCTAACAAAATACTAATTACCGGAGGAAGCGGATTGGTGGGAAATCACCTGAGTAAACTACTAGTGGAAGCGGGTCACCAGGTTGCACATTTGAGCAGAAGCGTATCTGGAAGTGAGCCCTTCCCAACCTTCAAGTGGGACATTCGCAAAGGAGAAATTGACGAAGCAGCATTCGATGGAGTCACCCACATTGTGCACCTGGCAGGTGCCGGCGTGGCAGACAAGAAATGGACCCCCGAGCGAAAAAAAGTGATTCTGGATAGTCGCATCAAATCAACAGAGCTTCTTTTTGCCTACGCCAGTAAGTTAGATCTCAACCTAAAGTCATACATATCTGCGTCAGCAATTGGACTTTATCCCTACAATGATGAAGTGTGGGCCTACGAACAAACTGATCCGGGCGATGGATTCTTACCCGATGTTGTAAAAGAATGGGAGAAGTCCGCCGATCTTTTTCAAGGGGTGGCGTCTGTGGCCAAAGTAAGAATCGGGGTGGTATTGAGCCCTGAAGGCGGAGCGATGGCAGAGATTGTCAAGCCCATCAAAATGTTTGTTGGCGCACCGCTGGGCAGTGGTCAGCAAGTGATGAGCTGGATTCACATCCATGATCTGGCCGGTATTTTTCAGTTCATAATAGAAGAAGAAATCCAGGGAGTTTTCAATGCTACCGCTCCCAATCCTGCAACCAATGCGGAGCTTACCCGTTGCATAGCGAGGGCTTTGCAAAAACCCTTAATACTTCCAAATGTGCCAGCTTTTGTGATGAAAATGATGCTAGGCGAAATGGCAGAGATAGTGTTGAAAGGATGCAAAGTCTCACCTGCCAAGATTCTCACAGCCGGGTTTAATTTCGAGTTTCCCGAACTTGATAATGCGGTTAAGAATCTTTTGGGGAAAAATTAATTGTCCAACAAAATATTATATTCGTTGCTGCCAAAGCTGATGAGTGATGGCACTTGTTTGACAATATGAGCTTAGAGAAATGCTCAGATATTGTCCGTATGGAATTCAAGTAAAAACTTAAAGGATGAAGAAATTAGAAGAAGAAGTGCCGAAGGCGGCAGAAGAAAAAATCCTGAAGGCATTCAAGGATAAAGACTGGAATGAAATCAAAACGTCCGACTCATGGGCGATTTTTAAGATCATGTCGGAATTTGTAGATGGATTCGAAAAATTGGCCAAAATCGGCCCGTGCGTCTCGATCTTTGGTTCGGCCCGAACCCAGCGTGATCATAAGTATTACCTGATGGCTGAAGAAATTGCAGCCAAGCTGGTAACCAGCGGATATGGAGTGATCACCGGAGGCGGTCCGGGAATCATGGAGGCAGGAAACAAAGGAGCCCACAGCAAGAATGGAAAATCAGTGGGACTAAACATAGACCTTCCTTTTGAGCAGTTTGAAAATATTTACATTGACCGAGACAAGTTGATCAACTTCGATTATTTCTTTGTTCGAAAGGTAATGTTTGTAAAATATGCTCAAGGTTTCATCGTGATGCCGGGAGGGTTTGGCACATTGGATGAGCTTTTCGAGGCGATTACACTTATACAGACTCAGAAGATCGGAAAATTCCCTATCGTACTGGTCGGGCATAGTTTCTGGGATGGCCTCATAGATTGGATCAAAAAGATACTACTGGAAGAAGCCAAAAATATCAACGAGGTGGATTTGGAGTTGTTCTCGGTGGTGGATACAGCCGATGAGGCGGTAAACAAAATCAACGAGTTTTACGGCAAGTACCTGCTTAGCCCCAACTTTTAGATTCCGAGCTGTTCTATTATTTTTCGTGAATAAACCCGACCTTTGCGGTTGGTCAAAATTCGAACATAAAATTCAAACTCTTTGAAGGGCGAACCTGCTACTGTTTCTGAAGAAATAAAGGCACCAAAAATCTCCGAACCAGTTATCGAGATTTTTGGTGCCAGAGAACACAACCTGAAAGATGTCAACCTCACGTTTCCTCGAAACAAGCTAGTTGTCATCACAGGAATAAGCGGAAGCGGAAAATCTTCGTTGGCGTTTGATACCATTTATGCCGAAGGCCAGCGCCGGTATATGGAGAGCTTTTCGGCGTATGCCCGCTCATTTATTGGCAACATGGAGCGCCCCGACGTTGACAAAATCAATGGTCTCAGCCCCGTTATTTCCATAGAGCAGAAGACTACCTCACGAAACCCCAGATCTACAGTAGGAACGGTCACAGAAGTGTATGACTTTTTGCGCCTGCTTTTCGCTAGAGCTGGGGAAGCGTTTTCCTACATCACCGGCAAAAAAATGGTGAAGCAAACAGAAGAGCAAATTCTGGAGCACATCGTCAAGACCTACGACGGACAAAAGCTCATAATCCTCGCGCCTGTTGTCAAGGGGAGAAAAGGACATTACCGTGAGCTTTTCGTGCAGATTAGAAAGTTGGGTTTTACCAAAGTGCGTGTCAACGGTGAGATTTTGGACATTGAGGCCAAAATGCAGGTAGATCGCTACAAAACCCATGACATAGAGATCGTCATTGATAGACTGGTCGTTGGCCGAAAAGATGAAAAGCGCATAAGACAATCGTTGGAAACAGCCTTCAAACAGGCCAATGGTGTCTTGATGATTCAGGATGCTGAAGGAGAGGTCGCTCATTTTTCCCGACATCTGATGGATCCAGAATCCGGGCTGTCTTATGATGAGCCAGCACCGAACAATTTTTCTTTCAACTCACCCTATGGAGCGTGTCAGTCATGCAATGGTCTGGGAGTCATCGAAGAGATATCGCGAGAGTCGGTTATTCCAGACACATCACTGAGCATCAGCCGTGGGGGTATTGCGCCACTTGGCGAGTACCGCGACATTTGGATTTTTAAGAAGATTCAGGCCATTCTGAAAAGAAACAAGGTAGACCTTACTACTCCGATCAAAAAGATCCCTGAAGATGTCATGGAGCTTTTACTCTACGGCGATAAAATTCCCGTGGCGGTGAGCTCGGTAAAGTATCCCGGTACAGATTGGAACACACAGTTTGAGGGGATCATCAACTTTTTAGAAAAACAAAAAGATACAGGGTCTGAAAAAATCCGTCAGTGGGTCAATGACTACACTGACACAAAAAAATGTCCGACTTGTGAAGGGTACCGGCTTAGGAAGGAGTCATTGCATTTCAAAATAGCCGACCACCACATTGGCCAGCTGGCCGAGATGAACGTGGATGAACTGAGCGAATGGTTTGTTGACGTGGAGTCCAGGCTTACAGATCGGCAGCAGATTATTGCGCAGGAGATCCTCAAGGAGTTGAGAAAGCGGATCGGCTTTTTGCTCGATGTGGGGCTCAATTATCTCAGCTTAAACAGGTCACTCAGGACACTTTCGGGAGGAGAAGCACAGCGTATCAGACTGGCAACACAGATTGGTACTCAGCTCGTCAATGTGCTTTACATACTGGACGAGCCGAGCATCGGATTGCATCAGCGTGACAATGTGAAACTGATTCAGGCGCTCAAAGACCTTCGTGACCTTGGAAACACCGTGATTGTGGTGGAGCACGATAAGGACATGATGCTTGAGTCGGATTTTATCGTGGATATTGGCCCGGGAGCTGGAAGACATGGCGGGAGCATCGTGGCAGCAGAACCACCTTCCACTTTCGTGAAAAACAAAACGCTGACATCCAGTTTCCTTAATGGCATTAGCAAAATTGAAATTCCGGAGGAGCGACGAAAAGGAAATGGCCAAACACTGAAGCTTACCAAAGCCACCGGCCACAATCTCAAGACCGTTGATTTGAGTATTCCGCTGGGTAAAATGACTTGTATTACGGGCGTGTCGGGAAGTGGAAAATCCAGCTTGATCCATGAGACGCTGTACCCGGTTTTGCGAAAGCATTTTTATAAATCCAGAACTGAACCACTTCCATACAAGGATGTAAAAGGGCTGGAGCATCTGGATAAAGTCATAGAAGTGGATCAGTCGCCTATCGGGCGTACACCACGGTCGAACCCTGCTACATACACCGGAGTTTTCACAGATATCCGTTCGCTCTTTTCAGAATTGCCCGAAGCAAAAATCCGTGGCTATAAGCCAGGACGTTTTTCATTCAACGTAAAAGGCGGACGTTGCGAAACCTGCCAGGGTGGAGGTATGCGGGTGATTGAAATGGACTTTTTGCCTGATGTGCATGTGCCGTGCGAGACTTGCAAGGGCAAGAGATATAACAGAGAGACGCTTGAAGTTCGGTTCAAAGGCAAATCAATTTCTGATGTGCTAGACATGACCGTGGAGCAGGCGGTAGAGTTTTTCGAACATCAACCTAGAATCCTCAACCGCATAAAGACCCTCAACGACGTGGGGCTTGGTTATGTGAGCCTTGGACAACACGCCACAACGCTTTCTGGTGGAGAGGCTCAGCGCGTGAAGCTCGCCACTGAATTATCGAAGAGAGACACAGGAAAGACATTTTACATTTTGGATGAGCCTACTACCGGTTTGCATTTTCAAGATATTCAGCATTTGCTGGTCGTTCTCAATAAACTTGTGGGCAAGGGCAATACGGTACTGATTATCGAGCATAATCTGGATGTGATCAAAGTTGCGGATCATGTAGTGGATATGGGGCCCGAGGGCGGTTCTGGTGGAGGAGAAATTGTAGCACAGGGAACCCCCGAGGAGGTGGTAAAACAAAAGAATGGCTATACCTGGAAGTTTTTGAAAGACGAGCTGGGAAGTTAAATTCTCCAATTATCAGGTGTATAGTTGGTTCATCAGAGAACAAGAGTTGATTTGAACTAAGAATTGTACATTTCCTGAGAAATTCTCGAAAAATTTGAAATGACTAAAAAGCAGATTTACTGGTTGTGCCAAATCCTGGGTTGGGGCTTGTATGGTCTGCTGCAGATCATTTTATATGCCACGGCTCAGGCTACAGATCTAGCGCATATAGTAGGAGAGGTTATTTTGGTGCTTTTCTACATCCTCAGCACACATTTCATCCGGTTTACGCTCATTAGTTTTGGCTGGTTAGGCCTCTCTCTTTCCAAGCTTATACCACGGCTTTTCGGACTGGTTTTGTTGCTCAGCACGCTCAATTATGCTTCTCTTATTGCTTACACCAGCTTCATTGGAGAGCTATCCAACCGTGATTTTTTATTGATTCCGGTTATACTCAACCTGTTCGGACCGCTTGTTATTTATGCCATTTGGACTATGCTGTATCTGTCTTTTCATTATTTTGAAAACTACAATAAGTCCCTAAAATATGAAGCGGCAGTGAAGGAGATAGAGTTGCGAAATCTACGATCACAGCTGAACCCGCATTTTATTTTCAATGCGCTCAACAGCATCAGAGCGCTGGTAGATGAGGACCCAAAAAAGTCTAAAAACGCCATTACGCAGCTTTCCAATATTTTGAGAAACTCACTGATGGTTGACCGTCAGCGGCTGATTCACTTTGCCGAAGAGTTCAAAACCATAAAAGATTACCTGGCACTTGAATCCATTCGCTATGAAGAACGTTTGAAAACTATATTTGACATTGATCCAGCCTCCAATGATTACCTGATTCCACCACTTATGATTCAGACACTAGTGGAGAATGGCATCAAGCATGGAGTAGCCGAATTAAAGGGAGGAGGACAGATCAGCATCAGAACTAAAGTTGAACAAAACAGTTTAATTGTTCAGATTCGCAATTCTGGTCAGATTAAATTTGGCAAAAAACCGCCAGTAAGTGGTTTTGGATTAAGCAATACAAGGAAGAGGTTGGAGCTTATCTATGGAGATGAAGCTCGTTTTTCTATTGGGAATGAAGATGAAAAGACAGTAATTACAGAAATTTTGATTCCCAGATCATTATAACCTTACGATGCGCAATGGGTGAGGCCTTGTGTGTCATGATTAAAAAGAGAACACATGAAAGCATTGATAGTTGATGATGAGAGATTGGCAAGAAAGGAGTTAACCACCCTTTTGGCTGACCATAAAGACATTGAAATTGTAGGTGAGGCGGCCAATGTAGATGAGGCGCTGACTCAAATCACTAAACTTAACCCTGATCTTATTTTTCTTGATATTCAGATGCCAGGCGAGTCGGGTTTCGATCTTTTAGAGAAGCTGGAAAAAGTACCTGAGGTGATTTTCACCACGGCCTTTGATGAGTTTGCGATCAAAGCCTTTGATGTGAATGCGCTTGACTACCTGCTCAAGCCCATACAGCCTGAGAGGTTGGGTGCGGCCATAAATAAGATCAAAAAGGAAAACCACATTGATGCACTTTACGACAAGAAAACCCTGGGCAGCAATGATCAGGTTTTCGTGAAAGACGGAGACCGGTGTTGGTTTGTGAGGTTGGAGGATGTTCGCCTTTTCGAGTCTGATGGCAACTATATCAAGGTTTTCTTTGCTAACAACAAGCCGATGATTCACAAGTCACTCAACGCCCTGGATGAGCGTCTCGATAGCAGGTCATTTTTCAGGGCCAGTCGCAAACACATCATTAACCTCGGTTGGGTTGAAAATATAGACACCTGGTTCAATGGTGGACTTTTGGTCCAACTAAAAGGAGGAGAAAAGATCGAGGTAAGCAGGCGTCAGGCGGCTCGTTTCAAGGAGCGCATGAGCCTCTAGTGATTGATCTCTTTTAAGAATTCTTTTTCTATGTGCCAGTCTTTCGAGAGATTGATCATGGCCGTGGTTTCCATTTCGGTCACATAGCCTTTTCTGTGATTTTCTTCCCAGACTTCTGTGAGGTAGTTGAGTTTGGTCTGCTGGTCTGTGTGTACCAGTGCCTTTGAAAGAAATTCTTTGGAACGCTCAAAAGCAGACATGTAGTCTTGCGAAATGAAGTTATTGGCCCAGGTCAATGCATCATTCGAATCATATTTCACAGCGGCCTCTTCAAGGAGCACCTTCTCTTCATCATCTAGTCCGTGATAGTGAAATATCAGCGACTTGAGAAGCATGATTGCCTTTTTCAATTCTTCATCCATTGATTAAAATTAATCTTTTTTCATTCCTCATAAAACAAACCCAGAGCGATTTCGTCCGCCACCATAAAACCATCAGTGCTCAAAGCTATTGTGTTATTGCTGGAGTGTAAGAGACCCTGATTTTTATATTGTTCTATTTTTACAGCTTTGTCGGCATAGACATCTTGCTCAAACCTCAGTTTGAAAATCTCAGTATCCAACCCTTCGCATGTTCTGAGCCTGATCAGAATGTACTCATTCATTCTCTGTGTATGCGTTAGTGTCTCAATATTTTCAGGAATTTCGCCTTTACCCAATCGTGCGATATAAGCCGCGTTGTTGCGGATATTGTGAGCTCTGTAGGTGCCATTGAATGAATGCGCCCCAGGACCAATGCCGAGGTAACTGGCGCCTGACCAGTAAGCCGAATTATGCCGGGATCTAAACCCGGGTTTAGCGAAATTTGACACCTCATAGTGCGCATACCCTTTGGTTATAAGTGTTTCAATTGCCAACCTATATTGATCGGCGGCTATGTCTTCTGAGGTTTCTTGCAGTCTACCTTTCGTTTTCCAGTTGCCAAAAACCGTACGTTCTTCGATGGTTAGCCCATAAAGAGAAATATGCGGTACGTCTAGCTCAATGGCCATGTTTAAGTCTCGTTCCCAATAGCTCATACTCTCGGGAGGTATCGCATAGATCAGATCCACGGTTAGGTTTTCGAAACCAGCGGATTGAGCATTTTTCACGCAATCGAGAGCTTCAGCAGCATTGTGCGAGCGATTCAAAAACTTTAACCTTTCTTCGTCGAAAGACTGTATGCCTATACTTAACCGATTTATGCCAATTTGCTTGAGTTCCTTTAGCTTCTCCAGAGTCAAATCATCTGGGTTGGCTTCCAGAGTTATTTCTGCATTTTCTGAGACCTTAAAATTGTTATTGACAGTTGCCAAGACCTTTTCCAACTGCGCACTGGAAAACAAGGACGGAGTGCCTCCACCGAAATATATTGTTTCGATATTTTCACCTTCAAGGTAAGGTTTTCTAATTGCGATTTCCTGACAGATGGCAGCATGCATATTATCCATATTCTGAAGGCTCGTGCTAAAGTGAAAATCACAATAGTGGCAGGCTTGCTTGCAGTAGGGGATATGGATGTAGATTCCGGCCAATAGATTCTTGCAGGTTAATTAAACGGTGAGCTTTGGGTTCTATAATTATCTTGCGAAGATAATGATGAAACAATGCTTTTATCGGACTTTTTTAGTTGCTAGCCTGATTTACTTATCGGGGTTGTTTCACCAATCTATTGCCCAAAACCACAGAATTTTTGTTGATTCATTGCTCGTGAAAGAGGTTGCAGGAGGCGAGCCACAAGTTCATTCAGCAACGACCGTGATTCTCCGTGATCTTTGGAAAAAGAATTATTTATTCGCTCAGGTCGTCCAGCAATCCGACAGTTTGACGCAGATTTATAGAGGGGATCTACATCCTTTCTTTATCCGATCGATACACAGTACAGATTCCAGTTATATTGACGCTGACCCTGGAGGCAAAAAGTCAGCATTGGATAAAATAGAATCACTTCAAAAGCAATGGGCTAACTCAGGCTATCCTTTTGCCCGATTTTCGCTGCACGACATTCGTCCTGAAACGAAAGGATATTCCACCCGCTTGATCATTGATCGGGGGCCTTATATTTCATTTGATACACTCTTTTTGCTGTCCAAAGTCAAAACGGATCCTGCGTATATCGAAAAGGCATTGGGTTTGCCAAGAGGGGAGAGCTATAGTGAGGAAAGGTTCAGGTCTGTCGGTGCAAGTATGGCCAGGCTGCCCTATCTCTCGCTAAAATCAGTGCCGGACATTTCGTTTGAGAATGAGGAAGCCACGATCTATTTGGATTTGGAGGAGAAAAGCACAAACTCATTTGAGGGAGTTGTGGGAGTGTTGCCAGGCCAAAATGAAGGCAAGGTTTTGATAACGGGATATTTTGATTTGGAACTCAACAACCTGTTTAGGACAGGGAAAAGCTTTGGTTTGGAGTGGAACCGGTTTGCCAGCCAGTCCCAATCAATAGAGGTGGGCTATGACCATCCTTTTTTTCTGGAAACCCGACTCCTTTTTGGTGTTGATTTTTCGCTGTTCAAGCAGGATACCAGTTTTGTCAACCAGGCTTTAATCCTTTCATTTGGCACTTATTTGGGAAGCAAAGGGTCTTTTAAGGGCACCTATCAGCGATCCAATGCGAACTTGATTTCAACCGATGAACAGCTGTTGCGAAATCAAAATCTTGTGGACTATAGCAGAGATATCTATGGCGTCAATTTTGAGATCAACAACTACAAAATCCCTTTCGGTTTTAGTGAGGGATGGAAACTCAATGCGTCAGCTGCTGCCGGCACAAAGAAAATAAGGCGAAACCCAGCTCTTGATGAGCACTTTTATGATACACTCGCACTTAGAAGTAATTTGTTCAAAGTCGACTTTCATTTCAAATATCAAAAATTCATTGCCAGACAGCTAGCTTTTAATCATCGCTTTGAGTCAGGATATATTCATAATGATCAAATCCTCAACAATGAGATGTATCGCCTGGGCGGTTTAAATTCTGTACGTGGCTTCAACGAAAACTTCTTTTTCGCACAAGAGTATTTTATCAATCGGCTTGAGTTGCGTCAATATTTTGAATCTGACTCATACTTCATGCTTTTATTCGACCAGCTTTATTACCAAAATCGTGACGATCTGGATACTCCGATTGCTTTTGGGTTGGGATTGGTGCTGTCAGCAAACAATAGCTTGTTTAACTTCGCCATGGCTGTAGGAAAATCATCGGATATTCCCTTGGACCTGTCAGCCGCAAAAATTCATTTCGGTTTTACTTCTAGGTTTTGAAGCACATCATTCTTGCGGTTTTTCTGAGTCTTTGTTTTTTGGTTTCCAGATCCCAAACCGATACGATATTGGTTGAAAACCTTCGATATAGCTGGGTTTATCAAAATGAGCAAAACAAAGTCGAGCCGGTATCAGGATTATCAGGATTGACCTCTGTATCGTTTCATATTCCTACTGATAACGGAGAGTTCTTAAGAATATGTAATGATAACCCGTATGATCTTTGGGTCAACCTCAAGCTTTTGAGTAGTGAGTCTGAAAATTGCATCACCTATAGCCTTGACTCAATTATGAGGGTGGTGTCCTCAGATTCATTATTTTTTCATGTTGTTTCTTCCAAAGGATTGACATCATTGACAACTGAACTGATGGCAGTAACAGAGATGGAACCGGATGAGGTGGTCATTGAATCCAGATTTAGTGCTGACTTTCGGAATTACTATTTAACAGTTTTGTCATTATTCCTCCTTCTTGTAGCAATTTCCAGAAGGTTGTACCCCTTTCGGTTGGCAGCCACGCTCTCCAACCCATTTAAGGCTACCGCTTCTGTTGAAGAATACCATTTCGATTTCTTCACCATTAGCAATCTCTTTTTTGTTTTCATTTTTTCATTTCTGGCAGCATTTGTTGTGCAGTTCATGGAGATTTGCAACAATTGGGAGAACTTTGGGGGGTTGAAATTTATCGACCTTTTAGGGCTTTGGTCTTTCAAGTTAGTCTTGATATTTGGGGTGGTGCTGATCAAGTATATTCTCAGTATAGTGGTAGCACAGATCTTCTCTCTTCGAGGCGTTCCAGGCGTTCACAATCAAGACTTGATAAATTATTTATTTTGGATTTTTGTATTGCTCGCAGTTATCACTCTGGGTCAGTATTCGCTTAGAACTGAAGGTGACTCTGATATAGCTAGAATCATGATTGTGATCTTGGCTATTTCCTTGCTTATTTTCCAGGCAGGCATATATCTGAAGGTCTCCAAAATAACTTCTTTGAATAAAATGCTTATTATTTCCTACCTTTGCGTCACCGAATTTTTACCGGGTTTTATTTTGATTTATTTACTATCAGAATAAAAAAACTACAAGCTCAAATTAAGGATAGGAATGAGTGATGAACTGTTACTAACAGAGAAGGAAAGGCTGAACAAGGTCACTTCCATTTTGGTTTCGCAACCTCAGCCGAACGACGAGAACAATCCATACGCAAAACTTGCGGAGAAATACAATCTCAAAATTGACTTCAGAAAATTCATAGGTATCGACCCAGTTGATATTCGAGAATTCCGAAAGCAGAAGATCAATATTCTGGATCATTCGGCGATCATTTTGACCAGCAGAAATGCGGTGGATCATTTTTTTAGATTGGCGGCAGAAAGCAAGGTGGAGATACCAACTGACATGAAATATTTTTGTATCTCTGAGCAAACGGCCAACTATCTTCAGAAATATATTGTCATCCGTAAGCGGAAGATTTTTACCGGAGAGCGAACCGCACAGGACTTGCTGGAGGTAATCAAAAAGCACAAAAACGAAAAATATCTATTTCCGTGTTCCAACATTCGAAAAGACGATATTCCAAATTTCTTGTCAGAAAATGGCTTTGATTACAATGAGGCGATAATTTACAAAACTGTTGCTGCTGATTTATCTGATCTGTCAGAGATCACATATGATGTCATTGCTTTCTTCAGCCCGTCGGGTATTGGGTCATTATTTGACAATTTTCCGGACTTTAAGCAAAACAAAACCAGGATTGCTGCTTTTGGGCCAACTACTGCCAAGGCAGTAAAGGACGCAAATCTGATTTTGGACATCCAGGCACCTCTGCCAAGCGCCCCGTCGATGACAGGCGCATTGGAACTTTATATAAAAAAGGCCAATAATTTATAAGAAAGTAATGGCATAAGGGTAATTTTGTTAGAGGCGGTTCTTTAACTGTTAAGTACTTCATGCTATGGCAAGATTCTCTCTGTACATCTTTTTTATTTTAGCCTTTTGGGTTTCTGAGGCTCAGAACAACTTGTTTTTTAGCCATCATATGTTCAGCCCATCTTACTACAATCCTGCTTGGGTAGGGGTAGAAAGCGTTTCATCGGTTTCGTTTCTTTATCGAAATCAATGGACTGGCTACAACACGTCATTTGATGGAGCAGGGGGCGCACCGAATACCCAAATGCTGTCTTTTGTTGTACCAGTAAAGGATCTACCAATCAAAGGAGTAGGGCTAAACGTATCCAATGACAACCTTGGCCCGGAGAATAATATCCAACTCCAATTGTCAGCAGCATATGAGCTAAAGTTGAGGTTTGGTTCTCTATATTTAGGGGTTATGCCTGGTGTTTTCACTAAAACAATAAATGGCAATAAGCTTGATCCTAATGATCCTATTGACCCTAAGTTGCAATCTTTTTTAGGTTCCAGAGAAACACAAACTAAATTCAACATGGGATTTGGTTTGCTCTATCAGTCCGACAAAGGGCATTATATTGGAGTCAGCAGTATTAATTTGGTTGAGCCTTCTTTTGACTTTGGAGTTGATGGGTTGAGCAATTCACAGAAAAGATCTTACGTGATTCATGGTGGAAAACCATTTGTTATAAACAAGAAAATAACTTTAAGGCCAAATGTCATATTGAGAACAAACCTGACTGGCTTCACGTTCGATTTGGGCTCCATTCTCAATTATAAGGATAAGATGTGGACGGGTTTGTCATATAGGTTGGAAGAATCCCTTATAGCTTACTTTGGCTATTCACTTATGAACAATAAGTTGAAGGCGGGATACTCCTTTGACTTGGTGGTTCATAACCCTGATGCCAAGCAGCCAACATCAAACGAGATATTCTTGAGGTACAACCTGCCGGATTTTGTCTTTGGCGGCCGAAAATCAGTAAAGACACCTCGATTTACTTTTTAGTATTGAGATTTTAGTATCTCGTCGATTTTTAAGATAAATTGAGAGGCAAATTTGTGTTAAAATGGTTTAAGGTCTTATATTTAGGTTTTTAAGACGCAATAATTTTTGTTATAGTTTGTTTATTTTACATACTTGCAAGTTCAAATAAGGTGTTATGATTAATATGCGTGAATTAAAGTTAAACTCTTTAATAGCACTCTCTTTTGCTGTTATCCTTCAAAGCTGTGGGCTTTTTGGAGGAGGGGGTGCATCCGACCGAGGTGAATTACTCGGCGCTCCTGACCGTCAGGGTTGGGAAATGACCAGGCCATTTGGAATGATGGCCATTCCAGCCGGAACGTTCCATATGGGACAAGCTGACGAAGATGTTGCAGCAACTCAAATTAATTTCAATAAGCAGGTTACTATAGGTGCCTTCTTTATGGATGATACTGAGATAACCAACAACGAGTACCGTCAGTTTACTCAGGCCATTACTGAAGGATCGGAAGTGGATTTGCCATCAGGTTATTCTATAGCTGATCTTATGCCAGATACTACAACTTGGGTTACAGACTTCACTCATCACATGGGGGATCCTTTGGTTGTGTACTATTGGTCACACCCAGCTTTTGATGATTATCCTGTAGTAGGTGTCGATTGGAATGCTGCTCAGTATTTTTGTCAGTGGAGGACTCAGTATCTAAATGAGTATAGACAAAGTGTTGGGATGCCCATCATGCCGAATTTCAGGCTGCCTTCAGAGGCTGAGTGGGAATATGCAGCACGAGGAGGAAGAGACATGAACAAGTATCCATGGGGTAATCCATACGTTCGTAACCAAAAAGGATGTCTGTTAGCCAACTTCAAACCTGGTAGAGGAAATTATTTTGATGATGGTTTTGCTTATACATCACCAGTTGGAACGTATTTTTCAAACGACTATGGTCTGTTTGATATGTCTGGAAATATTGCAGAATGGTGCGAGGATGCCTACAATCCTGCGGCAATGCCGCTTGTATGGGATTTGAATCCAACATACTACGATGAAAGAATTGATTTTAAAATAGTTAGAGGAGGCTCTTGGAAAGATATAGCCTATTACCTTGAAACAGGTACTCGCTCTTTCGAACATAGGGACACAGCACGATCGTCTATTGGATTTAGATGTGCAATGACATATCTTGGTAGATCATCAGGGTATGAATTTTAACTTAGAACAAAAACATTAACATTACTAACCTAAACTTTTCATAAAATGAGCAAAAAAGGCGGATTTCAGGAGCTTCTCTTTACAACGATAATGCCTAAAATTTACGGTATTGGTGCAGCTATCGTAATTGTTGGTGCCATGTTTAAAATTCTTCACCTTCCAGGTGCAGGAGCTATGCTGGCCATAGGACTTACCACGGAAGCAGTAATATTTTTCTTGAGTGCATTTGAACCTCAACATAAAGAACCGGATTGGGGAAAAGTTTATCCTGAATTGGCGGACGATTATGATGGTCCAGCAGCGTCTGTTCCTAAAAGAGTTGCCTCAGGAAATAACTCGGGTGTTTCGGCTTCTATGGATAAAATGTTAGCTGATGCGAAGGTTGGTCCAGAGCTTATTAAGAGTTTAGGAGACGGAATGAGAAGTTTGTCAGATTCAGCTCAGAAAATGGCCGGTTTAGGTGATGCAGCTCTTGCAACAAATGAATATGCCAAGAATGTAAAAACTGCATCTGGTTCTCTTGTTGAAATGAATAAATCATATGCCACTTCGATTCAGGCAATGGCCTCAATGGCTGATGCGTCGAAAGACACCAAAGAGTATCACACCCAAGTTCAGAATGTAACGAAAAGTTTAGGAGCATTGAACGCCGTGTATGAGATGGAATTAAAAGATGCTCAAAGCCATGTCAAGTCAATGAATAAATTCTATTCTAACGTGAGTGAAGCTTTGGATAGCATGTCAGAAGCAGGCAAAGAGACTTCAGCATTTCAATCACAATTGAATCAATTGACAACCAATATCGCAAGTCTGAATAAAGTTTACGGCAGCATGTTGAGTGCAATGAAGCAAGGTTAATTTTCCATATACAATAAGCTAAACAAAAAGAAATATGGCTGGAGGAAAAGAGACAGGAAGACAGAAAATGGTGGGAATGATGTATTTGGTGCTTACAGCATTGTTGGCACTGAATGTTAGCTCTACCGTTATAGATAAGTTTGTCTTTCTGAATGATTCACTGGTTCGTGCAAACAACGAGACAGAAGAGAGAAATGTGGCAATACTTCAAAATATCAAAAAGGCTGTTGACGATTCTGGTAGTAGACCTGAAGACGTCAAGGTCATGGAGGTTGCTGAAGAATTGAGAGCAGAAACCGATAGGGTAATGAAGGAGTTACTTGTGGTTAAAGAGGCCATGATTGCTGTTACAGGTGGGTATCTTGAAGGATTTAAAGGAGAATATACAGGAGATGCCAAAAACCTTGTAGGTAAAACGGATTATGACAAAGTAGGTAACTATATGATGCCTGTCGAAGAAGGAGGAGAAGGTCACGGAGAAGAGCTGAAAGAATTACTGAACGGCTATGCGGAATTTGTAAAGTCAAAATTGAGGAGCTTAGGGGCTGAGGAAGGTGAATTGGTTCACATTAAACCTATAGCGCTTGACGCCGATGAGGATCCTGTATATTCACAAGACCCAAATCAACAAGGTAAGGTATTTGCAGATTTGGCTTTTCATAGTTCGCCGACACCTGCTGGTTTGGCTACTGTCAGCGAGTTTCAATCAAGAGTGCTTGGTTATGAAACAAGAGGACTAGACTTTCTTTCTGGCAAAGTTGGAGCTGGTGATTTGAAGTTCGATGTTATTGTGCCAATGGTTAAACCAGAGTCTAAATATGTAGCAGCTGGATCTAAATATTCTGCTAAAATGTTTATTGCGGCTTCATCTTCTGGAGTAACACCTACAATGCAGTATAATAAGAAGGATATTGAAGTGGATGCTTCAGGTCAGGGTTTGGTAGAGTTTACCGCATCTGCTAAGAATTATGATAAAGAGGGCCTTAGTCGTCAGACCTATACGGCTGATATTACTGTTAATACAGGCCGTGGAGATACAACATTCAGTACAGAGATTGAGTATTTTGTTGTTAAACCTGTTATTCAAATCCAGTCACAGTCTGTGAATGCACTTTATCTTAATTGCGGTAACAAGTTGGACGTACAGGTTCCTGCCCTTGGGACTAGTTACAATCCATCGTTTTCTGCAAGGAATGGTAATGCTTACAAGGGATCAGAAAAAGGTCAGGTTACCATCGTTCCGAATTCAATGAAGGAGGTAACGCTAAATGTTTCTAGTAATGGAAACCCTGTTGGGTCGAGAAGTTTTGCTGTTAGGAGAATTCCGCAACCAAGTATTAAGGCATTCACTGCACAGGGAGAGGTTAATATGAAAACAGGGATTTCAGCAAAATCACCAAGATTGCAGTTGAGAGTTATTCCTGATGAGAGTTTTCAGCAGTTTCTTCCTGACGATGCTAAATTTAGAATTGCGCAAGCGGAGGTTACTCTTGTGAGTGGTGGTATTGGTAGAGTGACGCTTCCTGTAGGGGAGCAGATTAATCTCGGGCAAATCGCGGCTCAAGCTAGAAAAGGAGATCAGTTAGTTATTGAAATAAAGAGAGTTCAAAGACAAAACTTTAAGAAGGATGTGGAAGACTTTGCTGTAACAACAAGGTTTATCAATATTCCTTTGAACTAAGAATAAACAGGTTATGAAGAAAGTTTGTTATGCATTTATTTTCCTTTTGGGTGCTTTGTGTGTGAAGGCCCAAGAGAGTGATATTCCTATAATTAAGGCAGAAGTTCAGGATGCTCAGGTCATGTTTAAAAAGACCATGTGGAGACGCATGGATCTTAATGAAAAGCAAAACATGACTTTTAACTCCAAGAACGGAGAATTGTCAAGGTTATTGATTCAAGCTGTTGAGGATGGATTGATTAAGCCTTATCAAAGTGATTCTTGTTTGAACCTGATGCCGGATAGCACTTTTAAATCTAACACTCAAGTTGAGAGACAAGATTTTGGAGGTGGATTCGGAGGTGGATTCGGAGGTGGATTTGGCGAAAGCACGGCTACAACTACCAGTTCCGGGCCTAAATTTGACCCGATTCCCAAGGAACTATTCTCAGTGATTTATTTCAAAGAGGATGTTTTGTTCGACAGAAACCGTTCAAGAATGTATTGGTATATCAGGACTGTATCTCTTGCACTACCGGCTTCAGCTGGAGCAGCGTGGAATCCAGCTGGATTTGAAAAAATGGTTGCCCATTTTAAATATGAGGACGTGGTAAATTTGGTACGTGGACCATATGCAGATAAGGCCATATGGTATAACAATCAAAATCAGGCTCAACACAGAAATATCGGTGATGCACTGGAGTTGCGCTTGTTCAATGCCCCAATCATTAAAGTTTCCAATGCGGATAATCTGGATATCAGGCAAATTGTATCTGATCCTTATGATGCAATATTACTTCAGCAAAAGTATGAATACGATTTGATGGAGTACGAAAGCGAACTTTGGGAATACTAGAATTGTCAATCTTAAAAAATATTTAGAGGGTCTATTGACCCTCTTTTTTTTGTCTAAAGTGGTCAAAAATTCTAGAGGCCTTAGACTGCCCAATGATTTTTTCTAAATCTTCTTTACTAAGTTCTGAGATTCTTCTAGTGCTTTTGAATTGTTTGATTAGCGTTTTTCTTGTTTCCGCACCAATTCCCGGAATGCTGTCCAGTTCTGAAATGGTAAAAGCTTTGCTTCGTTTGTCTCGGTGGAAATTGATGGCAAAGCGATGTGCCTCATCTCTGAGGTGTTGTAGGATTTTAAGCGAAGTTGACTTTTTACTTATATGAAGAGGAAACGAATCGTCCGGATAATATATTTCTTCCAGCCGTTTGGCTATTCCTATTGTTGGTATTTGACCGTAGAGGTCAAGCTCTTTTAGTGCGTCAGTCGCAGCGTGTAATTGTCCTTTACCCCCGTCTATGACTATTAGATTTGGGAAAGGGAGCTTTTCGGATTTTAGACGCCCATATCTTCGACCAACTATTTCTTTCATTGATGAGAAGTCGTCCGGGCCGACTACTGTTTTGATGTTGAATTTGCGGTAATCGCGTTTGGATGGCTTGGCGTTTTTAAAGCAAACCATAGAAGCCACAGGGTGGGTACCCTGTATATTGCTATTGTCGAAACACTCAATATGTACTGGAAGCTCTTTCAAGGAGAGATCGGCTTTCAATTGCTCCAGGACTCTTTTGGGTTTGTTTCTGGCTTCTTCCTTTTTTCTAAGCCTTTCATTCTTAAAAAACAGGGCATTTTTTAGAGCAAGGTCAATGAGCTTTTTCTTATCCCCAATTTTGGGTATGGTGAGAGCAAGGTCATCCCACATGTCTATTTCTTTATTAGATAGCACCTCCTGACAGTTGCTTTGATATTTATCTCTCAGGGTAAAGAGGATCGGTTGCAATAATTCGTTTGAGGGTGCATCTACTGTTTTTCTGAAGTCCAGTGTTTCCGATACTTTAATGGCGCCTTCCACCACTTGCATGTAATTGAGGTAGAAATGTTCGTCATCAGAGATGATAGCAATCACGTCAGCGGCCTCTAGTTTCGGATTGACTATAAGGGACTTGGTTTGAAACTTGTCCAGCAAATCAATCTTTTCCTTATAATTCTGAGCTAGTTCGAAATTGAGCTGACTAGATGCATCAGACATCAAGGATTTATACTGATGTAATACTTTACTGATTTTCCCAACAAGGATTTCTCTAGCATGGCTTATTTCATCCTGATAATCATGTTCATCTTGCAGTCCTTCACATGGTCCAAGACAGTTGCCAATGTGGTATTCAAGGCAGATTTTAAATTTTCTTGCTTCAACGTTTTGTCTTGAGAGGTTGAAATTGCAGGTTCTTATCTTATATAGCTTTCTGATAAGGTCTATTACACCATTCATGGCTTTAACGCTGGTGTAAGGACCGAAGTATTCGCCCTGAGACTTGTCTATCCTGCGGGTGGAGTATATTCTAGGGAAGCGTTCATTAGTGATACATATACTTGGAAAGGACTTATCGTCTTTTAATAGTATGTTGTATTTAGGTTGATTTTGTTTAATCAGGTTGTTCTCAAGCAAGAGCGCATCAAACTCTGAGTTGACAATGATAAATTCTATCTGATGAATTTCACTGACGAGTTTGACTGTTTTTCTATTGTGTTGGGCAGCCTTCGTGAAGTAGCTCGATACTCTTTTGATCAAATCCTTTGCCTTGCCTACATAGATGATGGTGCCAGCGGCGTTTAAAAATTTGTAAATGCCCGGTTCGTGAGGAAGTTGGTTGTACTCTGTATTGGAGAGTCGCTGCTTGAGCATGGCTAATCTGGTTTACATAAAACCATCTTCATCGATCACTTCAACTGAGGTTGAATCAGAGGGTTCGATGATGTTGTTGTATTTGTCACAATCAAGTTCGATTGTGATTGGTTTTATAGGTCTGTCAAAAGGAGCTTTTTGATAGTCCAATGTTTCATCCGCATATACTTTGAGCATATACTTTTCCCAAATGGGCATGGCCGTTCTGGCACCTTGTCCAAGCGCCCAATATCTAAAATGTATGGATCGGTCATCACCTCCAACCCAGGCTCCTGCTGCTAAATCTCTTGTCACCCCCATAAACCAACCATCTGAGGCATTTTGAGTGGTTCCTGTCTTAGCACCAATTTCATTGTCTATTCTCAAAGATGGATCAAGTCCTAGAGCCGTGCCTCCTGGCTCTTCTGTTGTCCCTTTAAGCATGTGAAGCATTACATAGGCAGTTTCTTCATTAAGAGCCTCTTTTGTCTGCGGCACAAATTGTTGGATGACGTTCCCGTTTTGGTCTTCAATGCGAGATATGAAATACGGTTCGGTATAAATGCCTTTGTTGACGAAGGTGGAGTAGGCAGCCAGCATTTCCTGAATATTTACGTCACCTCCAGCTCCAAGACAAAGGGCGGGAACTGCGTCCAAATGACTTTTAATGCCGAGTTGTTTAGCTTTTTCTACCACGGCTTCAGGGCCAATTTCTTTCATAATAAAGGCCGTTATGCTGTTTTTGGATCGGGCCATCGCCTGGCGTATCGTCATGACTTCTCCAGTAAATTTCCCATTAGCATTTTCAGGAGTCCAGGTAGGAGGATCTTCACCAGGACGAGGAAATGTAACTGCCGCATCAACTACAGGAAAGCAGGGCGAGTAGCCGTTTTCAATGGCTGCTGTGTAAACCAAGGGTTTAATAGTGGAACCGGGTTGTCTTTTTCCTCTTTGGACATGGTCGTACTTGAAATATTTATGATTAATGCATCCTACCCAGGCCTTTATGTGTCCCGTTTTGGGTTCCATAGACATGAAACCTGCATGCAAAAATTGCTTATAATATCTTAGAGAATCGTAGGTGCTGAACAGTGTGTCCAATTCTCCGGCATGTGAGAATACAGTCATTTTTCGCTTTTTGTTGAGCATAATTTCCACTGAATCGGAATCTGGCCCATACTCACGAACGAGAGATCTGTACTTGTCTGTTCTTTTAATAGCGTTTTCAATAAATCCTGGAATTTCGTGACCATCCTGGTCTATCCATGGCTGATGCCCCTGTAGGTGGTTGTCGAAGATTTGCTGTAGCGTGTCCATGTGTTCTTCTACGGCTTCTTCCGCATACTGCTGTAGCCTGCTGTCTATGGTGGTATATATCTTTAGGCCATCGTCAAAAAGGTCATATCCATTATCTGCACACCAGGCCATGAGATGGGTTTTGATGACTGCCCTGAAGTATGTCGCCAAACCTTCGTTTTGGTTGTCAACTTTGTAGTTTAGTCCGAAATCGGAAAGAATTAGACTGTCATACATTGTTTTGTTGATCAAACCATATTTATAAACGTTATGCAGAACTTCTGTTCTTTTGCGCAGGGCATTTTCCGGGTTCAATATGGGACTCCAGCGGGTAGGTGCATTTATTGCACCTACTAGAACAGCGGATTCTTTGTAGTCTAGCTGAGAAGGGAGTTTATTGAAGAATGTTTTGGCTGCTACTTTGATCCCATAAGAATTACTGCCGTACTCTACGGTGTTCAAATACATGGCGAGTATTTCTTCTTTGGTATAGGATTGTTCCAGTCTCACCGCAATGATCCATTCTTTTAGTTTGGTTATGATTTGACCGATTTTGCGATTGTTGTAAAGCGAACCGCGGTTGGCCGATGATGTGCTATAAAGATTTTCGGCTAATTGCATGGTGAGGGTTGATCCTCCGCCATTGAAGTTAAAGGTCAGGACGCCTATCGCTGCTCTAGTCAGGCCTTTTAGGTCAATGCCCGAATGGCCTTTGAACCTAATATCTTCTGTTACCAGAAGCGTATTGACGAGCTGACTAGATAGCTCTTCATAGGTTACAGGAGTTCTGTTTTTTCGCCAGTATTTACCCAATGATTTCCCGTCGGCGCTTATTAGCTCTGATGACAGGTCTGGATCTGGACGCTCAAGAGCTTGCAAGCTTGGAAGGCCACCAAACCAGCCATTAGCATCTACTTTAACCATATAGAATAATCCCGGTATTCCTATGAATGCCCCTAAAAATGCAAACCATAGAGCGAAGAGTGTGATTTTGATGCTTTTACTTCTCATTATTGGTACATGCGATCATAAAAATTCAAATAGGCATTCAAATCCTTTGTTTGATAGAAGATATCAAAGTTGTCTTGAGTAATGATAAAATTATAGATTTTCTCGCCTTTGAAGTCCTTCTGGATATTTAAGTTTTGAAATGATTCAAGAAGTGCCTCCGCTTTTTGTTTATCAGGAATGTCATTTATTAGTACCATGGCATATTCTTCATTCAAGATGAGATTTCCTGAGCTATAGGTGACTTGATTTTCATCCAGAAACACATCTACCACGCCGGGGATTTTACTGGATAATTCAGATTTATTAGGATAGGCTAGAATCATAAAATGTTTTTGATCAAAATATTCAATAAATCTGGCTTTGGAGGAGTTGACAATATTGATCTGATAGTCTTCTGAAGCTTTGAGCAAAGTTTGAGCATAGTCTACTACATCACTTTCTGGGTACTTTTTTATAAAGTTATTAAGCTCAAATTGATACTGATACAGCCCATCCAGCATCCCAACGGTCATCACATTTAGGAGCTGCAGGTTGTCACTAAAATCATTTTCAGGATAAACCTGCAGAGCACTGTCCAAGACTGATTTTGTTTTTTTGTATTTCTCTGCTGTGTAGTATTTATAAGCTGTTTTATAAGCTGCCATTAGGTGTGCAGTAGCTGCGCTGCTTTCCTCACGATAGTTGGGGTTTTCGATAAGTTTGGCGTATATGGATTCAGGAAATAGTGATTGAACTTGATCGGCTCTTTCCTTAGCAAATTCATTCTGATCCAATTGAGAGTACAATAAATACAATTGGTAAAGCACTTCTGGTCTGTACTCGCTATTATGGTATCTGCTCAAAAGCTGCTCAAAAGAACTTATCGCATTTTCCTTTTCTTCAAGTTTGAAATTATAGATGTTTCCCAGATTGTATAGCGCAATTTCTGTCTCTGAAAGGAGCTTTTGCATTTGTTCTTCAGAACGAGGAATATTGGCTAGAAGAGCCTCTACTTCCTCTGAGAGGCGGGCGTCCACTTCGTCTTCAGATTCTTCCTGCTCTTTCTCTTTGGCCGCTTGCTGTTCCTGTATGGCGAAACCTCCGGCTTTAGCACTTCTTCTCCAGTCATCCTCTAATGGGCGGTTACCCCATACCCTCTTGAACTCTGAGGCCCCTCTACTTAGCAGAGTTGGGTTGTGAAAATACCAGGTATCTCCGGTCAGATTCGCACTGATGAGGTCTCCACCCTGTCGGTCAAATGAGGTGGACATTTGCTCTCTGCGCTCACGCTCCTTTGCGCGTCGTTTCCTTTCTTTTTCTTTTTCATAGTTGGCCTCCACCACGGCTCTAGCTATGGCTTGCGCCGAATCTACAGGCAACTGTGATAGGATGATAAGACTGTCATTTTTCTGTACTGTAGTGATGTGTTCTACAAACTCACTTAGCACTTCCTGCCTTTGAAGTATGTTGTTGTATTCATCTTCATCCACAGGCATTACTGAGATAGTGCTGTCGTAATAACTTTTGGCCAGAGGGAAATTTTTCAAACTGTCATAGTAGATCAAGCCCAGTTTCCAATAAGAATATCCCTTTTGTCTGTTATTGCTCACGCTCTTCTTTACAGACAGTTTGTAGAAATCTATTGCCTCCGTGAGATTGCCGTTTTTAGATTCAAATCCGGCCATTTCATAGTATATTTTATCCTGATACTCCAGATTCTTGGGGTCTCTCAGAAGTTTTTTGAAATATTTGCGCACCTTTTTTACATCGCTACCCTTGGTGAGTTGTGTCACCGATCCCATGTTCAACTTTGTATAAAAAGACAGCTCATATGTAGGGTTGCTCTTAAGAGACTCATCATAATATTTATAGGCTTCTGCATCAAAACCCAGTTCCTGATACACCTGGCCAATAATAAACTGAATTCTTGCCTTGTCATTACTTCTTGGCATCAGCGCCTCAGCTTTTACCAGGTTCTGAACCATATTGTCATGATCTTCACGTTTCTGATACATGTAGGCTCTGGCCAAAAAAAGGTCGAATTGATTTTTGTCGTTTAGTTTCTCCTTCTTGAGGTAATCTGATACTGCTATGGCATTGTTGATTTCATTGGCGTCAACGAAAGTCCTGATTAGGTTTATCAGGGCTTCATGTCTGGCATTATCATCATCTCCTTTTTTATTGACGTATTTGAACGTCTCGATTGCGTCAGCAAATTCAGAGGCGTAGTATCTAGCCTTCCCTACAAGCACATAGGAGTCGTCTTCCCATTTTGATCCTTCGTGTCTTTGTATGGCGATCGATGCTTTTTGAATACAATCTTCGGTGAGTGTTTCCAGGCTTTTGCTTACCAGAGTGTCGAATTGGGGGTAAACCGGCAGCACTTTGTTGTAATTCCAATCGTATTGGTCGTACACCTGCTGTTCTATTTCTTTTATCCTTTCATTGGCAATGAAATATGCATTGTAATGTGCGGTAAGATCATGATATCCAGCACTTATCGGGCCGCTAACCTGAGCTTGTGCCGAAAATTCTGCTACTGCGAGTAATGTCAGAATAAGGTATCTGTAGAAAGGTTTCAAGCTGATTCTGTCGATTTGAAATCTAAACGTGGCAAACGTAATAATCTTGTAAAGATATATGGTTTAGATATATTTGATGTTCACTAAAAAAGTCCCCTTTGGCACCAAAAAAAACCCTTACAAATTGGCTTACCAATAGATACCTGTTGATAATCCGAAATGAGGAGAATTTTGCAGAGAAAAAAACCCTGAGTTTTAACTATGCCCGCGTCATTTTGATTTTGGCAGTGGCTTTTTTGATTACGCTGGCAGTAGCGACTTATTTGGTCACTGTGACGCTTGAAGAGTGGCTAGATCCACGCTATGCACAAATGCGCTCTAACCGGGAGTTGCTTGACCTCACCGTTCGTCTTGATTCTCTTGAGTACGAAATAGCATTAAAGGATCAGTACATAGACAATATTCAATTGATTGTGAGTGGTGAACCAAGTGCAATTGCCGGCTTGGATTCTCAGGAAGCTGTGAATAGGACACCTGCAGAGTTGCAGATCAAGGAAACACTTCATCCTATTGATTCTCAATTTAGGGCCGAGTTTGAAAACCAGGATGTGAACCCACTAACTTATAGTGGATCATCGCTTGATGAATTCAGAGAGCTTTTTCTTTTCAGCCCAATAGAAGGAATCATTACCGATGGTTATAACCCAAAAGCAGATCACTTTGGAATTGATATTGTGGCCAAAGAAGGCGAACCGGTTATCTGCGTGGCAGATGGAGTGGTGATATTTTCCTCCTGGACATTGGATAGCGGCTATGTTATTGGTATTCAGCATCGCGGCAATTTGATATCCGTTTATAAGCACAATTCGGAATTATTCAAAAACGTTGGTAGTTTTGTCACCGGAGGAGATATTATTGCCATCATAGGAAATACAGGAGAGCTAACCTCAGGGCCGCATCTCCATTTCGAATTATGGCACAATGGTAACTCAGTTAATCCACAGGAGTACGTAGCGTTTTAAAACCAAATATCATGTTTAACAAACAAGATCAAAAGACAGCAGAGGAGATGAGCAACTCCAGTAACATTATTGGAAAGGGGACTATTCTAGAAGGAAATATTGAAACTTTCGGGAATCTAAGAATAGAAGGAAAGGTCATTGGAAACATTAAAACCAAGTCCAAAGCAGCATTTGGTCACTCTTCGCAGATAGATGGAAGTGTGATTGCACAAAATGCGGAAGTTGCAGGGCACATTGTAGGTTCTGTGGAGATCAGCGAAGTTTTGATCCTTAAGGCTACTGCAGTCATTGATGGAGACATCATCACCAATAAGCTTATCGTAGAGTCAGGAGCCGCATTCAACGGTAGTTGTAAGATGGGAGTGAAAAGTAAAGAAATAAACATAGGAACGCATGACAGAGGAGAAAAACCCCTCCTCAAAGCACAGTCCTGAGGAGGCAAATACTTACGCTAAAGTTTCTGGAATCACCTTTGAGCTTTTATCGCTCAACCTGTTGATTATTGGGGGAGGGTATTATTTAAATCAAGAAGTGGGCACCAAAATTCCTTGGATACTTATAGGCTCCATTTTTCTCTCGGTTGCGGCCACCATTTTTTACCTTTTAAAGAAGTTTGTCAAGTGAAGAAATATCTGATTGTTTCTACTGGTATTTCTTTGGGGTTTTTATTGCTGTTTTTCGGCGCAAATGATGCGTTATTTGCTTCGAAGCTTCACTCAAAATTCCCAGCGATGATTTTCTTTTTCTTTTTACAGTCCATTGCTGTATCATGGTTGCTTTATGAAGGCAAGAAAAACAATTGGGAATCACCTATTTATGCCCTTGGGACAGTCACTTTCAGGCTGCTCACGGGACTCTTTTTTTTGGGGATTCTCATGTATATGAAGATAGATGGCATTAAGGCTTTGATGGTTCAATTTATGGCCGTCTATTTGGTTTATTTAATCTTTGAATTATTTACCGTATTGTCTAACTTGCGGCGGAATTGAGGAGGTAACCCTTTATCTAATGAGTCAAGTGAAAATTGCACAATTTCCTAAGTTTTTGAAAATCAGTTTTTTAATAGCGCTCTTTGGGCTGCTTTTGACTCATGAAAGCGCTGCAAGCGGTTCTGGAGACGGAGAGAAGTTTGACCCAAGTGAAATGATCAATCATCACATCAGTGATGCCCATTCATGGGAGATCACTCACGGTGTTGTCTTTCACCTACCCGTAATCATTTACTCTGAGGAAAAAGGTCTTGATATATTCTCATCGGCCAATTTCTACGATGAGCATCACAACATAGTTCCTTACAATGGATATGTGATGGAGCACGAACACATCTCATTAGCAAACGGAGAGCATGTAATTGATCTCTCAATCACTAAAAATGTGTTTTTCCTTTTCATCAACTCAATAATACTAATTCTAGTGTTTTTCGCGGTGGCACGAGGCTACAAGAAAAATGCTGGTAAAGCTCCAAAGGGGATTCAGTCGTTCTTTGAACCAATAATCGTTTATGTAAGGGATGAAATCGTGAAGCCAAACATTGGGCCGAAATATGAAAAATATCTTCCTTATTTGCTGACATTATTCTTCTTTATCTGGTTTGGTAACCTGTTGGGACTACTGCCAGCTGCGGCAAACCTCACGGGAAACATAGCGGTGACCTTGGTGTTGGCTGTGTTCAGTTTAATAATCACACTCGCGTCTGGACGCAAGACATACTGGCTACACATCCTTGATCCTCTTGGAAATAGCATGCCGTGGATAGCTAAGTTTCCACTGTACCTTATTTTGTGGCCAATTGAGATCATTGGAATATTCACCAAGCCTTTCTCATTGATGATCCGACTTTTTGCAAATATCACAGCGGGTCACATTATCATATTAAGTATTATCAGTTTGACGTTTATTGCACAGAGTTTTGCTGTGGGCATAGCATCAACTTTATTTGCTACTGTCATGAATATGCTTGAGCTATTTGTGGCATTGTTGCAAGCATATGTTTTCACCTTGCTTTCGTCTATGTATTTTGGACAGGCAGTTGAAGAGCATCATTAATTAAGCATTTTTTAACCATATAAATTATATAAAAATGGGAGCAATTGGAGCAGGTTTAGCAGTACTAGGAGCAGGACTTGGTATCGGTATGATCGGTAAAGGAGCAACTGACGGTATCGCTAGACAACCAGAAGCAGGTGGAAAGATCCAAACTGCGATGATTATTGCAGCGGCCTTGATTGAAGGTGTTGCACTATTCGCAGCTGTAATCGGATTCTTGTCTATCGGACAATAATTAATTTTTATTTGCCTGGTCTTGCTAGCATTAGGCTTCAGGACCAGGTTTCTTACTTGAAGATCAAATAGAATCAATATGGTTACCCCTGAAATAGGATTAATTTTTTGGCAGACGATCGTATTCGTCATCGTTTTTCTTGTGTTGGCAACATTCGTATGGAAGCCAATCGTGGGCGCTCTTAAAACTAGAGAAAGCCAAATCGATGATGCCCTGAAAGCTGCTGATTTGGCCAAAGAAGAGATGGCTCAAATCAAAGCGGATAACGAATACTTACTGCAAGAAGCCCGTGCTGAAAGAGACAAAATCTTGAAAGAAGCAATGGGTGCTGCTAGCCAAATAAAAGAGGAGGCAAAAAGCGAAACAGCAGCAATTGCTGAAAAAATGATAGCTGATGCGAAAGTCAGTATAGAAAGCGAGAAGAAGGCGGCCCTTGCAGAAGTGAAGAGTCTGGTAGCTAGTCTTTCTTTAGATATAGCTGAGAAGGTGATCAGGGAAAAACTTTCTGGAGACAAGTCGCAGAAGGACTTGATCGACAAATTCCTTAAAGAAGTAAAAGTAAACTAAGATGTCAGCAAGCAAAATAGCAGTTAGGTACGCTAAACCCTTGCTAGAGCTGGCTGAGGAGAAAAAGGTTTTGGATAAGGTTTATTCTGATATCCTCAACTTTTCCGCCATCTGCAAGGAGAATCGTGACTTCATCTTGATGTTGAAGAGCCCGTTGATTTCGCATATCAGAAAAGCGGAAATCCTTTCTAAAATATTTGCAGGTAAGGTTGATGCTTTGACTGCTAGCTTCCTGGATATCATTGCCAAGAAAAACAGAGAAAACATTTTGCCTGAGATAGCAGAGGTGTTTTTGACTCTTTACAATGAAAAGAAAGGCTTTCAGGAAGCGACCGTTACTACCACTATTACCTTGGATGCTGCTACTAAAAAGGCATTCGAAAAGCTAGTTAGTGACGTCTCGGGTAAGAAACCACTGCTTACAGAAAAGATAAACCCGGAGTTGATCGGGGGATACATTCTGAAGCTAGGAGATCGTCAAATTGATGATAGCATTAGCGGAAAGCTAAAAGACCTGAAATTAAGATTTCAAAAAGAAAACATATAATAACTAACTCGCCCGAGGGCAATTAAACAAAAGAAACTATGGCAGATGTTCGACCAGATGAGGTTTCAGCAATATTGAGAGAACAACTCTCTAACCAGAAAACAGAAGCTGAACTTGAAGAAGTTGGAACTGTACTACAAGTAGGTGACGGTGTAGCTAGAATTTACGGTTTATCTAAAGCCCAGGCTGGGGAGTTGTTGGAGTTTGAAAACGGCTTGAAAGCGTTGGTTCTTAACCTAGAGGAAGACAATGTAGGAGCGGTACTTTTAGGAGAGTCAACCGAAGTAAAAGAAGGAGACACTGTTAAAAGAACTGGCTTGATTGGTTCGGTTAAAGTTGGTGACGGAATGTGCGGCCGTGTGGTTGATACATTGGGTAATCCAATCGACGGAAAAGGAGCGCTAGAAGGTGAACTTTTCGAAATGCCAATCGAAAGAAAAGCCCCAGGTGTAATTTACAGAGAGCCTGTAAGTGAGCCACTCCAAACAGGTATCAAAGCGATAGATTCCATGATCCCTGTTGGTAGAGGACAAAGAGAGTTGATCATTGGTGACCGTCAGACAGGTAAAACTGCAGTGGCGATTGATACTATCATTAACCAGAAAGAATTTTATGATAGAGGGGAGCCTGTATTCTGTATTTATGTTGCAGTAGGTCAGAAGGCTTCTACAGTAGCTGGTATTGTTTCCGTATTGGAAAAAGCCGGTGCTGATAAATATACTGTGATTGTAAACGCTTCGGCATCAGATCCTGCTCCTATGCAGTTCTTCGCTCCGTTTACTGGTGCGGCTATCGGTGAGTACTTCCGCGATACTGGTCGTCCGGCTTTGGTTGTTTATGATGACCTTTCTAAGCAGGCGGTATCCTACCGTGAGGTTTCACTACTATTGAGAAGACCTCCGGGACGAGAAGCTTACCCTGGTGATGTATTCTACCTTCACTCCAGACTTTTGGAGAGAGCGGCTAAAATCATCAACAACGATGAAATAGCAGCTAACATGAATGACCTTCCTCCTTCGTTGAAAGGAAAAGTGAAAGGTGGCGGATCATTGACAGCTCTTCCGATCATTGAAACTCAGGCTGGTGACGTTTCAGCTTATATTCCTACAAACGTGATCTCGATCACAGATGGTCAGATTTTCCTTGAAACCAACTTATTTAACTCAGGTATCAGACCAGCGATTAATGTGGGTATTTCGGTATCTCGTGTGGGTGGTTCAGCTCAAATCAAATCGATGAAAAAGGTAGCAGGTACTTTGAAGCTTGATCAGGCCCAGTTCCGAGAGCTCGAAGCATTTGCCAAGTTTGGATCAGATTTGGATGCCTCTACGCAAAGAACTATCGACAGAGGTAGAAGAAACCAGGAAATATTGAAGCAACCTCAATTTTCGCCTTCTCCAGTAGAAGAGCAAGTGGCGATCATTTATGCTTCTACTAAGGGGTTCCTTGATAAAGTGCCTGAAACTAAAGTGAAGGCATTCGAAAAAGAATTTTTGTCTTTGTTGAAAGCTCAGCATGCTAATGTGTTGTCAGAGCTTCAAGCCGGAAAACTTACAGATGAAGTGACCAGTACTTTGGCCACTGTAGCTAAGGATTTGGCAGCAAGGTATAACGCTTAATATTAGACCAAATGGCTAATCTAAAGGAAGTAAAAGGAAGGATTCAGTCGGTAAGTTCGACTCAGCAGATCACTAAAGCCATGAAAATGGTGGCGGCTGCCAAGCTACGTCGTGCCCAGGATAGAATCACCCAAATGCGTCCTTATTCTCAAAAGCTTTCCAATATTATTGGCAATGTTTCGGCAGGTGTAGATACTTCAAGTATGGAAAATGCATACGCTGATGTAAGGCCGGTCAATAAAGTGCTTCTAGTGGTGGTTACTTCTGATAGAGGTCTTTGTGGTGGGTTTAATAGCAATGTTTTCAAAAACGTGCGTAACCTAATCGCAGAGAAGTATGCGGATATTGAGCGGGCAGGTAATCTTACCATCATGCCAATGGGTAAGAAAGCCCATGACTACTACAAGAAGAGAGGTTTCAACGTGGTTGAGGATTTCTATGGGATTTTTCATGACCTTGATTTTACCCATTCTATGGAAGCTTCAGATTTTGCTATGGAGGGTTTCCTTAAGGGCAAATTTGATAAGGTAGAGATCATCTACAATGAGTTTAAGAATGTAGCAACCCAGATTCTACAGCAGGAGCAATTACTCCCTATTGAAGTTAAGGAAGTAGAGGAGGAGTCAGCTTCAGCGAGCACGGACTATTTATATGAACCGTCTCAGGAAGTAATTTTCTCGGAGATCATACCTAAGTCATTGAAGATTCAGTTTTATAAAACATTGCTTGAGTCTAATGCCTCTGAACAGGGCGCCAGAATGACGGCTATGGATCAGGCAACAGACAATGCAGGCGAATTGCTCAAGGAATTGAAACTGACCTACAACAGAACGCGTCAGGCGGCAATTACTAAAGAGATACTAGAGATCGTGGGTGGTGCTGAAGCACTTGCACAAGGTGGATAAAAACTCACCTCATGATCGAAAGAGGTTATAAATATTTCAGATGGCTCTCATTGGACATTGTCCTGGGAGCCATTGTTTTTTTAGCCTTTCTAGGTCAGCACTATCAAATTGCCATTTCCATCCACGTATATTTTGCACTGGCATCTGCTGTATGGCTGATTTATACTGCGGATCACCTTTTGGATTCCCGTAAGCCGGCAGCCTCTGAGAGGAGACTCTTTCATCAGAGCCATTTTCGGATTCTAAGCGTGACTTCTGGTGTTACATTGAGTTTGGCACTTTTAAATGTCTATTTCCTTCCCGTTGAGGTTATCAAAGCCGGAGCGATTCTCTCGGCGCTGTGCATCTTATACCTTACCCTTGTATATTTCCTGAGAAGCCTTTGGTTCAAGGAGCTACTCGTAGCTTTTGGCTATGCTGCGGGGGTTTTTCTTGGCCCATTTAGCCTCTCACCCAATTGGGAACTTGTCGATGCGTTGTTGGTTGTTGAGCTGGCCATAGTGGCTCTGATTAACCTACTTATATTCTCCGTTTATGATCTGGAAGAAGATCAAAAACAAGGTTTTGGCTCCATACCGAATCGAATGGGAATGGCAGCTTCAAAGAGGCTTATTAATCTGCTTCTTCTGTGTTCATTCACAATGACTTTGCTCATAGCGGGCATCAGCGGAAGCACAAATGCCATACAGGCCGTCTATTTTATGATGTCACTAGTCTTAGGTTCGGTTCTTTGGCTACCAGGATATTATAGCGCCAATGAAAGGTTTCGTTTGGTAGGTGATGCAGTCTTTTTTCTACCTGTTGTGTTTTTGTTGTGAATGATTTTGATAAAATCGCTGGCTATTATGACCCAATTAAGCGTCTGGTTTTTGGCAGGAAACTCAACCAAGCCTATCAACACTATTTGCCTCGCCTGAAAGAAGGAGATCATGTTTTGATCATAGGAGGAGGTACTGGTAAAATACTTCGAGACATACCGTTCAATGTGCGTGTCACTTACGTGGAAAAATCACGTGTGATGATCAGACATGCGAGGCAATATGCCCAGCTGGATACAGAATTCTATTGGGCCGATTTTTTGGAGTATGAAAGCCCTGACACCTATGATTGGATAATTTGTCCTTTCTTTTTAGACGTGTTTGATTCTGAACATTTGACTGAGGTCATCGCGAAGATCAAAATTTTTCTAAAGCCCGATGGTAGACTTATCGTTACGGACTTCAAAGCCGGCAAACGCCTTCAGAAATTGTTCGTTAAAGTCATGTATTGGTTTTTTAAGATCACCACCAATATAGAAGCCGGCCAACTTTTAGATATAAATAAGCATATACTTATCAGTGGGTTCGAGGATGAAGAATCATCTTTCTTTATGAAGAATCTAATTTTTTCACGTATTTACCATAAGTGAGAAACCTTTGCCCGGTTGTTCTGTCATTATACCGCAAGTTGTGAAAGGAACAGAAAGAAATATTCACCGTGACCTAATCATCAGAAGTCAGCAACATGACGGAGCTGCACAGGCTGAGTTGTACAATCTGTATGCTCGAGCCATGTACAACATCTGTCGTAGAATGATGGGTGATGATGAAGAAGCACAGGACATGCTTCAGGAATCATTTATAGACGCATTCCAAAAGTTGCCATCGCTTCGCGAAGTGAGCACTTTCAGTGCCTGGATCAAACGCATTGTGGTTAACAATTGTATCAATGCTATCAGAAAAAGAAAGTTGATCACGTCTGAATTGGACGAAAACCTGGATTTAGTAGATGAAGTAGATGATTTTGAATACTCAGAATACAAAGCTAGTCGTGTGATGGAAGCTGTGGAGGAACTTCCCGATGGCTGCAAAACGGTGCTAAACCTCTATCTCTTTGAAGGGTATGACCACAAAGAAATAGCGCAGATTTTGTCAATAAGCGAATCTGCATCTAAGGCACAGTATTGTAAGGCCAAGGCTAGAATAAGAAATATGTTGGATAGTAAACAACAACAGCATGCAGGATAAACTGAAAGAATACGTAGAGGCTAGTGGGGAAGACTTTGATATGTTTGACTTCCCGCAGGGTCAGTCGTGGGAAGCTATTTCAAATCGCTTACAACAGCCTCAGAGGGGGCATATGTTCATGCGTTATTGGAAATATGCGGTCGCTGCATGTTTGATAGTTGTTACGGGTTTTTCCGCTTATTTTCTCGGTCAGACACAGCTAACATCAGATGCTCTTAGTGAACTACAGGAAATTGAAAATTACTATCAGAGTGAAATTGATATAAAAATGTTGCAGGTAAAGCAGCGGGTAAATGACCCTGTTTTGATGGCGGATTTGGAGTCAATGGATCAGGCGTTTTCGGATCTCGAAAATGACCTGAAAGACAATGTAGATAATGCAGAGGTGGTAGAGGCCATGATGGAAAACTATCGACTGAAATTGAGAATATTAGAAAAAGTACTACAAGAAATAAACGAAAATGAAAACGGCAAAGATGATTCGGAGGTACGTCTTTAGTCTGCTCTTGATTTGTGCAGGGCTGATGGCTGCCGCACAATCTACCAGGATGGAGAAGCAGTACGATAAAAGTTTTCGTGCCAATGAAGGTGGAAGACTGGACGTTATTAATAAATATGGCGAGGTGATCGTGCGAGTTTGGAATGAGGATTCCGTACGAGTAATGGTGAACATAGAAGCACAGGGAAAAACTACTGATGCAGTTCAGAAAAACATGGATCGCATTGATGTGACTTTCCGGGCGGTTGGAGATCTGATTACTGTATCTACCGTGGTGAGTAAGGGGTCTGGTTTTCTGAAGGAGATACTCTCCGAAGTGGATGATTATTCCAAGAGCATTTTTGGTAGCAATGGCATAAATGTGAACTACGAAATTTGGCTGCCAGAGAATTTCAACCTGAACGTAGAAAACAAATTCGGTAACATCTACATGGCTGACCTGAATGGAGATGTGAGTATTGATTTGGCTCATGGCGACCTCAAAGCCAATCGGCTCAATGGCAAGCTTTCGCTAAAACACACCTTTGGTAAAAACAATATCGATTTTATTGAAAATGGCGCATTGATTTATCGAGGTGTAGAGTCCAGAATCAAAGAAGCCGGGCAGTTGAATATTGAGAGTAGTTCGTCAGACATTGAATTGACTAAAGTGGCTTATGCGCTGCTCAATAGTCGCAATGACAAGCTTTATATTGCAGAGTCCGACGAGCTGATTGGAGACGGTACATTTTCCGATCTGAGTGCTGATGTTTTGAGGAAAAGCGCAAACCTGAATTTCAATTATGGAGATATCTATTTCACAAGGATTCAGAGGGACTTCAAAGCCATATCTCTTGTGGGCAAGTCTGCAGACATCAATCTGATTTTGGATCAAGGGTCTTATGTACTCGCCAACATCACAGCGGATGAGAAAAACATGATTGTGCCCAATAGCATGCTCACTCTTAAAAAGGAGAAAGAGGAAGAGATGGAACAAGTCACGCTATCGGGTTTTGTGGGCAACACGCAAAAAGATTTTAGTGAACTCAACATCCGTTCCGAAGGAGGGGAACTGATCATCTCGATCAAGGAGCTGCCCTTATTTTCCGACAAAGACTAATAAATGAAACGATACTTGCTACTTACGGCGCTCTCGCTACTGATGGTGGGTGCATTTGCTCAGCAATATGACCATTCCGGAGGGATCAGAATGGGATATACTTCGGGGCTTACCTACAAGAAGTTTATCCACAAGGAAGAGGCCGTGGAGCTCTTTTTGAGTGGCCGTGAAAGTGGCATTCAGCTTACTAGCATATACACCTTTCATCAGCCTATGGAAGTGTCCTTCAACGAAAACTTTTATATCTACTACGGACTGGGTATGCATGCTGGGTACGAAAAATACAACAACCTGAGACGGGTTGTTACTTCATTTGATCCACCGACATATGCCTATGAACAGGAAAATTATTTTGTGATGGGAGCAGATGCCATTCTGGGGGTGGAATATCGCTGGCTGAGCGTGCCGGTTACATTTTCGTTTGATATCAAACCCCATTTCAATTTTATCGGTATGCGATACGCCAAAGTTAGATTCTGGGATGCCGCCCTGTCTGTCAAATACGTTTTCTGATGCTCAAGAAATACTGCCTAACCTTACTTTTTTCAATTCCACTTTTCGTCTTTGCGCAGACCTACATGGACACCCACGATCCTAAAAGTAGTGATGTCAAATCCCTGCTAGGCAAGGAAAATGAGTTTGCGGGATTTGGAGGATTTGACACCAAGCTATCCAAAATCAATGATGACCGAACACTTCTGCTCGGTATGTATGGAGGTGTGATTGTAAACAGAAACTATCTGCTTGGTTTTGGAGGTTATGGGCTGGCCAGCAAGAATGACTTTAGGGGGGCTTATCCAGATGATGCTACTCAGCGCAAGCTTAACCTACATGGAGGATATGGTGGTGTGATTCTGGGAGCGACCGTGTTTACCAGAGAGATTGTGCACCTCAGCTTCCCTGTACTCTTTGGTGGAGGCTCAATTGATGTGGTTGACGAAAAGTTCGGTGATACTTTCACTAATGTAGATGTCACTATTGAGCAATCTGCTTTTTTTGTGGTGGAGCCACATGCTCAGATTGAAATCAATATTACCAAAAAATTCAGAATAGCAGGAGGTGTTTCTTATCGTTATGTGACGGCTTCTTCTTTCAAAAATCTGGAAGACGAAGACCTCTCAGGTCTGACTTCTACCTTGTCTTTTAGATTTGGGAGGTATTGACCGAACCAGTGACCTAATCGGATAATTTTCTACATAAAAACATTCTCCAGATACTGATTGCGTATGTTTCGGTAGGTGTTAAAGTCTGAATCGATAGTGGCTATTTGCTTGTATCCAAGTTGCTCCGCAGCGACCATCAGTGATCCATCTGCCAAATCCATGGGCACGTCATCATACTTTTCTATAAGCTCTTTAACTCTTGAGATTTTATCATTCTCTATGTTGTAGAGTTTGAGTCCTCCACGCTCGATCCAGGTGAGAAAGTTGGCTTGCACGTGCGTGCTAAAATCTAGCATATGCATGACTTCAGTGATTACTGGCCAGGTGGTCCAAAGTGTGCCGTCAAATATTCGAATGAAGTTGATGCTGTTCTGATGATACTGATCGCTCTTGTCAAACAAGGCAATAAGTGGGCCGGCATCAATGAGAATGTTTCTCACGTAGTTTTTCCTTTATGGATTGCTTGTAAGAAATAGAAGCATTGGTGTTACCGCTCCCTTCAGTACCGAATAGATCCTCTCCAGCTTCAAAAGGAGATTGAGAGGCCTTTTCTTTGGATAAGTAAAGCGCCAAAGCCTCCTTTACCACGTCAGACTTGGTGATGTGGTTTTGCTTACTGTAGGAGTTAAGCTTTCTTTCGAGTTCTTTATTTAACCTTACATTCAACATTGTAATACAAGCGTAATACAAGTTAGTCGATTTTCAAACAACTTAACAAATCCGTTCCATTTTTCTCATTTCTAAACGCAATCAAAAACCTCTCACCACCATCTTTGAGTTTGAATTTCTTTTTGATTTGCTCTGGAGTCAGCGGGTAATTTTTGGAAATGACATTCGCTTTTCCTTCGGGGAAATGCACTTTAATGTTTTTCTTATCGACCCCTCCAAGGGTCTTAAATATTCGTCCCGGAAAATTATTGATCAATTCCTCCGAAGTGTAAAGGTGCGTGTTGGGGGCGATCTTGCTTAAGCCAAAAGAGGCAGCAACTGACCGGAAAGCGCCAGCCTTACGGATAGAGGCATTTGGTTCATAAATGTAAGACTGTGGAGAGGTATAATTTACCTCAGTGTCTTTTTCGCCAGACAAGTCAAATGATAACAGCTCTTCTGTATCAGATTTCAGATTTATACAGTGAATAGTCGCCTGTTCAGTAAAACCAAAATCCAGTAGAAACAAGATTTCTTTACATTCGTTGTTCAGGCTCACCACGTGCACTTCTTTCACAAAGCTAAGTTGCTTTATACCCAGAGTGATGTCGATCATGGGTGCCGCTTTGATCAGCACCTGCTTTGCCTTTGCCCGAAACTGCGGCATCAGTTCTATCACATTTGGGCTGCAGTCCTCGAATAAAAAGACTTTCTTTTTGTGTGAATCTCTACGAGCAGGGTCTATGAAGAATGTGGCTTTTCCATCGAAGGTTTTCAGATAATCTTCGGCTTTTTGATTGAAGGTTTCAATGGGCTTTTCGGTCAGCACTTTGGCGTTGTGACGAAAAACGACGCTTAACCACTCATCCATTTCCACATGTGTGGCCTTGTCAAATTGGGAACTCAATGTGAGCAAATCTACTCCCATTCCTCCGGTAAGGTCAACCAGGTGCTTCCCTTTTAAAATCGACCTTTTGTATTCGGCAGTTCTTTCAGATGAGGATTGCTCTATGGATAGGGGTGGGGGCAGGATCAATCCGTTTGTTTGATGCCAAGTAGGGAGCTTGTCTTTAGCCTTTCTCCGACTCAGTATTTGGTCGGCGGCCAGCTTCAGGTCAATGCCATCTGGTGCTTTTCCAAGTAGAAGCTGATTCACATTTGCGGCCTCATTTGCGTTCACAAAAGCTGTAAACCCCGCTGAGGTGAGTTGTTGCAGTCGTTCTGATATGGAGTTGTTTACAAGGGACATTTCACAACTAAATTAGCTTTTTACCTCCCCTCCCCAAAGGATAATAAAAAAACCCTTTGTCCACCTGAGCTTGTCGAACGGTAAACAAAGGGCTTACATGATTTAAAATACTGTCTTATTAAGCCAGGCTATTTTCGATCAGGTACTGAGCTATTTGTACAGCATTGGTAGCGGCACCTTTTCTCAGGTTGTCAGCTACGATCCACATGTTTACCGTGTTGGCCTGAGACTCGTCCCTTCTGATCCTGCCAATGAAAACTTCGTCCTTTCCGTGAGAGTTGAGTGGCATAGGATATACATTGTTAGTCACGTCATCTTCTATCACCACACCTGGCACGCTAGCCATGAGTGCTGTCAATTCCGCCACGTCAAAGTCGTTTTTGAACTCAATGTTTACCGACTCGGAGTGCCCACCCATGGTAGGGATACGCACGCAGGTAGTTGTTACCTCTATGCTCTCATCTCCCATGATCTTCTTGGTCTCCTTGATCATTTTCATTTCCTCTTTGGTGTATCCATTTTCTTGGAACACATCAATATGAGGAAGCACGTTCATATCTATTTTGTATGGGTAAACCTTCTCTCCATCTTTTCCGGCACGTTCGTCCATCATTTGATCTACTGCAGCTTTACCTGTCCCTGTTACCGATTGGTATGTAGACACCACAATTCTCTTGATGCCATAACGCTCATGAAGCGGTTTCAATGGAAGCACCATCTGTATGGTAGAGCAGTTTGGGTTGGCAATGATCCTGTCATCAATTCTTAAAACGTCACCGTTTACTTCCGGCACAACCAACTTTTTGGTTGGGTCCATTCGCCAGGCAGAAGAGTTATCGATCACGATTGTTCCTTTTTCTGCAAATTTTGGCGCCCACTCCAGAGACGTGCTGCCTCCAGCCGAAAACAATGCGATATCCGGAGCAGCAGCTACTGCATCTTCCAATCCGATCACTGTATATTCCTTGCCCTTGTAAGTCATCTTCTTGCCTGCAGATCTTGCAGATGCTACTAACAATAGTTCGTCGAAAGATACTCCTCGCTCTTCCATGACCTTCAGAATCTCCGTGCCTACCAGGCCGGTTGCTCCAACAACAGCGATTTTCATTTTATTTGCTTTTTGATTGAAAAATTAAATGAAGCCACATGTTCGTGAATTCATTTTAAAATAATTTGATAATTGGTTTAGCCGAAATATTAATCGGTATTTTTAACGAACGGCGAATTTAATATATGATGATCGTAAGAACCACAGTTTCAGCCATAATACTGCTTTTTTGTATAAACGCTTTCGCACAGGTGGTTGATGATTTTTCTGATGGTGATTTTACAAACGGTCAACTGTGGTCTGGAGATGATGCCCAATTTCAAATCACAGGAGAGCAACTCAACTCTTTCGGGCCGTCCGCATCCGCGGAATTGTACCTCTCCACTCCCAATACTTTGATTGACAACACGGTTTGGGAGTTTTTCATTCAAATAAATGGATCTGCACCTTCTGGCTCTAACAAGGTTCGGGTCTATTTGGTATCTGATATTGCGGATTTGGAGGGAGATGCAGATGGCTACTACCTGGAAATAGGCCAGACGAGCGATGATTTTTTGAATTTGAAACGGAGTGATGCTGGATCTGGCACGACCATACTTAGCGGAACTACTGTTTTTGACAATGAAGTGAGGGTGCATATAGAGCGAACATCTAATGGAGATTGGAGTCTAAGTGCTGATCATTCCGGCGGCACTACTTTTACAAGTGAAGGCTCTGTTACTGACAATACTTACACCTCTACGGCATTCTTTGGTTTTGTTGTGAACCATACCTCTAGCCGTAGTGATGATTACTTTTTGGACGATGTGTTGATTGATCAGGTTCAAGTCGCCGACGCAACAGTTAATTCAAAGACGTCCATATCCGTGACTTTTAATCAGGAACTCGGGCAGGCGGATGCCGAAAATGAAGCGAACTATTCCATTTCGGGGATTACCATAAATACTGCCACAAAAAGTGAAAATACTGTCACGCTTGGTTTTGATGGAACAACGCCCCTTACGACAAGCGATTATGAGCTTATCATTGGTTCAGGATTGACCAAGAATGACCCAATTACATACGACTTTTCTTACCTTCAGCTCGATTTGTCGGGGGTTCTCACGCTTTCCTCCACGGAGCTGATTCTGGATTTTAACGATCATCTGGATGCTGCGTCGGCTCAAACATTGCTTAATTATACAGTGGACAATGCTGTCGGAAATCCGTCTTCTGCCTTGATTGATGGGGCTGACAATTCTAAAGTGGCACTGACCTTTACGAACCCTTTTTCCGAAGGAGTCAATTATCAACTTACATCGATTGGCGTAGAAAATGCAGATCAAAACAGCACTTTCTCAGGCTCTGCCAATTTTGATTTTGTGATCCCTTTAATAGTTGAGTCTACAAGCGTGCAATCAGAAACAGAGCTTTTGGTCTCGTTCAACAAAGACCTGGACCAGACCACAGCGGAAGCCAGCATCAACTACTCGGTAGATGAAGGAATTGGAAACCCGTCTTCGGCGGTACTGCAGGAAGATGGCCAGTCCGCTCTGCTCACTTTTGCTACAGCCTTTGTAGATGCAGATTATATATTGACTGTGTCCGACGTGGAAGACACAGACAGCAATGTGATCAATGTTTCCGGCAATACATCGAGCTTTAGTTATCTGCCGCTCGCAATAGCTGGAGCTGAGCAAGTGGATTATGAAAATATCCGTGTTGGGTTTAACCAAAAAGTAGATGATACGTCTGCCTCACTTCTCAACAATTATCAGATTGAGGAAATGAACCCATCTGCCGCCGTGCTCGATGCTTCTGATTCTAGTGTTGTATTGACTTTTTCTAGTTTGGTAAATAAGTCATACGAGATCTCAATCTCTGGTGTGAAGAACCAAACAACCAATTCTTCTTTGGATGCCCAGGTGAGCATTGTTTTCGAAAAACCAACAGCTTTTCGAGATATCATCATCAACGAACTCATGCCTGACCCAAACCCATCCGTGGGTCAGCCGATAGCAGAATTCGTGGAGTTGTACAACAGGACAACCAGTGACATTACCATTGAGAACTTTACCCTGACAGGCGCTACAATACCTGCTATTACCATCTCGGCCAATGGTTACGTTTTGATCTGTTCCACTTCGGACTATAGCAATTTTTTCTCCGGGCTTTCTAATGCCGTTGGTCAGTCTGGTTTTGATGCACTCTCCAACGTTGGAGATGAGGTGGTACTCAAAGATCAATTCGGAAACCTTATAGATAGTGTGGCTTATGACCTTTCCTGGTATGATTCGGACAAAAAAGATGATGGAGGATATTCGCTTGAGTTAATTAATCCAAACCAGCCGTGTAGTGGAGACAACAATTGGACGGCTTCTTCAGATGCCACGGGCGGCACACCGGGGATTCAAAATGCCGTTTTTTCTGATGCGCCTGATACTATTGGTCCGGAAATTACGGATGTTAACATTGACTCACCTACGAGTTTTACGGTTCTTTTCAATGAGCCAATAGATGAGTCTTCGGCTATGGTTTCTTCTATATCCGTTCCCGACAACACCATATTGACTGTTGAAGCGCAGAGTCTGGCTGAGTACAAAGTGACGTTGCAAGAGGAGCTCACATCTGAGGTTTCTTATCAGATTGGGTTTTCGGGGATTACGGATTGCGCGGGAAATGAAATTACCACTGATTCGTATAGCTTCTATTATGATATCACTCCGCCGCAGTTTTCCGAGTTGGTTGTTTTATCAGCTAATGAAATAGCGGTCAAGTTTCATGAGACAATCAATGAAACAGAGGCTGAAAGAGAATCTAATTTTGCTTTGGGAGTAGAAGAGCCTGACCGGGCTTTACTCCAGGACTCAGCTGAATATCGGGTTCAACTTGAGTTTGAATCTGCATTCGTAGAGGGGCAGACCTATATGATTTCTTTCGAAAATATGAAAGACACGCTGGGTAACACATCGGATCTGCAGCAAGTGACATTTACTTATGAAAATGATATTGATACTGCTTACGTAGTGGCACCAAATATCCTGGCATTGAGATTTGATGAAAAGCCCACGATCGCCTCTGCTCAGAATATATCCAATTACATAATGGAGAACACAGGTCACCCACAGTCGGTGGCCATTGATGAGGCAGATTCTGCATTAGTGCGACTCTCGTTTGAGGAAAATTTTGTCGAGAATGATGAGGTATTGGTTTATCTGGAAAATTTCAAAAACAAATCTTCAAATGCAATTATGGTCACTCCTGCTGCGGTCTTCATTTATGACACAAGAGCACCGGATGTGGTAGAATGGCAGGTGTCGGATGCCAAAACTTTGAGATTGCAATGGGGTGAAAAAATCAATCAGAATATCGCTTCTTCATCTACGAGATATACGCTTGAAGATGGAGCTCATCCGCAGGCAGTTCAGGTGGTTTCTGACAGTGCAGTAGTCTTGACATTTTCTAGTGAGTTTGAAGTAGAAAAGCAGAAGACTATCTCAGTTTTGGGAGTGTCTGACCTGTATGGAAATGTGTTCTCTTCTTCGCGCAAAACGAATTTCGTTTATGACCCAATTGCTCCTGTTTTACAGAAAGTAATCCGATCGGGTGAAAAGACGCTGAGAGTCTCATACCATGAAAAGCTTCTGCCCGATTCTCTGGCGAAGCTTACTAACTTCCAGTTGGGTGGCGCAAATCCGATCGACTACTCAATACAAGGACCTGACTCACTTGAAATCACGTTTTCTTTTGCGAGCATACCTGATGGGGATATTTCCTTCCTTATTCAAAACCAGATGGACTTGTATGGAAATATTGCCCTTGACACTACTCTAAGCCTCAATACAGCCGCTCCTTTCATCTCGGACGTTTTGGCCAAAACAGATTCAACTGTCTTTGTGGTGTTTAGCGAAGCAATGAGTAGTTCGATTGATGATGTGACTAATTATTCGATTGAAGGGCGGGTGGTCAATACGGTCAACAGGGTCGATGATGTTAGCGTTGAGTTATTGATTAGTGGTCATTTGCAAGATGGCGATTCCCTTAGTTTAGAAACTTCGGGCCTGGCTGATCAAAATGACGATTTGGTGCAAAATGACAATGTTGACCTGAAGTTTGAGACGCTGTTCGATCGGTATCAGATCATAGACTCCAAGACCATAGACCTTGTATTTGATACGGATTTTTCGAGCGTTGCTGCCACTAATTTTTATCTGGATGAAGGTGCCGCACAGCTGGCTGTATTGGATGGGGATGATAAGAACATCGTTCGACTGTTTTTCAACTCACCTGTTGATCAGGTTGCAAAAGTGCTGAGTTGGAAAGAACTGTCGGACAAATATGGGCGGCAGCTGCCGGCCTATTCTGTAAACGTCCAAATTGACGAGCACGCACCAGAACTGATGGAGTTGGCGAGTGATTTCTTTAGTCAATTGATACTCACATTTAGTGAGGAATTAGAAGAGGAAGCTGCAGAATCGCTCAATCTTTTCAGTGTCATTGGAATCGGAAGCCCGACGGATCTGAATTATGATGGTGACAAGAAAATCGTCTTGGATTTCAACGACAGACTTACCACCGGAGAGGTGTACCAATTGGTGATAGACCACCTGCCTGACTTACATGGCAATTTTCTAATCGATGATACAACGGCGTTTACCTACCAGCCCCCCGCTCTACCAGCCCCGGGTGAGATTCTCATAACCGAAATCATGGCAGATCCTTCTCCGTCCATCGAGCTACCAGAGACTGAGTATGTGGAGTTATACAATAATGGCTCACGGACGATTAATCTCAAGGCATTACGGTTTTATGATGAGTCTGGCTCTGTTTCTCTTCCAGACTATGATCTAGTGGCCGGTGATTACGTGATTATGGCCTCTACGTCAAATGCCGTCAGCTTTGAGATATCAAATGCCGTAGGTGTATCTGGATTTCCATCTCTTGGTAACTCAGGCGAGTTTATCGCAATCAGGAATGTGAGTGGAACATGGATAGATGAGGTTGAATATGATTCTGACTGGTACAGAGACACTGAAAAGGACGATGGGGGCTATAGTCTGGAGCTGATCAATCCTGAATCTTCTTGCTTTGGAAAGGCAAATTGGACTGCTTCTATCTCCGAGACAGGAGGAACCCCGGGGGCTCAAAATTCGGTTTACAGTCTCGATCCTGACGCTGACCCACCGACGGTCGTTTCTTACGATATATTGTCGGCCACTGCCATTCAGGTCAATTTCAGCGAACCAATGGATAGTTTAAGTTTGGCCAACGGCTCTTTTGAAATATCGGATTTGGATATCGTAAAGCTCGATGTGTTGGGTCTGTATTTTGAGTCTGTTAAAATCTCTTTTGATAATGACCTGTCCGAAGGGCAGGTCTATGATTTGACGCTTAGCGAATTGAGCGATTGCTCAGGAAATGTCATGGTCGAAACAACTCTTGAATTTGGGCTTGGTCGAACGCCATCATTCAATGAAATATTGATCACGGAGATCATGTCCGACCCTGATCCCGTAGTAAAAGATTTGCCAAATTCGGAATACATTGAAATTTACAACGCTACGGATGATTTGATTTCCCTGACAGGTCTGATGATAGCTGATGCGGGAGATACTACCAGCCTTTCTGCTCAGATGATGCCAGCAGGTAGCCACCTTATTTTATGTCCAAATTCGTCAGTTGAAGATTTTGCGGCCATTGGGTCATCTATGGGAGTGTCCAACTGGCCTTCACTTTCCAACGCGGGAGAAGTGTTGAGTCTTTTTGTGCAGGAGGATTTGATTTTCTCGGTGACCTACGATCAGGACTGGCATGATGATGAGAAGTCAAGTGGAGGATATTCGCTGGAGATGAAAGATGTGACGAACCCGTGTGGAGATAGGTTGGTATGGGGCAGTGCACTCAGTGAGAATGGCGGGACGCCCGGCAGTACCAATTCAAATGTGGAAAGTGTGCCGGATAGCTTTGGTCCAAATTTGATTGCTGCTTTTGTGACCGAACCTAATCAGGTGAGGCTCGATTTCGACGAAAACCTTAACCCTTTTGCGGACGAAACAATTTTGATTTCCACCACTCCTTCCTTGACTGTCACGGCAGTTGATTTTGTCAGCAGCACCCAACTCCAAATGACACTGGGCGCAGACCTTGAGACCAACTCGATTTATGAAGTTGAGGTTAGTAATGTATCGGACTGCAATGGCAATGAAGTAAGAGAAGGTACTGTGAGCTTTGTTCGTCCGGGATGGACAGATAGCCTGAGTGTGATAATCAATGAGATTCTTTTTGACCCAAAAACAGGAGGGGTGGATTTTGTAGAGATTTATAATAACTCCGATCAATACATTGACCTGAAGGGGTGGTTTCTAGCAAGAGAGGTTGACGGTGCGATGGATCAGATAAGAGTGATTGCCGAAAGCGAGTCAATCATTGCGCCCTCCGAATATCGCGTGTTGACTGCCGACCCTGCCGAGTTGATTCTGCACTATACAGCGGGAGTGTATGAAAACTTCATTGACATGTCTTCTTTTCCTACCTATGCCAACGATGAAGGCACTGCGGTTTTGCTGGATCCAGACCAAAATATAACTGACAAGTTCACCTATTCGGATGACTATCACAGCAGCTTGTTGGAAAGCGTAGATGGTGTTTCGCTAGAGCGAATTGACTTCAATGCTCCGACACAGTCGCCATCCAATTGGGTTTCGGCGAGCAGCACGGTGGGTTTTGCCACGCCGGGATATATAAATTCTCAGAGCTTCAGCGCACCGCAGATTTCAGGTAAGCTTCAGGCTGAGCCGAAGGTTTTTGTGCCCGGAACGGTGAATGCCGCCAGGGCGTCTTTTACGACGATCAACTACAGCTTTAAAGAAGCGGGCAAGTTTGCCAATGTCACGGTCTATGATCAATCCGGACGCACTGTGACCGAACTGGCCAATGGCGCCTCACTTTCCACATCGGGTTTTATGAGATGGGATGGCACCAATCGTGCCGGGCAGCAGGTGCGCAGTGGATACTACCTGGTGGTGTTTGAGGTATATGATGGATCCGGGAGTAAAAGCGTGCTGAAAGAAACCGTAGTAGTGGGATGGGATTGAGCCTTTGGTCACCCAAAATTGCCCGCTCATATATCTGCACATGGAACTGATCGACAGAATTGAAATTAGGGATGGATCAGGCCAAAGTTGTTGTTAATTTTGTGATATGTATTTAGCGATTTGTGGAAATATCGGCTCAGGAAAAACCACCCTGGCAGAGAAACTTGGAAGCCATTATAACTGGAACGTACTCTATGAAGATGTGGAGCACAACCCGTACTTGGCTGATTTTTATGAAGACATGCCCAAGTGGGCGTTTCACCTCCAGGTGTATTTTCTCAACAGTCGGTTCAATCAAATCAAGAATATACAGAGCAGCACAAAATCGACGATACAGGATCGCACGATTTATGAGGATGCCCACATTTTTGCTCAGAACCTGTTTAGCTCCGGCATGCTCAACGACCGTGATTATGCCACCTATCTGAATCTCTACAACTCCATGATTCAGCATATTCAGGCGCCTGACCTGCTGGTGTATCTCAAGGCAGATACTCCTAAGTTGGTAAACCAGATTCAGAAGCGAGGTAGAGACTATGAGAACGCGATTCGGATTGATTATCTCAAAAACCTCAACACCCACTATGTGGATTGGATAGGCAACTACAAGGAGGGGAAACTACTGGTGGTGGATGTAAATGATCGTGACTTTGTGCAAAACCCCGAAGATTTTTCATTTATAGTGGAGCGTATTGATGCAGAAATCCACGGCCTATTCAGCTAAGACCCTTCTATTTTTCTAAATCTGGCAAAGCTTTTCTAAATCTGGCAAGATTTCGAGGTGCCATTCCCAATTGGCATACCTGTAACTACCTGTATTACAGCTGGTTGATTTTTCATTCTCCTTCTGGCATTTTGATTGACACTATGTGATCAAATCAAAAATGAGAAATTATGAAAAAGGTAAAAATGAAAAATTCTATGCTTAGGGTATTAACACTATTTACCGCATTGTCCGTTGTTTTCGTCTCGTGTGACTCTGAAGATGATAACATGGGGCCAGATTCTAATGACAATAAAGGACAAGCAAATATAGGTGTGACAGATGCCGCAGTAGATGCGGAGAACGTGACAGGAGTTTACTTGAGAGTACAGGGAGTGAAGGTAGATGGCGATGATAATGCCAATGACCACACTGTGATGTTTGATGCAGCTCAGGAGATTAACCTGATGGCCTACCAAAATGGTGACGTATATGATATGACCAGTCTGGATTTGAATGCAGGATCATATTCTGATATTTCGTTCATTTTAGCTGATCAGGAGTCTGCTTTTGTAAAATTTACTGACAATACAACCGCAGATATTGACCTTGAAGGAACGGTTGATAACGAATATGAAATAGTGGGTGACTTTGAGATCATAGCCAACTCCACCACAGATTTAGTTGCAGATATTGACTTGCGAAAAGCGCTTCACGAATCTTCTGCCAACGGTGAGTTTATGCTTAGAAGCACTGCCCGTCTGGTAGAAGTAAGTACTACTGGTACCATTGAGGGTTCTATCGAAAACTATAATGAGCTGAAAAGCGAAATGGAATCCGAAGGAACTGAGGCTCAGGTAGTGGTATATGCATACCTTAAAGGTGAGTTTGATGAAATGGAGAGAGAAGATCCGGATGGTGATGGACTGCAAGGAAGGTTTGAAAACTCGATCAACAGTGCAGTTGTTCAGGAAGACGGTACGTTTACCCTCGCATTCATGAATGATGCAGAATATGAGATCACAGTGGGTTCATACGAGAAGGCTGATGATGCTCCTGAAGATGCCCCGTACATGTTTCAAAACCTGTTGTATATCTCTCTTTTCTCCGAGACTAATCTAGGTCTGTTTGTAGATGATATTGATGTAAATGCGAACGCAGAAACCAATATCTCTTTAAAGTTGGATTGGTAATCAATCATCAGAAAAGGATTAATAAAAAACCTCAGCTGTATCAGCTGAGGTTTTTTTGTTTACGCAATACCCGATTCTGGGGAGGATAAATGGGCTGTTTTTAGAGGCTTGCCTAAAAACTCAAAAAAGATCACGCTATTTCATTCCTGATGACGGATGAGTTTTCGTCAAATCTTCTTAATCTTTTCTTCTTCACTCAGCCCTTCAGTGATCTGAATATTGATGCCATCAGAGAGTCCGGTTTTCACCAGGCGCTTTTCAAACTTTTGTTCACCTGTTTCCACCTCCACGAATATATCATCGCCTTCAAACACTAGGTTGCTTTCCTTAATTGCAAGTACGTCTTCTGCTTTTTGCAGCACTATATCCGCTGTGGCACTATATCCGGCTCTCAGGAAGTAATCTGCTCTCAGGTCAATGGCCGCCTTGATATCAAACTTGATAGCCCCATCCTCTGCTTCACCTTTGGGCGAGATAAACTCCAGCTCAGCGTCAAAACTCACACCTTCTATAGCCCCTACAGAAAGTACCAACTCCATCCCTTCCTTGATTTTACCAACTTCAGATTCATCCACTTTCCCCTCAAAAATCATCTCTTCCATATCCGCAATAGATGCGATCGTGCTACCTTCATTGAAGGTGTTGGATTCTATGATAAATGTGCCTTCCTTCACAGGGATATCCAGAATCATCCCGTCAACGGTTGATTTCACGATGTTGGATACATTCCCGGTCTTTTGAGAGGACCCTTCTCGGATCAGCTCCAGATTGTTTTCTGCAGCTTCGAGTTCTTGTTTTCTCAACTTAAAATCCAGAAGAAACTGGTTGTAGGCAAACTCGGAAATCACTTTGTCATCAAATAGCTCTTTCTGTCTTTTCAATTCCTTTTCGGCATTTTCAAAATTGATTTTTACCGCATCCAATTGAGCCTGTGCGTTATTGAGAGCCACTACATTGGGGATGATTTTGATTTTGGCAACCAGATCTCCCACTTTTACTATGGCGCCTTCTTGGAGGTAGAGGTTTTCTACTACGCCGGAAACCTGCGATTTTAATGCCACTTCTTTGCGTGGCACAATAGACCCTGTGGCGATTGTTTTCTTCACAATGTCGGTCCTGAATGGTACGTCTGTTTCATAGATCACAGGGGGTTCTTCTGACTTTTGATAAAGGAAATATCCCGTACCGATGAATGCTGCGAAAATTAAAACAATGACTAGTGCGATGAGAAATCTTTTCATGATTATTAGGTTAATTTATTCGTCTCTAAGTGCCACTACAGGATCTACATTGGCGGCCTTAATGCCGGGGATGAGCCCAGCAATGATGCCTGCGACCAGCAATACTGTTATGGCCGAAAATGCGGCTCTAAAGTCAATTTCTGGGTTGGCAAAAAACTCGCTTTGCATGCCAAATTCATCCATAGCGTAACTAATGCCCTCCACCAGAGCCACACCCACTACCAGGCCAATGTAGCCGGGGATGCTGGATATGACCAGCGCCTCCTGCACCACCATACTGATAATAGACCAGGGTTTGGCGCCTATTGATTTCCTGATACCAATTTCTTTGGTTCTTTCTCTGACAATGATCAGCATGATGTTGCCCACACCTATCATGCCTGCCAGTATGGTTCCGATTGCTACCAGCCAGCTAAATGCAGCTATGCCCGAAAACAGCCCTTGCATTTCTTTAAACTCTTCTTCCACATTGAAACTGCCTAGTGCCTGACGGTCATCTGGAGATATTTTATGCCTTTTTCTAAAAACATCCTTAATAATATTTTCAGCATCGGCACCAGATGTCCCTTCATTGGGTATGCACCCAAACCAGTTGATGCTCTCTCCTAAATTAAACGTTTGCTGAGCGGTAGTAGACGGTATGTGTACTATTTGAACATCATTTCGCGAATCTTCGCCTGTCGCTCGCGAATCGAAAACACCGACCACCTTAAATGGCACTCCGTTTATCTTGACGTACTCACCGATGGCGTTTCTGTCCTGAAACAAGTCGTCTTTGACTCTTTGTCCGAGAACGGCAATTTTTCTCTTGCCTTCAATATCAAACTTGTTGATGAATCGGCCTTCTCTGACCCATAGAGGTTGGATATCCAGATACTGTGGATAGTCACCCATGATGCCATAGGAAACATCCTTGTCGTCATAGCGAATGACTATTTGCCCACCACTTCCCCATCGGTTCATTACCCGAATTCTCGGGGAAACAATCTTGAGTTCCTTGACGTTTTGCAGGGCTTTGAAATCGGCATTTGTGAGCTGGATTTCTCTTCCTGCCTGAAATCCCGCATAGGGAACAGATGTGACTTCTGTCCAGACAAACACCGCATTTTTGGCGATATCAAAGTTTTGGGTCACGCCATTGTGCAGGCCATTGCCTGCTCCGAGCAGAAGTACCAGCATGAAAATGCCCCAAAATACTCCAAAGGAGGTGAGCGCCGTGCGGAGCTTATGCTTCCGGATGGTTTGCCATATTTCTTCCCATACGTCCAGATCAAACATGCTACTCATCTTTTAGTGCGTCTACAGGTTTGATATGTGCTGCTCTCAAAGCGGGCATGAGCCCGGCGAGAGCTCCTGACACCACCAAAATGACAAGTGAGATGATGCCTGCTTTAAAATTGACCTCTGGCCGACGGAAAAAGTCTAGATCGGCACCCATAGCCTCAAGTCCATAGTTGACCGATTCCAGTGCTACCACACCCAGAAATAAGCCAAGATATCCGGCTACTGCCGTAATAAAAATGGACTCTTGCATGATGAGACCAATGACAGAGGCCGGAGTGGCGCCTACAGCTTTTCTAATGCCTATTTCCTTGGTGCGCTCCTTCACCACAATGATCATAATATTGCTGACACCCACGATCCCGGCAGTGAGTGTGCCTATTCCCACCAACCATATGAAGGCTTTGATGCCATCGAAAAGATTTTGAACCTGTCGGAAATTTTCTTCCTGATTGTGTACCCAATACGCCTGGTTGTCGTCAGGGTGGATAGATTGTCGGATTTTGAGTAACTCTAAAATGTCTGCCTCCAGAGCCTTGCCTTGTTTGCCCTCAGCTGTAGTCACAGCAAAGAGTGAAACGGATTTGCTTGGATTATAAATCTGCTGAAACGTGGTAAAAGGAATGTATATCCGCTGAGCCTGATCCATTCCGTTGGAAGACTCAAACTTGAAAACCCCAACCACACGAAAAACGCTACCCTTGATGTCTAGATATTCTCCTACAGGATCTACCCCTTCCGGGAAAATGGACTCTGCCACACGATTTCCAATGTAGCATACCTTTCTTTTTTCTTTGTCGTCAAGCTTGTTTAGTGCCCGTCCCGAGGTTAGTTTTTGAGTAACCTTAATGTCAAAATAATCAGAGTATGTACCGAAAACCCCGAACGCCGAACCCCGGTTTTTATATTTCACAATGTAGTTGCCCTGGATCCAGTTTTCAGGTGACATAAACTCGATTCCTGATATTTCAGTATCCACGGATTCCAGATCTTCTTCCTGAAAGGGGTGCTGTCTTCCAGCAGGCATTCCTTCGTAAGACATGGATGTTCTTGAAGGGATCACCCATATACTATTGATGGCATCAAGCAGCATGCTTTGCTGCACTCCATTTTGTAGGCCTTGCCCAGCACCGAGTAGTAGGATGAGCATAAATATGCCCCAAAACACCCCGAAAGCCGTGGCGAAGGTGCGCATCTTATTTTTTGCAATCGCCTGAAAAATTTCCTGCCATTTGTCCAGATCAAACATGCCGCATCTGGTAGTTTTCGTTCAAAATCAAACCATCCTTGATCATGATGACTCGCTCGGTTTGAGCAGCCACTTCATTTTCGTGGGTCACGATCAATATTGTCTTTCCTGTACTGTTTACTTCTTTGAATATATCCATCACTTCACCAGATGTATTCGTATCCAGAGCTCCTGTTGGCTCATCGGCGAGAATGATTTTGGGATCGGTTATGAGCGCACGTGCAATAGCCACTCTTTGGCGCTGACCGCCAGACATTTCGTTGGGCAGGTGATGTGCCCATTCTTTCAGGCCTACCTTTTCCAGATAGCCTTCGGCTATCATATTTCGCTTCTTTCGGCTGATCTTCTGGTAGTAGAGAGGAAGTGCCACGTTCTCTACCGCGTTTTTAAAATTGAGGAGGTTGAAAGATTGGAAAACAAAACCGATAAGTTCGTTCCTGAGATTGGCAGCTTTGCTTTCTGAAAGATTTTTGATTTGATGACCTCCAAGAAGGTAATCCCCTTCGTCATAGCTATCGAGTATGCCAAGAATATTGAGCAGGGTGGACTTGCCAGATCCGGAGGTTCCCATGATCGAGACCAGTTCCCCTTCTTCCACTTTCATGTCAATGCCTTTGAGCACATGCATCGACTGTTTGCCTAAATGATAGGACTTATGAATGTTGGTGAGTTGTAACATTAGATTTGGGTCGGTTGCAACTATAACGCAAAAAAGGGCATTTGGATATGTACTGTCTCATGGATCGTTCGTCTATTCTTTTTCATAATACTACGTTTATTGATGTATGGGTGTGGTTTTTGGTCGAATAGAAGGTTGCAGCTATTGAGGTCAAGTGACAATAAATGACAACTTTTTACATCTTTACCCTGAACTGTCTTTTGGATATGCAGAACTTTTTTGATCATGCAATAAAGCAAATCGTATTTTTGTGCCATGGCAGAGTATGACTTGAAAGTAAGTCCCGAGGTTGGTTTCGATGCAGAAAACCTAAGTGAATATCTGAGGAAAAAGAAATTGCTTCACGAAGGGCAGTATCATCAAATTTTGCGCAGATCTGTGGATGCACGTCAGCAAAATGTGAAGGTAAATTTGCGTGTGGAAATATCAGACAAACCAGTTGCTGTCGAGTTTGTGGAGTACACCAAAAGAGATCACAACGTGCAGAACGCAGACCCTGTGATCATAGTGGGATCTGGCCCGGCTGGACTGTTCGCAGCAATCAAAGCCATAGAAGGAGGCTTACGACCCATTGTTCTGGAAAGAGGCAAAGATGTGCGTACCAGACGCAGGGATCTGGCCGCCATCAACAAAGATCATATAGTGAACCCGGAAAGTAATTACTGCTTTGGAGAAGGAGGCGCAGGAACCTATTCAGATGGTAAGCTTTACACCAGATCCAAGAAGCGTGGAAGCGTGCGGCGTGTATTTGAAATTTTGGTGGCGCATGGCGCTACAGAAGAAATCTTGATTGAATCCCACCCGCACATTGGCACCAACAAACTCCCTAAAATCATCACTGCCTTGAGAGAACATATTGAGCGAGCAGGTGGAGAAATCCGTTTCGACAGCAAAGTAAATGATTTTGTACTCGAAGATGGAGAGATGAAGGGAGTGAAGCTGATGGATGGCCAGGAGCTGAAGGGCGTGGCAGTTCTCCTAGCAACAGGCCATTCGGCACGTGACATATTCAGATTATGTCACGATAGGAAAATCAAGATTGAAGCCAAGCCTTTCGCCCTTGGGGTGAGAATAGAGCACCCGCAGCAGATTATAGATTCTATCCAATATCACTGCGACGTGCGTAGTGAATATCTACCAGCGTCATCTTATGCTTTGGTAGCACAGACTACTTTCAATAAGGTGGAGCGTGGTGTATTTTCGTTTTGCATGTGTCCGGGAGGTTTTATAGTGCCTGCGGCTACAGCTCCTGGTGAAGTTGTGGTCAATGGCATGAGTCCATCGCGTCGCGATAGCCGCTTTGCCAATTCAGGTATGGTGGTGTCTGTGGAGATGGAAGATATACCTGAATATCAGAAATACGGGGAACTAGCCGCAATGGAATTTCAGGCCGCTGTAGAGCAAAGTGCCTGGCACCATGGTGGACAATCGCAGGTAGCTCCGGCTCAGCGCATGGTTGACTTTGTGAATGGCAAGGTGTCTGATAGCCTGCCCGAGACATCCTACCAACCTGGATTGCAATCTGCTGACATGGGGCAGGTTATCCCTGGTTTTATCGGGAGCAGGCTCAGAGATGGTTTCAGGGTTTTTGGCAAAAAGATGAAGGGCTATCTAACGAACGAGGCGCAGATAGTGGGAGTGGAGAGCCGAACATCTTCTCCTGTAAGAATTCCTCGTGACAGGGAAACATGTGAACATGTGGAGGTTAAGCGACTTTTTCCTTGCGGGGAAGGAGCCGGATATGCAGGAGGTATAGCCTCCGCCGCGATGGACGGAGAGAAATGTATGGATCAGATTCTGGCTATGTACAAGAAAAGTTAGCTTTTTTCCTCATTCATATAAAAGCTCAACGCACCTGAAGGGCAACTGTTGATTTGGCTGATCAACTCGCCGGTTGTGGCATTTTCCGGTGTGATCCAGGGTTTGGCTCTCGGTGCATAAACTTTGGGTAAGGTTCTGGCGCAAACCCCGGCATGGGTGCATTTGGATGGTTGCCAAACGATAGTCAGTTCTCCGTTTGAGTATTCCTTTTTTATGTCTTTTTTCATAATTCTAGGATTAATTAGAAGGTTCTTCTGTGGAAGTTACACAATCTATCTTCCATTCATCTGCATGTTTTTTGTAAATGGCCGTCCATGAGAAATGGGTTTCTCCCACCTCAGTTTCTCCGTTTTCATTCTCATATTCTACCGTGACTATCTTGTCCACAATAGTGTAAGCCATGGTGCCGTCTTCAGAAAACCGAATGATAGGCTTGGCCAGATCATCCCATTTGATGAACTGTACAGAAGAGAAGTAGGAATTATATCTAGAAATGGTTTCTTCACTATCAGGATATGTGATTTTTCCTCTATTGACGGAAATGAAATCATCTGAAAGTTGATTGGCAAAACGGATAGAGTCCTTTTCAAAGTGATAGTCCCTCTGCGCATGATGCAGTTCTAGAATTCTTTGTTTTTCTAATTCAAAATCAGACGTTTGTGAACACGAAATGGAGAGGAAGATCAGGATACCAAATGCAAGTGCCAGGTTGGTTTGTGTCATGTTTTTTTCATTTGATGCATAAACTCCAAAACGTACAGAGTGAACACCAGGTTAACGACGAACTTCTCACTTTGGCAAGAAACTTCTCATAAAGAACGAGATGTACAAGGCGGTTGTAAATTTAAGACCTGAATATCAGATAGTTATACCGGAAGTATTAGTTGGCACGCCTTTGGCCAACCTGCTGGCATCAAGGCGGTAATTAAAAGTCTCGGGCCAGACGGGTCCGGGGCTTTTTTCATTTTGGGTCGGTTAATTTTTGACAAAACGCAGCGGATATCAAAAATGATAAAGGAGTAAATGTAAAGCCTGGCACATTGAGATTCTCAAAATCTGATTGCGTTGAAAGTAACTCAGCCCGACCGAGGATAGCATCTCTTCTGAACTATTTATAAGTCTTTCTGGTTTCCCCTATCTGATAAGATTGATATATGCTAAAGTTTTTTTTGGGTTTAACATCGTTAATTGCTTTGGTTAGTTGTGCGCAGCTAAACCCCGTTCAGGCAGGTACCTCGCCTATCTCTCATTCATTATTTGATAAGCTACTCAAAAAACACGTAGATGACGTTGGCCTGGTCGATTATAAAGGATTTCTTGCTGATCGGGATAAGCTCAGGCAGTATTTAGATCTGCTTTCAAACAATGCCCCCAATAACGAACAATGGACTGATCATGATCAAATTGCATATTGGATCAACGCATACAATGCCTATACAATTGAGTTAATTTTAGAATACTATCCGCTCGAAAGCATCAAGGATATTGGGTCGAGTATTCAGGTGCCATTTGTAAATACGCCCTGGGATATCAAGTTTTTCAAAATTGGCGGAGAGAAATATGACCTCAACAATATAGAGCATGATATTTTGCGGAAGAAGTGGGAGGAGCCAAGAATCCACTTTGCTGTGAACTGTGCTTCGCTTTCATGTCCGCAGCTCAGAGCCGAAGCATATACTGGGGCAAAGCTGGATGAGCAACTGGATGATCAGGCGAGGAGGTTTATCAATGATGACTTTAGAAACAACATTTCTGAAGATCAAGCCAGCCTATCAAAAATATTCAAATGGTTTTCTGGAGATTTTGAAAAAGTAATGGACGTAGAAAAATTCATCAACCAATATACGGATATCAAAATCACGGATAAGACGGATGTTGAATATAAAGAATACGATTGGTCTCTGAACCAAACAGAATAAACTCCGCTCGTATATTTCAGTTAGATATATTACTGAAACAAAATCTTATATTACCGCAATTCATTAAACACCCCTACAGATGAATAAAATGCTACAGACAGATTTTTCCGTTATTCGGGAAAACCAAAACATGATTGCGGACATGGTTCGTGATTTTGCCTCTCAAAAGATCGAACCCCACAAAATGGAGTGGGATGAGTCTCAGGAATTTCCAAAACACATTTTCAAAGAACTCGGAGCACTCGGCCTTATGGGTGTTCTGGTGCCGCATGAGTACGGAGGTTCAGGTTTTGGCTACCATGAGTATGTCACAGCCATCATAGAGCTTGGTGTAGTTGATGGCTCCATCGCTCTGTCTATGGCTGCCCACAACAGCCTTTGTACCGGGCATATTTTGCAGCATGGGAATGAGTCACAAAAATCCAGGTATTTGCCCAAACTAGCCACCGGCGAGTGGTTGGGAGCTTGGGGTCTTACCGAGCCAAATACAGGTTCAGATGCCGGAAATATGAAAACCACCGCCACCAAAGAGGGCAATGAATGGGTTTTGAATGGAGCAAAAAATTTCATTACACATGGAATATCTGGAGATGTCGCTGTAGTGATTGCCAGAACAGGAGCTCCCGGAGACAAGCGAAATGCCTCCGCCTTTATAGTGGAAAGAGGCACGCCTGGTTTCAGAGGAGGAAGAAAAGAAAATAAGCTGGGTATGCGATGCTCAGAGACTGCCGAAATGATTTTTGAAGATTGCAGAATACCGGGAGAGAATTTGATTGGAGAAGTGGGAGATGGATTTGTGCAATCACTGAAAGTACTGGACGGTGGTCGTATTTCCATAGCAGCCCTTTCGTGTGGTATTGCTCAGGGTGCGCTTAATGCTTCGGTCAATTACTCCCAGGAAAGAGAGCAATTTGGTAAACCAATATCTTCGTTTCAGGGAATCTCATTTAAGCTGGCAGATATGGCCACCAAAGTAGAAGCCGCAAAACTGCTCACCTATCAGGCAGCAGACTTCAAAAATCAAGGTAAAGCGGTGACCCGAGAATCCGCAATGGCTAAACTTTATGCCTCGGAGATATGTGTGGAAGTCGCCAACGAAGCAGTGCAAATTTTTGGAGGCTATGGATATACCAAAGATTACCCGGCCGAGAAATATTATAGAGATGCGAAGCTCTGTACTATAGGCGAAGGGACGTCCGAGATCCAAAAATTAGTGATTTCGCGCGAAGTATTAGCCTAAACCTTTGCAAGGTTTATAATTTCAATTAATTTTGCAGGCTCAAATAGAAAACACAAACGATGATTATAGTCAACGTAAAAGAAAACGAGTCAATCGATAAGGCGCTTAAGAGGTTCAAAAAGAAGTTCGAAAAAACGGGCGTTCTTAGAGAACTAAGAGAAAGAACAGCTTTCACAAAACCTTCTATAAGAAGAAGAAAAGAAGTTATCAAAGCGAGCTACAAACAATACCTTAGAGATCAGGAAAATAAGTAATTCCTGCCCAAGGTTTTCTAATATTTAATGAGTAAGTTAGTATTCCTTCGATAGGGAATACTAGCTTATGATTGACTCTTTCCTTAAGTTCCTAGAATACGAAAAGCGATTTAGCCAACATACGCTCACGGCTTATCAAAGGGACTTAAAACAATTCAAATCTTATTTACTGGAGACTTATGAACTTGAAGATTTTCTTCAGGCCAATCATGCTATTTTACGCAGTTGGATTGTAAGTTTGACGGAATCCGGGGTTTCTCCCACCACAGTAAATCGCAAAATAGCCACACTCAAGTCCGTCTTCAAATTCCTTCAGTCCAGGGAATACATTGATCAAAACCCGGCCAGTAGGTTAAAACCACTAAAAACCGAAAAGAAGCTGCCTTCTTTCGTTCGTGAAAACGAAATGGTTGACCTTTTGGATGAGATCAATTTTGAGTTTTCCGATGATTTTGGAGGCGTCAGGGACAAGGTGCTCATAGAGCTTTTGTACTGTACAGGAATACGACTTTCAGAGTTGATAAACCTTCAAGAAAGGCGAGTCAATTTTTTTCAGGGCACAATTAAAGTTTTAGGAAAAAGAAACAAGGAAAGAGTCATACCAATTAGTGATTCTTTCGTTAAAGTAATCAAGGAGTACTTACAGATTCGGAACAATGAATTTAAAAATGCTTCTGAGTTTTTGCTGGTGACTAACACAGGCGAAAAATTATATCCTATGATGGTGTACAGAACGGTAAGAGCGTATTTGAGTCAAGTAACAACACTATCCAAAAAGAGTCCTCATGTTCTGAGGCACACATTCGCAACGCATTTATTGGACAAGGGTGCAGATTTAAACGCGGTAAAAGATCTACTGGGTCATACGAGTTTGGCTGCCACTCAGGTATATACACATAATTCCATGGAGAAGCTCAAATCTGCTTTTGATTTGGCTCATCCAAGGGCTTAATGGTTTAACATTTTAAATATTAAAAGTCATGAAACTACAAATGCATTCCATCCACTTCGACGCAGATCACAAATTGGTTGATTTCATTCAAAAGAAAGCCGATAAGTTGGATACCTTTTATGACAAAATAATTGACGGAGAGGTGATAATGAAGGTAGAGAGTGGGGACTCCAGAGAAAATAAACTTCTTGAAATAAAGTTGAACATCCCTGGGAATCAACTTTTTGCCAAGGAAAAATCAAAGTCTTTTGAAGCTGCGGCAGATGAGGCGGTTGAAGCTTTGCGAAGACAACTTAAAAAACACAAAGAAAAACAAATGGCTCATTGATTGAGCTTTAGATAGACATCAGAGTAAGAGGGGGCATTTGCCCCCTTTTTTTATGTCCTCTATTCTGCATTTTTTTTATGTGACTATTTGGAATTTGCGAATTATGGAAGAAATTCGCTCGATTTTTTAAATAAGTAAAATGGATAAAGAGTTACTTCACAAGAATTACATCAAAGGATGGATTTTCCTTGGTGTAATTGTAGCGTTGACAGTAGTTTACGCTTCCATCATGGCTTGATCAAGGTATCAGGCCAGATGCACAATGGGTTAGAAGCATTGCCTCTAACCCATTTTTATTCTTCGAATGCCCAATCTATTCGGGTTTTCATATCCTTCACTACAATTCCCAAATCTTTCATTTCAGATCTTAGCTCATCCACCTTATCATAGTTGCGTGCTTCTTTGGCTTGCTGGTATTCAGATAAGATGACGCTGACTAATTTTTCAGCTTCAAGATTTGATTCCAGTTTGAGCCCGAGAACATCCTCGGTAAAAGCCACAAATGTCTTTTTCATCAGATCAAACACTTCAGCGCCGAGCTGTCCGTGTTTGAGTTGTCCGGTATGGATGGAGTTGATCTTTTTTACGAGATTAAATAGGTGACCAATCGTGAGAGCCGTGTTGAAGTCATCATTCATGGCGTGATGACAGTTCTCACAGATCTTTTTGATTTGCTCACACTGCTTATCATCCGGGCTTGCTTCATCAGATGCGTCAAACTCTTGCGACTTGATGTACCTCAAAGCGTTGACCAGTTTTATATAGCCCTTTTGAGCAGCATTGAGCGCGTCATTAGAAAAATCAAGTGTGCTGGCATAGTGAGATTGCAGCATAAAGAAGCGAATGGTCATCGGGCTGTAGCCACGGTCGAGCAACTCGTGATCTCCGCTCATAAGTTCTCTTGGTAAAAAAGAGTTACCCAAAGACTTGCTCATCTTGGTGCCATTCACAGTAAGCATATTGGTGTGAAGCCAGTATTTTGCTCCATCCTTTCCGTGACTTCCGGCATTTTGTGCAACCTCGCATTCATGGTGAGGAAACTTTAGATCCATGCCTCCACCGTGGATGTCAAACTCTTCTCCTAGGTATTTTGTACTCATCACTGAGCACTCCAGGTGCCATCCCGGAAACCCATCGCTCCATTTTGTGTTCCACCTCATAATATGCTCAGGTGCAGCTTTTTTCCATAGCGCAAAGTCCAGCGGGTTACGCTTGTCCGATTGTCCATCAAGGTCGCGGGTTTGATTCAGTAGATCTTCAACCTTCCTGCCACTCAGTTTTCCATACGTAAAGGCCTCATTGTATTTCTCTATATCAAAGTACACAGACCCATTAGATTCATATGCAAACCCACGTTCTACCAGATTGTCAATCATCTCGAGCTGCTCCATTAGGTGACCTGTGGCAGTTGGTTCAATATCCGGTTCCAAGGCATTGAAAGTGAGCATTACCTGATGAAAATCGTTTGTGTATTTCTGCACGATCTCCATAGGCTCGAGGTTCTCCAGCTTAGCTCTTTTTGATATCTTATCCTCATCAGTATTGTCCAGGAGGTGTCCCACGTCAGTAATATTCCTGACATACCGTACCTTATAGCCAAGGTACCGGAGGTACCTGTACATCACATCAAAAGAAATAAATGTGCGCACATTGCCCAGGTGCACATCACTGTATACTGTAGGTCCGCATACGTACATGCCGACATGTGGAGGGTTGAGTGGTTCGAATACTTCCTTCTCTTTCGTCAGAGAGTTAACCACGCGGAGCTTTCCAATCATAGGTAAATCCTTCGTTATTCTTCTATTAGAGCACTCAGAGTGCTTTATGGATTGTTATTAAGCTAATTTGAAATGAGTATTTTTTCTGTTAGCTTTGCAACGCAAATATAGAATTAAGGTTCGAGGGGACGCAAGTCCCCTCTTTTTATTATTAACCTATGGTTGAGGGCAAGAAGCCGGAAGACGAAATAAGGAGCCAGGTAGAGGGATTTATTGCAGAGGATCCATCACTTTTCATAGTGGATGTTAAACTCAAGGGAAACTTCGGAAATCAGCGTTTGGTAATTGCTTTGGATGGTGATAACGGAGTTAGCATTGAAACATGTGTCTCTGTGAGCCGAAGACTGTCTGCGTTCCTTGAGGAAAATGACCTGATAGATGGCAAATACCATCTTGAGGTAACTTCCGCAGGGATTGACTATCCACTGCAGACTTTGAGACAATACACCAAAAATGTAGGAAGATCACTAAGGGTTAAGATGAAAGATGGATCGAAAATGGAAGGTGAGCTGAAGGAAGTGGAAGAGGGGAAAATTTCTATTTTGATCAAGGAAAAAAAGAAAGAAGAGGTTGTGGAGATCAACCTTGAAGATATAGATAGTACAAAGGTTTTAGTTTCATTTAAGTAATATGGATAACGGAATTTTAATTGAGTCGTTTGCTGATTTTGCAAGAGGTAAGAACATTGATCGACCTACCATGATCAGGATTCTTGAGGATGTATTTCGCACAATGATCCGAAAAAAGTATAAGGTTGATGATAACTTCGACATTATTATAAATACAGATAATGGCGATCTGGAAATTTGGAGATTTAGAGAAATCGTTGATGACAACTCTGAAGACATTTGGGATCATGACAAAATCAGTCTTTCTGAAGCTCGTGAGATAGAGCCAGACTTTGAAATAGGCGAGGAAGTTTCAGAAGAGATTAAGTTAATAGATTTTGGACGTAGAGCTGTGATGACGGCCCGCCAGACGCTGATACAGAAAATCAAGGATCTTGAAAAGGATCTTCTTTTTGATAAATACAAAGAGCTGGTTGGTGAGATTATCGTTGGCGAAGTATATCAGACACTGAGTCGTGAAGTACTACTTATCGACGGTGAGGGTAATGAGCTAAACCTGCCAAAGCAGGAACAAATCTCCAAAGATAGATACCGTAAGGGAGACTCGGTGCGAGCGATTGTGCACAGGGTGGAAATGGTCAATGGAAATCCCAAGATCATCCTTTCCCGCACATCACCTACATTCCTTGAAAGACTTTTCGAAAGTGAAGTGCCGGAAGTATATGATGGGTTGATTACAATCAAGAAAGTAGTTCGTGAGCCCGGAGAAAGAGCTAAAGTAGCGGTTGAATCTTATGACGACAGAATTGATCCGGTAGGGGCATGTGTAGGTATGAAAGGATCTCGTATCCACTCTATCGTTCGCGAGCTTCAAAACGAAAATATTGATGTTATTAACTTTACAGATAATCTCGAGCTGTATATAGCCAGAGCATTGAGCCCTGCTAAGATTCAGAGCATGAAAATCAGTGAAGAAAAAGACCGGGTTTCCGTGTACTTGAAACCTGATCAGGTTTCATTGGCTATCGGTAAAGGCGGTCAAAATATAAAATTAGCCTCCAGACTTGTAGGTTTGGAGATAGATGTTTTCAGAGAGTTGGGCGAGTTCGAGGATGAAGATGTTGACATCAACGAATTTGCAGACGAAATCGAAGATTGGGTTATTGATGAGCTGAAAAGAATCGGTTTGGACACAGCCAAAAGCGTTTTGACGCTTACAAAAGAGGAGCTAGTGCGACGAACGGACCTTGAAGAAGAGACCATCGATTACGTGCTGAAGATATTTAAGCAAGAATTTGAATAAGCGCTATTATATTTTATAAGAGCAAAAAAATTATATGGCAGAAGAAAAAACTCAACGGTTAAGCCAGGTAGCTAGAAAATTAAACGTAGGACGTGGAACCATACTTGATTTCCTTTCAGAGAAAGGCTATGAAGTGGATAGTAGTCCTAACTCCAAAATCACGCACGAGCAATATGTGCTTTTGGCGCGTGAGTTTGCTGCGTCAGCTTTAGATAAGGAGGAAGCTTCCGGGTTGACTATTGGCTCAAGCCATAGTGATAACCTTGTTATCAAATCTGAGACAGCCGACAAGCCGAAGAGCAGTTCCGACGATGAGGAAATTCTCATCAAGGACAACAGCGCGGTGACTCCCGAGGAAAAGAGCGATTCCATTTCTGGAAAAACGGTTCTTGAAGGCCCTAAAGTTGTTGGTAAAATCGACCTGAATCAGGTAGGTAAGAAGCCAAAGGAGGAGCCTAAACCTGAACCAAAAACAGAGGAGCCTAAGCCTGAACCGAAAGCTGAAGAACCTAAGAAAGAGGAGCCGGCTAAACCTGCAGAACCAAAGGCAGAGGAGCCAAAAGCGGTAGAGCCTCCGAAAAAGCAAGAGGAGCCTAAAGTTGAGGCCAAAAAAGAAGAAGAAGAGAAGCCTGCGCCGACCCAAGAGAAAGAGAAGGAAAAAAAGGTAGAGGAAGTAAAACCAGAAGCACCGAAACCTCCTGTGGTTGAGGATGAAAAAAAGCAGGATAAGATTATTGAGGCAAAGGCCGATTCTCTAAAGGGGCTTACTGTTTTGGGTAAAATCGAACTACCTAAAGACAAGCCCAAGCCTGTGGCATCTTCGGATCAGGACAAGGATAGAAAGAAAAAGCGCCCTAGAAAACGTATTAGCAGTGCTGGAGGAGGTGACAGACGTCCTAATGATAGAGGGGGTGGACAAGGAAGACCTGGTGGAAACCGGGGAGGAAGAGATACCCGTAAGACTGAGGAGCTTTCTGACAAAGAGATTCAGGACAAAATCAAGGCAACTCTTGCCAAACTGAGTGGTGGAAGCCAATCCTCAACCGGAAATAGATCTAAGTATAGAAAAGATAAGCGCTCCGCCAAAGCTGAGGCTGAGGAAGAGAGAATCCTTGCGGAAAACGAGGAATCAAAAATCTTAAAAGTTACAGAGTTTATCTCTGCGAGTGACCTTGCATCACTGATGGACGTATCGGTGAACGACGTGATTTCTACGTGTATGAGCTTGGGGATGTTCGTTTCGATCAACCAACGACTGGATGCTGAATCTATCACAGTGATTGCTGATGAGTTTGGATTTGATGTGGCCTTTACTTCGTCTGATGATGAGGTGGAAGTTGTTGAGGAAGAAGATACAGAAGAGCAACTTTTAGATCGTGCACCTATCGTAACCATCATGGGTCACGTAGATCATGGTAAGACATCTCTTTTGGATTACATTCGGGATGCGAAAGTGACCGAAGGTGAGGCTGGTGGTATCACGCAGCATATTGGTGCGTACGATGTGATGACTGAAGGCGGAAAGCGAGTTGCTTTCCTCGATACACCAGGTCACGAGGCATTTACAGCCATGAGAGCACGTGGAGCCAAAATCACAGATATCGCGATTATCGTTATCGCGGCTGATGATGCGGTTATGCCACAGACAAAAGAGGCAATTAACCACGCACAGGTAGCTGGCGTGCCAATTGTGATTGCGATCAATAAGGTAGATAGACCAAACGCTAACCCTGATAAGATTAAGGAAGAGCTTTCTGGTATCAACATCCTCGTTGAAGATTGGGGTGGTAAATACCAGTGCCAGCATGTTTCGGCCAAGACTGGAGAAGGTATAGATGAGCTTTTGGATAAGGTGCTTTTAGAGGCCGAACTTCTTGAGCTAAAGGCTAACCCTAACAAAGGAGCTGTCGGAACAGTAGTTGAAGCTTCTCTTGATAAGGGCCGTGGATATGTGACTACCTTGATGGTTCAGGCGGGAGTTATGAAGGTTGGAGATGTGGTCCTTGCTGGTTCTCATTTCGGTAAGGTGAAGGCCATGTTTGACCACAGAGGTAATAAACTGAAAGAAGCAGGTCCATCAACACCAGTGTTGATGCTTGGTTTGGGCGGTGCACCTCAGGCAGGTGAGCGCTTCAATGTCATGGAAAGTGATCGTGAAGCAAGAGAGATTGCTGTGAAACGTGAGCAAATTCAGCGTGAGCAGTCAATCAGAACTAAGAAACATATCACGCTTGACGAGATTGGAAGAAGATTGGCAATCGGTAGCTTTAAGGAGCTTAATGTCATAGTAAAAGGTGATGTGGATGGTTCCATTGAGGCACTGTCCGATTCCCTACTGAAACTTTCTACTGATGAAGTTCAGGTTAATATTATCCATAAGGCCGTAGGTCAGATATCAGAATCCGACGTATTGTTGGCATCTGCGTCTGATGCCGTTATTGTTGGTTTCCAGGTGAGACCTTCAACTCAGGCCAGAAGAACAGCCGAAAACGAAGAGATAGAGATCAGACTTTACTCAATTATCTACGACGCTATCAACGATGTGAAAGATGCCATGGAAGGTATGCTTGAGCCAACATCTGAGGAAGTGATCACTGGTAATATAGAGGTTAGAGAAGTGTTTAAAATCTCTAAGATTGGTACAGTTGCCGGATGTTACGTTACAGATGGCACTGTGAAGCGATCCAATCAGGTCCGACTAGTGAGAGATGGTATTGTAGTTTATACTGGAGAAATCAACCAACTGAAACGATTCAAAGATGATGTTGCTGAAGTGAAGAAGGGATACGAGTGTGGTGTTTCCATCAAGAACTTCAACGACATTAAGGAAGGTGATGTGATTGAAGGTTTTGAAGAAAAAGAAGTAAAAAGAACCCTTTAAGGGTTTTTAAATATAGAATTGCAAAGCAGGTCTTTAGGCCTGCTTTTTTTGTTCCTTCAAAATGCGATAAATTGCCATAGTCCATAATTTGGGACAAATCCGGGACGACCTATGATCGGTAGAATATATTTCCTGACTCTGTCATTTATACTCCTTCGTTTCTCTGTTCCCGCTCAGGAAAGGGCGCCTTATGAGTATTATTCTTTCCCTGATGTACAGGCCAATGAGGTGATAAAAGGTATTTGGAAAGATACCACTGGATATATTTGGCTTGCTACCGATTTGGGACTCATGGCCTATAATGGTCAGGAAACGTCTATCTACTCCAATGGCCTAAGCAGCCTTTATTCCAAAAAGCTTTACGAACTTGCAGACAACCGCCTCGTGGTTATCAACGATAGTGGAATCCAATCAGTCATTCGCTATACGGACTCTGTATACTTCGAACCTGCAATCTACAATGACGTCAATCTTGTCGAATCCATTTTTTATCCCAAGTCCGTATTTCAGGACTCAAAAGGGGTGTTATGGGTAGGCGAAAGCAATGCGATTGTGAGAATAGAAGATAAAGAGGAAGATCGGTATCTTCTTGGAAATAACTACAATTATCACCGCTCATTTTCATTTGCTGAGGATGCCTTTGGCAATATATGGGCGGCTTCATTTAGCGGGCAGTTTCTGTCCTGGAATGAGAAAAGCAACAAATTTGATTCGCTCAACATCCCAATGAAAGAGTATACCGGGATGGCCACATTTAAGGGAGACAATTTAGTCGTGGGGGGAAATGACGGCATTGTGGTGGTCAGGGTTGATAGCGATAAGCACATTGAGCTTATTGCCACCCACACCGAAATAAAAGGTGTTTCTATCGTCAAACGTGTCAACGATCTGATTCTTATAGGAACATGGGATAGCGGGTTATACTATTTCAAATTTGATGAAGGCCTCTCGGGGATCAGGAAATTTGAAGGACCGGAATTCAATGATATCGTGGATCTTTATTACGATGAAATCAATGACGAAATATGGATAGCAGGTAGCGAAAACATGGGTCTGTTGAAAAAAACTCCTTTCACACCTTTTGGTGAAACCGGAAAGTATCGAATTGAATCTTTTGTTTATGATGAAAATAAAAGCCTGTATTTCACTACGGGTGAGGAGTTGTATTTCCAACAGAGTAGAGATAAGGAAAAAGAGCTAGTCAAACTCGCTGAGGATTATTTCTTTACAGCGATACATCTGCAGGGCGAAGATTTATGGATTGGTGATCATCTTGGACGGCTTTTTCAATATTCTACAACGACAAATCAAATCGAAGAAATCTATGCCGCCGGGATAGACTTCAATTTCATAAATCAAATCACCACCATAGATGAGTCAATATGGGTAACCAGCTCTTTGACCAATGTCATTGAGATTGACAAGGCTGGAAGAATTAAACATTTGGAAGGTGCGTATGCAAATATCATAAGGCAGGCGCCCAATGGTGAGGTTTTTATCGCTGGAGGAGGTTTGGAAAACATCCTGTCAAAATACAACCCCGACACGGGGCAGTTTGAAAAGCAGAAAATCGACTTTAGATACGCTATCTCAGAAAACATAAGGGTAGAAGATATAGCCTTTTCTGAGAGCCAGATATTTTTGGCCTCCAATGAGGGCGTACTTATTATAGAGAATAAGGATGGCAGATATTACTCCGATGCTAAGGTGGCATTTGGAGAGACGGGAACTGCCAACTACTCCTGCAGAGCACTTGCATATATCGATGGGGGCTTGTGGATTGGTACCAATGAGGGTATTTTTTATTCCGAGAATGATTGGAGTGTTCACTTCTCCACAGCCAGTGGCTTACCTTCCAGGTTGATCCGGCATAGAGGCTTTTATTATGACGGCCGGGAACTTACCGTAGCTACAGCTAAAGGAATGGCCATACTAAACCTGTCTTCGATACAAACCCACAAGACACCTAAGCCGATCATAGAAAGTTTTATAATAGGAGACCAGGCTAGATTTACAGAATATGACCTTGCCAATATACCAAACCAATCGAACCTTGAGATCTCGTTCAGGAGCTTCACATACCCTGGCTATGAAATACAGTATAGAACGAGGATTTTAGGTATTAGTGAAGATTGGAACATTCCTTCGGGGAATCAAATCATTTCTTTATTTGGTGTAGGGCGTGGCAACTACACGCTGGAAGTGGAAGCCAAAAGTGTGGGACAGGTATGGAGTGATCCGGTTAGGCTCAATTTTCGTGTGCTGAGCCCATGGTATATGCGTTGGTGGGCTATTTTGATGTTCCTTATGGTCGCTTTTGGAATAGTGGTCATATCTATACGTGTTTACCACTACAACCTGATCAATCAAAAAAAGAGGTTACAGAAGCTCGTGGCTCAGGCCACCGAAGAAATAGAGAAACATAAAAATGAGATCATAGATCAGCAAAACCATATAATTGAACAAAAGGAAGAACTCTTAGACAAAAACGAGGCGGTGTTTAAGGCAAGGCAGGCACTGACCGATGCGGATTTGAAATACCTTCAACTGAAGGAAAACCAGCTCAAAGATCAGGTGGAGTATAGAAACAAACAGATCACTACTCACACGCTCAATATTATCCAAAAGAACGAAACACTCCAGCACTTAAAGGAGCAATTGGAAAAAGTAAGTAAATCAGTGGATAAAGCAGCCAATGCTGAGATTCGCAAAACCATCCGGTTCATCGATGAAAGTTTCAAACAGGATAAAGACTGGGAGGATTTCAAACTTTACTTTGAGCAAATTTATACCGGATTCTATGCCAAGCTCACAGCTACGTGCCCGGAGTTGACCAGTCATGACCTGAGGCATTGCGCCTTGATTAGGCTAAACCTGAGTAATCAGGAGTGTGCTTCCATTTTGGGAATCTCCCCGGAAAGCATCAAAGTATCTCGCGCTCGTATCCGAAAAAAGATCAAAACAGATCCTGGGAAAGGACTTACAGAGTTCATTTTATCTGTTTGATCTGGAGTTCATTCCTCTAAAAGGTTAACGAAAGGTTAACAAATCATCCAATTGGTGTTAACCTACCTCAAAAGAGTGCCCACAAATCAACCTCTTTAAAAAATAACTTGTTAACCATCTGTTAACCTCTCTTCTGTAGTAAAACCCCCTTAAATCAAAATTTAGGCTGTTATTCCAAAATGACATGCGAAATAAACAGCTATTTCAGTTTCCTACTGATAACCAAATGTACCCTCCTCTTTCGTGAGGCGATCAATTATGAATTTGATATTTGAAAAGCCAATCGTTTGGAAAATGTTAATTCCAACATAAAAAAAACGAACGGAAATATTAAATAACTAACTAAATGAAGAAGATGAACAAATCAATCAAATTTCTATCCATGCTGCTATCTATAGCCATGGTGAGTGTTTTTATTTCATGTAGCGAGGATGACGACCCAATCATCATCGATGAAGATCCAGTTGTAGCCGATGGGTTTTACGTATTAGGATCTGCTTCAGGTGACACGCCTGCTGCCGCTCTTGAGCTTGGTGCCGGCACTGTAGGAAGCGGAGAGACTAGAGACGGTTTCTATGCAGCTTATATCTATTTGGAAGCGGGATCATTCAATTTTGTATTGTACTCTAACAACGAACCAACGATTTATGGAGGTTCATTTGAAGGAACGCCACTTGCAGGAAATGAAGATTATAGCCTGAACAGAGGAGACCTTACTGCCGATGGCGCAGCTATCACCATTTCTAAAGCTGGCTTATACCACGTTCATGTGGATTTAACTTCCAACCTTTTCTTCTTTACAGAAGTTGGGTATTTTGAAGTAATCGGATCAGCTACTGCTGACACATGGAACTCAGGTCAAAAATTAGACGTGAAGTCTGCCTCTGCTGACGAAGTTGTTTTTGAAGGAACAGACATTACATTAAGAACAGGTAATACTGAATTCAAATTCAGATACAATAGCCACTGGGATACTAACATAGAGGATGTTGACGGCCTAAACATTCACTCAAACTTTGGTTTGGATGGAGTTTCAGGAGGATCAAATTTTGCATTCGATGAGCCTGATGCCAACTTTACTGTGACGGTGACTTATACACCTGGCAAAGGGGAGAGTATTACGTGGGGATATGAGAAGACAGGAGAAGCTGAAGAAATTTCTTATGACCCTACCGAGCACCCTTGGAGTCTTAGAGGAACAGCTGTTGGAAGCCCTGAAGACTGGAGCACTGGTCCACTACTAACACCTAACCATGACGGATCTACTTACAGATGGTATGGAGTAATCGAAATCACAGAAGGTGAATTCAAAGTAGCAGATGGTGCAGTATGGCTTGGTGTTGGAGCTGCCACTGATAACTCAGGAGTACTGACTGGTACAGACAACTTTATGATGTCAGCCGATGACGCAGGATTCTACTATATCGTAGTAACTACATCTGATGATGGTGCTTCATATACAGCAACAATCGACAAAGCTTCTTTTGGTGTAATAGGTAGCGCAACAGCTTCAGTTACTGGCGGTGATGGTTGGGCTGATGACGCTGACATGACCGAAGGAACCAGCTCATTTACACTGAATATTGCACTTGATGCTGGTGAAATTAAGTTCCGTGCAAACAATGCCTGGGAATACAACCTTGGTGGAGATTTGACAGGACTAACTCACAATGGATCCAACATTGCAGTAAGTGCAGCAGGTACTTATGACATTACACTTTCCACTGACAACAGAGGAGAGACTTACACAGCTACAATTCAATAATTCTATAATAAAATGGCCGCCCCGACGGGGCGGCCATTTTCTAAAACCAGATGATGAATAGAATTTTACTCATATTCATATTGTTTTCGTGTGTCCTATTCGCAAAAGCGCAGGAAGCAATAACTCCCACCATAACTCCAGATTTCTTTACTCCGGAAGATGAGATCACGATATCTTATAAAGTATCGGCTTCCGGCCTTTCCAATTTATCAGAGGCATGGCTATGGCTGTGGCTACCTGATCTTAGCGACGTGGATGTACCCTCCAATGTAAACCCAGCAGATAGCAATCCGGATTTGACCGATAAGGCAAAGTTTACAAGAGAAGTAAAACAGGGAATCATCTACTTTTCTATTACCCTGAAACTCACAGAGTTTACCAATAAATCTGCCTCAGACATTAAGAAGGTAGGTGTTCTTCTCAAAGGAAACGACTGGTCCGATGGTCAAACAGCAGATCGTGTCTTCGACATTCCTGAAGGCTTTTCACTTAAGGTGAACTCACCAACTAAAACCAGCTCATTTTATGAAGCTGGAGAAAATATTAATATAGATGTTGCCACGTCGGAAGCGGCGACTATATCGATAACATTAGATAATGAAACGCTAACTAGCGAAACCGATGTAACGAGCCTGGTGTATGATCATGAGGTAGTGGCCGATGGTGAAGTGCACGAGTTGGTCGTATCAGCTACTAACGGTACTGATACCGAATCCTATAAACATACCTACAGCATCACGCCCACGCCGGAAGAAGCCACCGTGCCCGAAGGACTGAAGACAGGGATCAATTACTATGACGATGATCCCACCAAAGCCACGCTTGTTTTGATGGCTCCAAATAAAGACAATGTGTTTGTGCTTGGAGGTTTCAATAGCTGGGAACTAAATCAAAATTATTTGATGAAAAAAGATGGCGACCGATTCTGGTTGACCATAGAAAATCTGACATCCGGACAAGAGTACATTTACCAATACCTAATAGATGGAGAAATTACCATTTCTGACCCTTATTCAGAAAAAGTAAGCTCGTCATACGATGATCCGGAAATCATTTCGGAAAACAGGTATCCGGGTTTGCTGCCATTCCCTTCAGATTATGCGACACAGGAAGCAACATATTTGCAACCAGGAAAACCTGACTATCAGTGGGAGGTAACAGACTTTGAGAGGCCCGCCAGCGAAGACCTTGTCATATACGAACTGCTCATCAGAGACTTTACAGAGGAGCGAACTTATAAATCAGTTACAGAAAGGCTCGACTATTTTGATTCACTAGGTTTCAATGCCATTGAACTCATGCCCGTCACTGAATTTGAAGGCAACCTGAGCTGGGGTTATAATCCATCTTACATGTTTGCTCCAGACAAGTACTACGGTACTGAAGATGATCTCAAGGAACTGATAGACGAAGCACACAAACGTGGCATTGCCATCATATTTGACATGGTACTTAATCACCATTTTGGCAGAAGCCCAATGGTCAAAATGTACGCCAGCGGAGATTTTGGCCCCCCAACTGCCGAAAATGTTTGGTTCAACATCACACCAAAACATGACTACAATGTGGGCTATGACATGAACCATGAGAGCACGTACACTCAGGAATATTTCAAAGATGTGGTGCGATACTGGATAGAGGAATACAAAGTGGATGGTTATCGCTTTGACCTCTCAAAAGGGTTTACCCAGAAAAACACGCTTGGCGATGTAGGAGGATGGGGAGCTTATGATATTACCCGCATCAATATCTGGAACAAGTACGCAGGTTATATCACAGATGTAGATGAAGATGCGTACATCATTTTAGAGCATTTTGCGGACAATTCTGAGGAGAAAGCGCTCGCCGCAAAAGGGATGATGCTTTGGGGCAATATGAACCATCAATATAGAAGCACAGCTAAATCTAATTCAGACAATTTGTTTTGGCTCTATCACGAAGACAGAGATTGGACAAGCCAGGGAGTGGTAGGCTATATGGAAAGCCACGATGAAGAGCGCGTAATGTGGGATGCCCTGAAGACCAACAAACCTTTGGGTTACCTGATAAACAGACTGGAGCTGAATGCTGCATTTTTCTTTCTTGTGCCGGGTCCAAAGATGGTGTGGCAATTTGGCGAGACCGGATATGATGAAGAACTCAATAATGACAGACTAGGCGTAAAGCCGACTCATTGGGAATACCTGGAAGACCCGGATCGTATAAGGCTGTTCGCCATGTACCAATCACTGATCAACCTGAAAACAAAGACCGACTACCTCGACAATGAATACTTCAGCTGGAAATCTACCGGTTCGGTGAAATGGATCAACTATGACCACCCTGATCTCAAGATATCTGTTGTGGGAAATTTTGGGAAAGGAACACTCACAGAAGACCCTCATTTTGTTCAGGCCGGCGACTGGTACGATTACTTCACCGGCGAGAAAATAACAGTAGCAGACCCCAATGAGCCGATTGAGCTTTTGCCAGGAGAATTTAGAATATACGTCTCAAAGCAAATAGATAATTATATCACCATCAACCCGGTCAACCTTATTACAGGGTTTACCAGCCTCAACCGTGATTTGGAGGTTTACCCAAACCCTACGACTGAGGGTTTTAGCATCAAGTCCGTGGCAGATGTAGAGGAAATCAGAATCTACAGTCTTTCAGGTCACTTGGTTTATAAGGCGGTCAAGCCAACAGGAAAAATGAACATTCAACATTTGGACAGTGGCACATATCTCTATGAAATATCAACCAAACAAAACCTGATCACTCAGGGGAAAATAATTAAGCAATAACTACTAGACATAAGAAGTATGATGAAAACGTTTATCAAGTTCAATTCCCGGGCGATGAAGATTTCGCGGATTGTCCTCATGACAACTCTGCTGGCAATTTCTTCATGGTCTTATGCTCAGGAGCGTACCGTTTCCGGACTGATTCTGGATGAAGAAGGTTATGGACTCCCGGGAGCTACCATAGTGCAAAAAGGCACACAAAACGGAACCACTACAGATCTGGATGGGAACTATCAGCTGGCTGTTTCTGATAACAGTACACTGATATTTTCTTTCGTAGGGTACATCACTCAGGAAGTAGCGGTGGGCTCACAGTCAATCATAAATATCACCATGGAACTGGATGTGCAGGCATTGAGCGAAGTAGTGGTAGTTGGTTATGGTACCGTGGAGAAAGGAGACGTCACCGGAGTGGTCAACAAGGTGGATTCAAAGCAGTTTAACAAAGGGGTAATCACCTCACCAGATCAACTTCTTGCCGGAAAGGTAGCAGGTGTATCTATCGTGTCAAAGAGTGGGGAGCCTGGTGGCCAGGTGAGTGTGAAAATGCGGGGAGGAACATCCATTTCCCTCAGCAACGAACCACTTTTCGTAGTGGATGGAGTGCCGCTAGACAACACACCGTTCAATCCGGGAGGATTTTCTCAGGGAAGAAACCCACTAAATTTCATCAATCCGAGCGACGTTGAAAACATTACTGTATTGAAGGATGCCTCAGCCGCAGCAATCTATGGTTCAAGAGGTGCCAATGGTGTCATCATCATCACTACCAAATCGGGAGGGTCAACAGATAGACCTAAAGTAACTTACGATGGAAGCATTGGTGTGAGTTCATTCGTGGATGAAGTAGATGTATTCTCTGCCGATGAATTCAGACAGGTGGTTCGTGTATATGGTAGCCGCAACGAAGACAAGTTGGGTGATGACAATACTGACTGGTTAGATCAGATCGTCCAGAATGCCACCACCACCACGCACAATGTGGCTGTGTCCGGGGGTTTAGAAAACGGAGGCTATAGGCTTTCGATGGGTTATCAGGAACTGGAAGGTGTACTTCGCCACTCCAGCACCAAGCGTACCAGCCTCAATTACAGCATGAACAAATCATTGCTCAATGACGCCATTCAGGTAAAGTTCAACACTAAAAACGCATTTACTGATGACGTATTCTCCTCAAATCAGGTAGGCGGAGCATTGAGCTTTGACCCGACTCAGCCTGTTTATGATTCTGCCAGCGCTTACGGAGGGTATTTCGAATATAACAACCCTTTAGCTGTTAGAAACCCAGTTGCCGAGATAGAAGAACGCAAGGAAATTGGCAATACATTCAGAAGTTTGTCTAGTGTGGAGCTGAGATACAACATTCCATATATTGATGGACTGGCCTTGGTGTCCAACACATCTTACGATGTGCAGAACGGAGAACGCAGAAGGTTTTCTCCTACTTACATTCGGTCAGAAAATACGGATAATACTCCCGGTTCATACGGCGTGGAGAGCTACTCTCGCAAAAGCCTACTGGCAGAAGTGTATGGAGAGTATAAAACCACGATCCCTAGCATTGATCTTAATATAAACGTCACAGGAGGATACTCTTACCAAAACTTCATCAACACGTTCAATAAATTTTCAGTTGATTCATTGGTAACCAATGTTTATGGACTAGACAACCCATCCGTTGGTGACGGTAGTGTGATAACCCCGCTTTACCGTACTCTCGAAAACAGGTTGATTTCATTTTACGGACGATCCATATTCTCCTTGCAGGACAAATACGTTTTGACAGCAACACTTAGGAGAGATGGTTCCACCAAATTCGGAGGTAAGAATCAATGGGGTTTATTCCCATCTGTGGCGGTAGCCTGGAGGATTTCCAATGAACCATTTATGGACGCTGCATCAGGTGTTCTGACGTATATGAAAATTAGAGCGAGTTATGGTGTGACGGGATTTCAGGAGCTGGAAGACTACACTTACATAGCAGCCTATCGATATTCAGGTGCTCAGGCACAATATCAACTAGGAAACCAATTCTACTCTACACTTCGACCGGAAGCGCAGGATCCAAATATTCAGTGGGAGGAAACAGCATCGCTCAATATCGGTGTTGACTATGAATTGTTCGACGGTAAGCTAGTTGGGTCGGTAGATGTTTATCAGAAGAACACCTCGAAGCTTATCAACTCTGTACCACCACCAGTAGGTACATACACAAAAGACCGGATTCTGACCAATATAGGAAAAACCAGAAACAGCGGTATCGAGGTGGTGCTTAGTAGCCCTGTAGTACAGACGAAAGATTTTACTGTCGATTTAGGATTTAACCTGGCATACAATGTGAATGAAATCGTATCTCTGGATTTCTCCGGAGCAAAGGATTCACAGCAGGAAAATACCGGAAGTAGTATCGATGGAGATGTAGGACAAACCATTAAAACCTGGAAGGTGGGTGAGCCAGTGAACTCATTCAATGTCTTTCAGCAAATATATGCAGATGGCAAGCCGGTATATGATCTGGTCAACAAAACGAATATGTACGTGGATCAAAACGATGACGGCATTATCAACGAGCTCGATTTGGTAGCAGGGCTGAGCTCAGATCCAAAATACATCCTGGGCTTGACCTCAAATATGAGATATAAGGCCATCGACATTTCCTTTACTTTCCGAAGCAATATCGGTCAGTATGTTTACAACAACGTGGCATCAAACTATGGTCACTTTCAGCGAATCAATGGAGACCTGCCATACAACATGCATACGTCCGTATTGGAAACCCGGTTTGGACAACCTCAGCTAAAATCAGATTATTATCTGGAAGATGCCTCCTTCGTGAAACTTGACAATATCACAGTAGGGTACACCATAGACAAGCTTAGCTGGATGCGTGCTCGCGTTTATTTCACCGGGCAAAACCTTTTGACGCTTAGTGGTTATTCAGGCCTGAATCCTGAGATTGATACTGGGATAGATAAGAACCTCTACCCACGCTCAATCACACTTACAGGTGGTGTTAATCTTACATTTTAATCTCAATGAAAATGAAAAAATATATTGTATCACTAATCGCAATCATAATCGGAACAGTTTCATGTACCGATTTGGAGGTAACCCCAAAAGACGGCCGGGCGCTTGAGTCCATCGTTTTTGCAGAGGAAGAAGCGTATATATCTTATCTGGCAAAAGTCTATGGCAGTTTGACATTGACAGGCCAGGAGGGACCCGCTGGCGCGGGAGATCTTTCGATCATTGCTGACGAAGGTTTCAGTAGCTATATCAGGGTTTACTGGAAAGCCCAGGAGCTCACTACTGATGAAGCTGTCATCAGGTGGACGGATGCAGGTATCCAGGATTTGAATACCAACTCATGGTCATCAGACAACCAATTTGTGCGGGTGCTGTATTACAGGATTTATTTTACTATAGCATTGGCCAATGACTTTCTTCGGATTACAGAAACTCATACAGATGGTTTCGATGAGGCTTTTCTGAGTGAAGTGGAGACCTTCAAAGCTGAAGCTAGATTCGTGCGAGCCATGGCTTACTGGCATGCACTGGACTTGTTTAGAAATGTGACTTTGATTACCAAAGTAGGGTCAGCATTGCCTTCTCAGGTAGCACCTACTGTGCTTTACAATTTCATCCTTGACGAACTCAATGAAATAGAACCTCTTCTGGCGGATGCTGGTCAGGGAGACTATGGCAGAGCAGACAAAGGAGCGCTTTGGATGCTAAGAGCCAAATTGAAACTCAATGCCCCGGTTTATTTACCTGATGGTGCTTCTGAGCTGACAGGCATTTACGATGATGTGGTAGCTGATATGGAGTCAGTAATCAATGCTGGCTATTCGATCAACCCTGAATATCTCTACAATTTCAACGCTGACAACCACACCTCTTCTGAGATAATCTTTCCTCTCACTGTTGATGGCAACAGCAGTCAGTCGTGGGGATCTACCACTTTCCTTATCAGTGGGATGATTTTCTCCAAGGAAGACACCACAGCTGAAGGTCACATGAGACCTCTCGACTGGGGACTGGCCGGAGGCTGGTTAGGTATCCGGTGCACCAAAAATTTTGTTTCGTTATTTGAAACTGCACCCGATGCTTTTACGGCAGATTCCAGACAGCAGTTTTTTACTTCGGGAAGAACACGAGATATACCTGATATCCTTGGGGAGGACAATGGGTACCCTTCACCCAAATACAGCAATATAACCTCAGGCGGTTCTAATGGCAGCAACAATACCTACCCTGACACGGACTATCCGTTGTTCAGACTGGCGGACGCTTATCTGATGTATGCAGAGGCAGTGCTTAGGGGAGGCAATGGCAGCAGAGCAACAGCACTTGGTTATATCAACGACTTAAGAGAGAGAGCTTATGGCGATGCATCCGGAAACATTACAGATGCAGAAATGACACTTGATTTTCTGCTGGATGAGCGCGGCAGAGAGCTGTATTTCGAAGCGACAAGAAGACTTGACCTGATCAGATTTAATAAGTACTCTACCAGCGGTGGTGGAGATGAATTGATGTGGGAGTGGAAAGGCGGTGACGTCAATGGTGTTTCTATATCCGACCATCTGGAGGTGTTCCCTATACCAGCTACGGATTTGAGCGCCAACCCGAACCTATTTCAAAACGACGGTTACTAGTCACTATGCCGGCAGGTGTCTTTACGAGACACCTGCCGGTTATTAAACCTAAAACATATGTTGAAGAGTAGTTATACCAGACTTTTGACGGTCATTCTTTTGTCCACTTTTTTTTCATCCCAATCGCTTGGTCAGGCTATCGATAGAGTGGAGCCGCCCAACTGGTGGGTAGGGATGAATCAAAGTACGGTGCAACTGCTCATCAAAGGAGAAGACCTGAAAGGATCGAATATCAAGTTGAGGGGTAGCAAAAATGTGGAGATCATCAAAGTCCATGAGGCACAAAATCCAAATTTCCTCTTTGTTGACCTGGAAATAGGAAAGAATGCCGCTGCACATACCTTTCAAATAGAATTGAAAAAGCCGGGGGCGCAACGTGTTTCTCTTTCATATGAACTGCTAAGCCGAAACACTGAGAGTATCGTTCCCGTGGATCAGAGTGATGTTATTTACCTGATCACCCCAGATAGGTTTGTCAATGGCAATGTAGCCAATGATAGTATCGGTGGTATGATGGAAGGAGCCAATAGGGACTTTCACGGAGGGCGTCACGGAGGAGATTTGGAAGGGGTCATTTCCAAACTGGATTACCTGGAAAATTTGGGTATAACCACACTTTGGCTCAACCCCGTGGTAGAAAACAATATGCCCGAATACTCCTATCACGGATATGCGATTACTGATTTTTATAATGTAGATCCACGCTACGGATCCAACGAGCTATATAAGTCTCTTTCTGACAAACTACATGAGAAGGACATGAAGCTCGTGATGGACATGGTCTTCAACCATTGTGGACTAGAGCACTGGTGGATGAAGGATGCACCGTTTGATGACTGGGTTCATGATGTGGATGACTTTAGGATTACTAACCACTCCATTGCCTCACAATCCGACCCATATGCTACTGAAAGTGATTTGAATAATATGGAAAGAGGCTGGTTTGTGCCTACCATGCCTGACCTGAATCACGCCAATACCTTCATGGCAACATACCTCATCCAAAACAGTATTTGGTGGGTAGAATATGCCGGACTTGACGGCATCAGGATGGATACCTATCCCTACAATGATAAAAATGTAATGCAGCAATGGACCAGCCGAATGCTTACCGAATACCCGAACCTCTTTTTGCTTGGTGAGACATGGGTGGGCGATGAATCTACGGAATCTTATTGGGCACCAAAAAAACAAGGAACGGAGGGTTTTAACACAGGCCTGACCAGCACCACAGATTTTCCGCTGTGCTATGCTATACATAATTCATTTAAAGAAGACGGTGATGTGAAAAACCTCTTTGCAACTTTGGGAAAGGACTTTCTCTATGACATGCCGGAGAAGAATACCACCTTCTTTGACAATCATGACATGGATCGGTTTTTCTTTACCATAGGCAAGGATTTGGATCGATTCAAGCTGGCCATGACCTTTCTCATCACCACGCGTGGAATCCCGCAGATCTACTATGGCACGGAGATACTCATGGAAAACTTCAATCATCACGGAGATATCAGGCAGGACTTTCCGGGCGGCTGGTCATCAGATGATATAGATGCTTTTGATTTTGAAAACTTGTCAGAGGATCAAAAGACTGCCTTTTTACATATTCAAAACCTCTTGAATTTCAGAAAGTCCAGTGCCGTAGTTCAGAAGGGCAGTTTGAAACATTATCTGCCCGAAAACAATGTTTACGTCTATAGTCGGGAGCATGAAGGTAAAAAGGTCATGGTATTGTTGAATAATAGTACGGAGGCCTCCACCGTCTCTCTCGAAAGGTTTCAGGAGGCTGTAAATGGCTTCACCCTGGGCACGGATGTAATCACCGGCACGGAATTTCAATTGCAAAATGACCTTACTCTAGCTCCTTTAACGGGACTAATATTAGAATTATCAGAACTAACCAATTAGTAAAGCCTCATAATGAAAAACGCCATCACCCTATTAGCTATCTTCATAATTGCCGTTTCTTGTTCGCAAAAGCCCATTACAGAACTAGCCTCACCAGGAGGAGGTCTTACAGTTTCTGTGGACGTGGATAATGAGGGCAGACCCTTCTACTTGTTGAAATATGAAGATCGTACCGTTGTAGATACATCATATCTTGGCTTTGATATAGATAAAGCTTCCTCGCTGGCTACAGGACTGAGTATAGTCAGTGCAAGCACCTCTGCTTTTGACGAAACCTGGGAGCAGCCCTGGGGTGAAGAGCGATATATCCGCAACAACTACAATGAACTGACTGTCAATTTTAGTAGCACAGAGGATTTGATGCTGAATGTCATTTTCCGCATGTTTGATGATGGGTTTGCTTTGAGGTACGAGTTTCCCGAGCAAGAGGGCTTGCAGGATCTTGTCGTCAAGCAAGAATATACAGAATTCAAAATGGGTGGAGATCACCAGGCGTGGTGGATTCCGGCATTTGCAGGCAATCGCTACGAGTATGAATTTGCTAAAAATCAGTTAAGTGAACTCAACCGTGTTCATACGCCACTGACCCTCGAAGGTAGCGACGGCCTGTATTATAGCATCCATGAAGCTGCACTTTATGATTATCCAAGCATGATTCTACGGGGGACAGGTTCCACCACACTGAAATGCGACCTGGTGCCGTACAGCACCACTGACCCAACAAAGGCCTATTTAGAGGCTCCTTTCAAAACTCCGTGGCGAACCCTTCAGATTGGTAAAACCCCGGGAGATTTGATTACAAATTATTTGATTTTGAATCTGAATGAACCCAACAAATTGGAGGATGTGTCCTGGATCAAACCAGGAAAGTATATAGGAGTCTGGTGGGAAATGTTCGTCAGCCTGGGTACCTGGCATCAGGGCCCCAAGCATGCGGCTAATACCCAAAACGTGAAGAAGTACATCGACTTTGCTTCCAAGCATGGGTTCAATGGAGTCCTTGTAGAGGGATGGAACTACGGATGGGATGGAAACTGGATGGGTGGTGGCACCAAATTCGAATTCAGCAAACCATACCCTGACTTTGATGTGGAGGAGCTGAGCAGTTATGCAGCAGAAAGGGACGTTTATATTATCGGGCATCATGAGACGGGTGCAGATATTGAAAACTACGATGATCAGCTTGAGGAGGCCTATCAATTTCTTTCTAAATATGGAATGAAGGCTGTTAAGACGGGGTATGTAGAAAATGGAGACACACTACCGAACGGGCTTTATCACCACGGTCAGGAATTTGTTAAGCATTTTCAGCGGGTAATCGAAATGGGCGTAAAACATAAGACCATGATTGTCGCACATGAACCGATCAAAGACACTGGCAAGCGCAGAACTTATCCCAATATGGTATCGAGAGAAGGAGCAAAGGGGCAGGAATATAACGCGATGGGTGGCAGTGCTCCAAACCATGTAACCATACTTCCTTTTACAAGAGGATTGTCCGGACCTATGGACTATACTCCGGGGGTATTTGACATAATGATAAAGACCAATCCGGGAAATCAAGTACTGGGAACCATGGCTCGTGAGCTGGCCCTGTACTTAATAATATATGCGCCCATGCAGATGGCCAATGATTTACCAGAGAACTATGAAGGTCACCCTGCTTTTCAATTTATTAAAGACGTACCCACAGACTGGGAAACCACCAAAGTATTGGACGGAGAAATTGGAGAACATATAAGCATAGCACGCAAAGAACGAGGTAGCGAAAATTGGTTCGTAGGAGCCATCACAAATGAGGAAGCGCGAACCACTACGGTAGATTTTTCATTTCTTTCTCCTGATAAAACGTATTCGGCTACAATCTATCGCAATTCAGATGATGCAGATTATTTGGAAAACCCTACAGGTTACGTGATTGAGCAACAAGAAGTGACAAGCGCCACATTAATAGACTTTGAGCTGTGTAGAGCCGGGGGTGTGGCTATCAGCCTTTTTATCAATGAGTAGAGTTTATCATAGTTCTCCCTGCTGGTTTACCACAGGGAGTTGGTTTGGTTAGTAGTTTAAAAGACGGTTAAGGCCGTCTTTTTTCTTTTCCACCATGATATTTATCAGTCTCGCAGGTAAATCTACTTCATGGTTTCCCTCGTCTATTTGTATGAAATTGTTACCTTGAAGGGTTTTAAAAACAGCAAATCCGGACGGAGTTAAATTTTTCAATATGGAGCCAACCATTTCTTCAGCACTATCTCTTTTACTTATCGGTATGATCACCGTATTCTTAGTGCTCTTTTTGGTGGTTGTTACCGGCAACCTACTCATTCGCCTGGTCAACCGATTTGTTTCCGAAGAATTGGCTCAGCCCTCACCTGCATCGATCGAACCCAACAAACTGGCAGCTATTACAGCCGCCATTGAAACTATTACTCAGGGAAAAGGCAAAATCACGAAAGTCGAAAAAGTAAAATAAATAACATTATCATGTCGAAAGAAATAGGCTTGTGCCTGGTGTACAGGGACATGTGGCAATCCTCGGGCAAGTATATGCCCAGAGTAGATCAGTTGGT